>SVDH01000003.1 GCA_015057865.1 Lachnospiraceae bacterium
TTACTTCTCCGTCTTCCCTGATCAGATCCGACAATTCATCTGCAGTGAGGGTAAGCACATAAGATCCTTCACCTGTCATCTCGAAATCATCCAGCGAAAAGCCGGCATCCCCTACCTTTGCTTCAGCCAGGACCGGTTCTGAATCCGCATCAGAAACGATGATGGAAATCCCGCAGTTATCCTCTCTGTAATAAGAGATCCCATCATAAACATTTGCTTCCTCCATCTTCCACTCGATAAGAGGTCCGTCATTCTCTGAGGCCTCGGCATTTCGGGATCCGATCATCAATCCCCCGGCCAATGCGAGACATGCAATTGTAAATAATATTTTCCATCCTGTCTTTTTCATGTCTTTGCACACTCCGTTTCGTACATTTTATTCTGTCTCATTCAAACTGCGTTCCCTCATCCTGCGTGCTCCCTGTTACATGAAAATAAGAAGCCATTTCATTCTCCGCGTTCAGGAGCGCGCTTTCGGTTTCCAGGTACAGTTTTTCAGAAGATATCACCTGCTTTAACTCTGCGTGGACCGACAAATATTCCCCGGCAGACCGCACCGCTTTCTCCATTTCCTCTTTTGTGACCCCGGCACCCAGAAAGCCCGGCAGATCCGTTGCGATCCGCGTCGCAATCTCCCGATAGATCGCAAGCGAAAACAGTTGTCCACCGGACTGTTCATCAGCACGTTCCGGATTCAATCCGATCTCCATCAACAGGTCCCATAAGCGGCGGTACGAAAATGCGTCTTTTTCATCCGCCTGCGCCCATGTCTGACCGGCTGCTGCTTCTCCTGCGTAAATGTAGTAATCGGTAATCGCGATCAGGCTTTGCGCCGCCTTGCGATCTTCTTTGGGTAAATACGGATCATCCAGGATCTGCTTCAGATACCCGTTGGCCTCCCGCTGTCCGTTTGGATAAAAGATGTAGTACTCCCTGCCCAGGTGAAACAGGAAAACAGCATAGCCTTTTGGGTTTTCCTTTTGAAAAATCATCTGATTTGATACTGTTTCCTGTCCTGTATCCTGTGTGTCATTCAGGCTTTCATCCATCAGGATTTTTTCTTCCTGTGTGATCTCCCCATCTTCTGTCATGTCAGAAAGCATCCGTTCATAGGCCATCTCTTCATCCGGCTTTAGCCGGATCGCTTCTTTGTACCAGCCTGACGCTTCCGTAAGATCCTCTGTCTTTTCTGCCCTGCTGATGCACGAAAGGTACTCGTTCCGAACTGACCTTGCTCCATATGCGGTAAGACCGGCTGCGGCCATCACTCCGATCACCATTATGAGACATCCCGTCATGAGCATTCGCCTATACTTTCCGCTGATCCGCTTCTTCGCGTCAGGTTTATCACCCAACCGTTCCAGCGCATCCGATAAGTCCTTGCAATCCCGATAGCGGCATGCCGGTTCCGGCTGACAGCATTTTGCAATGATCTTTTCCAGCGGGCTACCGGACAGGTCGGGCCGGAACCGTCCAATCGGATAGATGACGAACTGCGTATCCGCAGGACTGTATCCTGTCAGCAGATGATACAGTGTCGCACCCAGTGAATAGATATCCGTTGAGGGGTCAGTCTGTCTGTTCCCGCCAAACTGTTCCGGCGCAGCGTATCCTCGTGTACCAAGCCAGGTCGTATCTCCCTGATTCTCTCGCTTGTATTCCCGCGCTGTTCCGAAATCGATCAACGTCACCTGTCCGTCCGGACGCAGGATGATATTGCCCGGCTTCATATCCCGATAGATGATCGGCGGATTCTGACTGTGCAGATAATCCAACACCTGGCAAAGCTGCTTTCCCCATGCGATCACAAGCCTTTCATCCTGCGGTCCGAACTGCCCGATGATCTGTTTTAAACTCTTTCCTTCAATGTAATCCATCACGATGACATAACTGTCAACGGAATCGATGATATCAATGATGACCGGCAGATTCGGATGATGCAGCTTTTTTAATACTTCGATCTCTGCTGCAAGACTTATCTCTCTGATGCCATCACGGCCGTCCACTTCCTTTCGGACTTCTTTGAGTGCCCAGATCTTGCCGACCCTCTCATTGACCGCCAGATACACAACACTCATGCCGCCCCGTCCGATCTCTCGTATGATCCTGTATTTTCCGTCCAGAAGTGATCCTGTTTTTAGCATCCCGTTTCTCTTTAAATAAAAGGAGCCCCTCCTGAAAACAGGAGGGGCCATCCGTCATCAACAGATTTATCCGTATACCTCTTCGATCGTCTGTGCCGCAAAGCGGATGCATTCATCACAGGGACAGAGCACTTTTCCTGTCTCTTTCCCCTTAATATCGCCGCAAATCACAGCACCGCAATGCTTTTCAAACGCCTGGCACAGATCGCGGGCTTTGCCGGGCAGCTGCTTGCCCTTAAACTCCTTAAGTCCCATGATTATCTGCGCGCCGACCAATGCGCCGCACGTCCCTTTCGCCGTCGCCATGCCGCCTAAAAATCCAGCTCCCAGACACGCTAATTTCTCCTCTGTCAGATCGGTCAGATCCGCACAGGACACCAAAACGGACTGGCAGCAATTATAACCCTGATGGTGTATTTCTACTGCTTTCTTTCCTCTTTCCATCGTATTCACTTTTTACCTTTCAAAATCATGATTTCAAATTGTGAATCCACTATAACACAAGATTTTCGGAAATCAATAGGCCTTAAAAAAATGACCCTGATATCAGAAAAAATAACGTCTGGAATTGCATTTTTGCCAAAAAAAATTCTCACAAAATTGCAAAAAACGATTGACATTTCATTTGTATTGTTTACAATATAATTGTACAAAATACTTTTGTCGGGTTTTATTTAGGAGGTATTTCAGATGAGTATTTATGATTATTCCGTAACAGATCCAAAAGGGAATGAGATTTCTTTAAAAGATTATGAAGGTAAAGTGATCCTGGTTGTCAATACCGCGACCGGTTGTGGTTTTACACCGCATTATAAAGATCTGGAAGCGATGTATGAGAAGTATCATGAGCAGGGACTTGAGATCATCGATGTTCCGTGCAATCAGTTTGCCGGCCAGACACCGGGAACCGATGAAGAGATTCACGAGTTCTGCACATTGAAATACAACACCCAGTTCCCACAGATGAAAAAATCTGATGTAAACGGTGAGAACGCGCTTCCGCTGTTTGATTACTTAAAGAGCCAGAAGGGTTTTGAAGGATTTGGAAAAGGCCCGAAAGCGCTGATGATGGCAGGTGTTCTGAAAAAAGTAGATAAGAACTATAAAAACACGCCGGACATCAAATGGAACTTTACAAAATTTGTGATCGATCGCGAGGGTACAGTTGTAGCACGCTTTGAGCCGACTGCGCCGATGGAAGAAGTCGCAGCCTGTGTTGGTTCTCTAATCTAAGTATTCAGATAACGGAACTGATATCCTTTAGGAGATGATGGTTCATGAGTAAAACATCCACAATGGAAACTGCATCATATGAAGCTCTGAAGCTTGAAAACCAGTTTTGTTTCCCACTGTATGCGTGTGCCAGACAGGTGGTGCGTCTTTACACACCTTATCTGAATGAACTTGGTATTACCTATACCCAGTACATCACACTGATGGTCTTATGGGAAAAGGGCGATGTGCCGATCAAGGAACTGACCAAGGCACTTTACCTCGATACCGGCACGATGACACCGCTTCTTCGAAAGATGGAGCAAAACGGTCTGATCACGCGCACCAGAAGCAAAGAGGACGAGCGTGTTGTCACAATCTCTTTGACAGACAAAGGATGGGCGCTTCGTGAGAAAGCGGCATCGATCCCCGCTGCTGTCGGCAGCTGCATCGATCTGCCGCAGGAAGATGCACAGAAGCTATATCAGACTCTGTATCAGATCTTAAACGCGCTTTAGACAAACATTGAAAAAGAAGCGGAGAGCCTTGCTCCCCGCTTCTTTTTATGATTGCTGTCAACCCTTATTTCATGAATGCGGACAGTGCCTGTAACAATGCGCTTCCGTCCATCTGACTGTTATCTTCTTTCCCGGATGCCTGTGCACCGCCGCCAAGAAGACTTCCCAGCAGGCCGCCGCCTGATCCGCCGCCAAGAAGAGATCCTAACATGCCCAGACCGCCTGCGCCGCCTGATCCGCCTGCACTTCCACCAAACATTCCCATCACATCTGAAAGATCCAGACCGTCGCTTAAGTCAACGCCGGATGTATGTGTCGCTGCTGCGGAAACGCCGCTCATCAAAGCCGGTGCCATGCTGTTCAATGCTGTGCTGACCTGATTCTGGCTCATACCGGTTTCAGAAGAAAGGGAGCTTAAAATGTCAGCGGACTGGCCACCCAGAATATGTCCCATGATCTTTTCGCCGTCTTCTTCATCGGCATTCGTAATCTGATTTGCCATATCTTTTTTGCTGTTATGCTGTGTCAATGCATTTGCCAGAGACTGTGCCCCGCTCTGGGAGGAAGCATTTTTCGTCATCATCTTAATGATGATCGGCAAAGCCAAAGCGATCAGCATCGAAATCTGTTTACTGGATGCGCCTGTTTTCTCTGTCAGTGTGTTCACTGAAGATTCTGTCGACATACTGCCCTGAAGCATTTGAAATAAATCCATCTTATCTCCTTTCCTTCGCATTGATAACAGCGAAATCAAATCCTATATTTATATTTAAATTATACTTATTCTGATGGAATTGCTCAAGACAAAATATATCTGTTATAATGATACGAAATATCAAACCATGGAAAGATCACTTATGAATCAGCAATTTATTCCAACAACCTTAAAAGAACTGAATCAGCGCGGCATTTCGCAGCCGGATTTTGTCTATGTCTCAGGAGACGCGTATGTTGACCACCCATCCTTCGGTCCTGCACTGATCTGCAGGCTCTTAGAATCAAGGGGATACTCTGTCGGCATGATCGCGCAGCCGGACTGGAACGATCCGGAAAGCATCCGTGTATTTGGCGAACCAAGGTTAGCCTTTCTGGTCTCATCCGGCAACATGGATTCGATGGTCAATCACTATACTGTCGCCAAGCACCATCGAAAGACCGATGCGTTTTCTCCCGGCGGGAAAATGGGACTGCGTCCGGACAGAGCTGTGATCGTCTATGGAAACCTGATTCGGAAAACCTATAAGAAAACTCCTGTGATCATCGGTGGACTTGAAGCAAGCTTAAGGCGCCTCGGACACTACGACTACTGGTCTGATTCCGTACGGCGTTCCATTCTGCTGGATTCCGGGGCCGATCTGATCTCCTATGGCATGGGCGAACACTCCATCATTGAGATCGCAGAAGCCCTTGACGCTGGCATCGCTGTCAGTGATATTTCCTTCATTCCGGGTACCGTTTATAAGACCCGCCGCGAGGAGGATATTTATGATGCCATCCGGCTGCCGGATTTTGAAGACATCCGGTCTGACAGAGCTGCTTATGCAAAAAGCTTCCGGATCCAATATGAAAATACCGATCCGTTTCAGGCCGGCCGCCTCTACGAAACGTATGACGGTGCTCTGTTTGTCGTTCAGAACCCGCCGGCTGTTCCCCTGACGGAACTGGAAATGGATGACATCTACGCACTGCCGTTTACCAGATCTTCTCATCCGTCTTATGACAAAGAGGGCGGCATCCCTGCCCTGTCTGAGATCCGGTTCAGTATCACTGCAAATCGCGGCTGCTTTGGCGGCTGCAGTTTCTGCGCCCTGACATTCCATCAGGGACGTATCATCCAGACCAGAAGCGAAGCATCCATTATTGCGGAAGCGGAGCAGATGACAAAAGATCCTGCTTTCAAAGGATACATCCACGACGTCGGCGGACCGACTGCAAACTTTTTTACCCCTGCCTGCAGCAAACAAATGACATATGGTGCCTGCAAGCACAGACAATGCCTTTTCCCTGAGCCGTGCTCCAACTTAAAAGCGGACCATTCCGCATATGTCAGGCTGTTAAAAAAGCTGCGCCAGATCCCGGGTGTCAAAAAGGTGTTCATCCGTTCCGGCATCCGGTTCGATTACATCCTGGCCGACCCGAAAAAAGAATTCTTAAAAGAGCTCTGTGCGCATCATATCAGCGGACAGCTCCGTGTCGCGCCGGAACACGTCTGTGACGAAGTCCTCTCCTGTATGGGCAAACCGAAAAACGCCGTCTATGAGAGATTCACAAAAGAATTCAACCGTGTAAACGGACAACTGAAAAAGGAACAGTATCTCGTTCCCTACCTGATGTCTTCCCATCCGGGAAGCACGCTTAAGCACGCGATCGATCTGGCACTATATCTGAAAAAACATAAGATCCGGCCGGAGCAGGTACAGGATTTCTATCCGACCCCCGGTACCGTTTCCACCTGTATGTACCATACGGGGTTGAATCCATTGACTATGAAAAAAGTGCACATCACGCGCAACCCTCATGAAAAAGCACTGCAGCGCGCACTGATGCAGTATTGGGATCCGAAAAACCATGATCTGGTAAAAGAAGCATTGATAAAGGGTGGCAGGACAGATCTGATCGGGTTTGATCAAAACTGTCTCATACCACCCCGAAAGATTTCCGGTCATAAAAAACCAAAAAAGAATAAGCGGAAATAGATTATTTGTGATACAGCTTATTGGTCGAATACTGTGCTTCGCAGGTCAGATTGATTCCAAGCTGTTTAAAGCTTCTCTCATCAACCGCTGACAGGATAACAGAGGAATGTGCTTCGCAGCCTTTCAGCATGGAAAGCTGCTCCATCGCTGCCTCTGCAGCCGCATCTGTCTCTGCACTGATCGTCAATGCGATCAGGATCTCATTGATATGAAGATGCGGATTCCTGTTTCCGAAATGCTCTACCTTTAAATGCTGGATCGGACGGATGACATCCGGTGAGATCAGCTTCACTTCATCATCAAGTCCGGCCAGAACCTTTAATGCATTCAAAAGCATTGCAGAAGATGCGCCCAGAAGATCTGACGTCTTACCGGTTACGATCTGCCCATCCGGCAATTCGATCGCTGCTGCCGGATTGCCTGTCACCTCTGCTTTCTGGTTGGCCGCTGCAGCAACAGGACGGTCCGCCATGGTAAGACCCGCCTTCTGCAAAATCAGCTCAAGCCGGTTCGCGTCTTCCTCGGAACCGCTTCCCTTCCGGATCTGACACAGCTCATTGTAATACCTTCTGATGATTTCCTGGTTGGCTGCTGCCCGAACCGCTTCATCATCAAAAATACAGTTTCCGGCCATATTTACGCCCATATCCGTCGGCGAATTATACGGCGACTCTCCGTAGATCTTCTGGAAGATGGCTTTTAATACCGGGAACACTTCCACATCTCGGTTGTAATTCACCGTCGTCTCACCATATGCTTCAAGGTGGAACGGATCGATGATATTTACATCATTCAGGTCAGCCGTTGCAGCTTCATATGCCAGATTCACAGGATGATGCAGCGCAAGATTCCAGATCGGGAAAGTCTCAAACTTTGCGTATCCTGCTTTTACGCCGCGCTGGTTTTCATGATACAGCTGGGAAAGGCAGACAGCCATCTTTCCGCTGCCCGGTCCCGGCGCCGTTACGATCACGAGCGAACGCTTCGTCTCGATATACTCATTCTTTCCAAAGCCTTCCTCACTGATGATCTTTTCGATATTATTCGGATATCCGCTGATACTGTAATGGCGATAAACCTTAATGCCCAGTTCTTCCACCCGCTTCTGGAAAGCGACTGCGCTCTCCTGACCTTCAAATCTGGTCAGAACGACACTTCCGACATACAGGCCGTACTCACGGAACGCATCGATCAGACGGAGCACATCCAGATCGTAAGTGATTCCAATATCTCCACGCACTTTGTTTTTCTCAATATCGTTGGCATTGATGACGGTCACGACTTCTACATCATCGCGAATCTGCGCAAGCATACGGATCTTACTGTCCGGCTCAAACCCCGGCAAAACTCTCGATGCATGAAAATCGTCAAATAGCTTTCCGCCAAATTCCAGATATAGTTTGCCGCCAAAGTTCTGAATCCGTTCTTTAATCTTTGCCGACTGCGTCTGCAGATATTTCTCGTTATCAAATCCGATCTTCATAAAACTCTTTCTCCAACTAAACCAATCTCTTAAAAATAGACACAGACCGCCGGAGTTCGTCTTCTCTGACGGTCTGTTTAAAATCACTGTCTTATTGTACGACTTTTTTTTTGATTTTGCAATGCAATATCCATGAAAAAGTTTATCCTACTGCACCGCCGCAGTATTCGCAGCATCCGTTTGCATCCGGTATGGTCGTCGCACCGCAATTCGGGCACTGTACTGCCTGTTTCGGCGCATTGGCTGCCATCTCTTCCTGACGTACATCCTGACGTGCCTGCAGAAGTGTCATCTTGATCTCATTCGCCATATCCTGATACATCTGGATCTCGGGATTTGCCACTGTTCCCGCCTGCATCGTATTATTTGCCATCGCTCCAGTGATACCGGCAGCAATCGCACCTGCAAGTCCATTACCGGCATTGATCGATACATTCCCGCGTGCCGGCTGCACATACCCGGTCTGACCAGTATGTACTTCCCTGTCATTTAACCGGAATGTCATCTCATCAAAATACGGATGGTTGACATGGATCGTGCAGTCAAAATCATAGGAATAATCATACACAGGCGGATTGTAGCTGACTTCCTTGCCATCGGCAGTCTTACGCTTCTCCTCATGCTTATGCTCTTCTGTATTCAGCGTAACACCGGTTACCATCCCAAAATCCAGCACATCCGGATTCTCATCCTGCCATTTTCTGGCATTCGTAACCAGGAACTTCTTCGCGTTTTCGTCCAGCAGCACTTTATAGTTATCACCGATCGTTCTGGTGACATTAAAGTTCTTTACCGCTTCCTTGTTTGCTTCGCGGTATTCAAGCTGTGCCCTGATATCTGCTACTGTACTTTTCTTCCGCTCAGAAAACCAGGGGGAAAGCTTTTTGGTGCACTCCTTGCAGAGGTTGCCGTCTTCTACTTTCCGTGCAAACAGTTTGATCTTTTCCCCGCAAATGTCACAAGATTTTTTGTCAAAAAGTCCCATCTTCAGCACCTCCTCCTGGTCATTTTATCCTACAGCATCTCCGTCATCAAACGGATCCCCGCATTCCGGGCAGAACTTCGGCGGATTTGCAGGATCAGCCGGTTCCCATCCGCACTTGTCGCATTTATACTGTGGAATTCCGGCCGGCTTCGGTGAACCGCACTCTGAACAGAACTTGCCCTTATTCTGCGCGCCGCAGGAACAGGTCCAGAACGCATCTCCTGCTGCCGGCTGCGGTACAGGCTGCGGGCTTCCGCACTCCGAGCAGAATTTACCGGTATTTCCGGTCTTACCGCAGGAGCAGGTCCATCCGGCCTGTGCTGCCGGCTGTCCCTGAGGTGCCTGTGCCTGCTGCTGTGCTCCCATTGCATACAGATCATTTGCATTGATTCCGCCTGCATTTGCCGCCATATTCATGCCTGCAAATGCCATCATCGGTCCGGCATTCTCATTTGAAGCTGCCGCCTGCATCGCAGATGCCTGTGCATTGGTCATATGCGCTGCCGCACGGCGCGGATCCATGTATGCAGCTTCCTTCTGCATCTCTTTGATCATCTGCTCATCTGCTTCGTTAGCCTTCATGCTCGAAACACCGACTACGACGATCTCAATACCGCGCTTATCACGCCAGGAAGCACTCAACTCTTCATTCAATGCATCTGCCAGTTCTTTTGTATGACCCGGTACTGCGGAATAGCGGATGCCCATCGCGCTGATCCGCGCAAATGCCGGCTGCAGTGCCGTCAAAAGCTCGGATTTCAACTGTCCGTCCAGTCTTGAACGATCATAGGTGCCGTCGAAGTTTCCGCATACATTGGTATAGAACAGGATCGGATCTGTGATCTTGTAACTGTACTCACCAAAGCAGGTAATGGAAATATCAATGTCGATGCCTGCGCGTTCATCCACAACACGGAACGGAACCGGTGCCGCCGTTCCATATTTATTGCCGATCAGCTCTTTGGTATTGATGTAGTAAATACGCTGATCTTTCGGTGCCTCTCCGCCAAACGTAAACCGCTTGCCGATCTGTTCAAATGTCGCAATGATTCCTTCTTTCAGGCTGCCTGTAAAAATACTCGGCTCTGTAGATGCATCATATGTAAACTCTCCGGGTTCCGCACATAACTCGACGACTTTTCCCTGATCAACGATGATCATGCACTGTCCGTCTGCTACCGCAATGACAGAACCGGAGGTGATGATATTTTCATTTCCATATCTGTTGGAAGAACGGCCGGACTCTCTTTTCTTTCCCTTCACCGCTAAAATATTCTCCGGTAATGCGTCACAGTAAAAGTAATCTTTCCATGTGTCCGCCAAAACACCGCTCGCTGCTCCTAAAGCCGCATGTATTAATCCCATTATGACACCTCCTTTTGTTCCTGGGTCATTTTACTTCCGTTTTTGTAACTTAGTTACCCATACATTATCATACACGAAAGCGAAAAAAAATGCATCTGTTTTTATGCAAACAGATGCATTTTCCAATTCTTATCCGGATGTTTCTATTCTATCAGGCTCTCCAATGTATCAAACAGCATCTCCGGCTCAACAGGCTTGGTCAAATGTGCATTCAGACCTGCCTGCATACTTCTTTGTACATCCTCATCAAACGCATTTGCTGTCAGAGCGATGATCGGAATCTTCTTCGCATCTTCTCTGTCCAGTCCCCGAATGATCTTGGTGGCCTCCAGTCCGTCCATCACAGGCATACGCATATCCATCAGGATCACATCATAATAACCTGCTTCATGTTCCTGAAACTTGCTGACTGCGATCGCCCCGTTTTCGGCAAGATCCACTTCCAGATCCCGGAGGGAAAGAACCATCATCATGATCTCGGCATTTACATCCACATCCTCTGCCAGCAGAACCCTTCGTCCTTCAAGTGAAACGATTTTTCTGCCGGCCTGTTCATTTTTCTTACGGAATGCTTCCCGGAACTGCTCCATTACATTTGCCGCAAACAGCGGTTTGGTGACAAACGTATCCACACCGGCGTTTCTCGCTTCGTTTTCCACTTCATCCCAGTTATAGGAAGTCAGGATGATGATCGCAGATTCATGTCCGACAATCTCTCTGATCTGCCTTGTTGTTTCGATCCCATCCATTTCCGGCATTTTCCAGTCAACAAGGATCAGATGATACGGTTCTCTCCTGGCATGACACATACGCACCATGTCAAGACCTTCTTTTCCTGATCCGGCAACATCGCATCTGACGCCGACATGTTCAAGCACCAGCTTTGCGTGCTCACAGGCCACCTCATCATCATCGATCACAAGCACCGTGAGCTCATGCGGATACAATTCTTCCTGTCTGTCTTCTGTGTCTTTGATATCTGCTTTGTCAAGCGTGATAACAACGGTAAATGTGGTTCCTTTTCCTTTCTCACTCTCAACCGTTATGTTGCCGTTCATTAATTCCACAATACTTTTTGTGATCGGCATCCCAAGTCCGGTGCTGCCATAACGGTTCGTTGTAGAAGAATCTTCCTGACTGAATGCATCAAACAGCTTTGGCAGGAATTCCCTGCTCATGCCGATACCGGTATCGCTGATGACCAGACGCAATGTGGATTTCCCTTCATAGCGGGCAGCTTCCTCAATACTAAATGTTACTTTCCCGCCGGACGGTGTAAATTTGACTGCGTTGCTTAAGATATTGATCATGACCTGGCGGAGCTTCATATCGTCACCAAGATAATAATCATCAATATCTCCCCGGATCCGACAGTCATAGTCGAGTCCCTTATCACGGCACTGTCCGCTGATCATCGTATTGACCTGCTCGAGTGTCTTCGAGAAACAAAACTCTTCATGCTTGATCGTCATCCTTCCGGATTCGATCCTGGACATATCCAGGATATCATTGATGATCCGCAGCAGATGCTGTGCGGAATCACTGATCTTTTCAAGCTGTTCCCGTGTTTGTGCCGGAAGATCCGGATTGTTGAGCGCGATATTGTCCAGTCCGATGATCGCATTCATCGGCGTCCGGATCTCATGACTCATGTTCGAAAGAAATGCCGTCTTTGCCCTGTTGGCATGCTCTGCTGCTTTTAACGCGTCCTTGAGCGCCTGATTCCGTGCGAGATCATCCCGCATTTCCCGGTCAATATCCGTAAATCCGACACCGATCGCATGTACCATATGATCGTCCCTGTCTTTCGGACGCCGGCCCCCGGCCATGCGAAGCATCTCATAAGTCTCCTCACCGTCTCCGATCCGAAGATAACGGTAGGTAATGAGCAGCTCATCAGCCAGTCTTTTCCTGATGTTATCCGGATCGACAAATGCAAGGAATCCCTCTCTGTATTGCTCTGCGACATGTTCCTTCGCATAATTGGTAAACACCTCCCGAAAACAGAAATGTTCACCAAGACCCACAGCATTCTCAAAACGGTTATCCGTCCGGTAACAGATCCCTTCATCCGTATCCAATGTGACATAATATACACAGCGGTAGTCGGAAGCCATTGCCGTGATCAGCTTTGACTGCTGTTCTGCCAGCCTCACCTTTTCCTCTTCCGCCTTCTTTGCCTCCTGCAGATCCCTGCGGATCCTCTGATTCTCCCGGATCTCTTCGTCAACGTCTTTAAAACCGCAGACAATACCTGTTTTTCCATTTGGCATTTCGAATTTGGTAAACTCAATCCTGAAATAACGCTCAGAACCATCCTTCATGGAACGAAGATATGTAACATTAAAGTGATCCTCCGCTTTCAGTTCTCGCACGATATTAGACAACTCCAGTTCTTCTTCCAAACGTGCCTGTTCCGAAGGTGCAGCCGTCGTTTTGATATAATACTCTTTTGCCTGGGAATACTTCACATGTGCCAGTGCATCCCTGTTTGGTGCGGCATGAGCTGTATCTCCCATAACGTCTCCACGATAAAGTGAAAACGTTTCCTTTTCCACGTCATTGATCAGCCAGACTGTATGATAGGATGCACTGAGCGCCTCGATCACTGCCTGCCGGACCGCAATATCAGATTCCATCTGCTCTCTTTTTTCTGTGATGTCAGAAATAAAAACATAGTGAATCCCGCCATATGCATCAGAATCGGTATGGCGTCCATAGTCTTCGATCCATCGGATCGCGCCATCCTTACGGATGATGCGATACTCCACATAATCCATGTGCTCTTCTTCACTGTCCGCATGATTCGCGATCGTTTCTGATACGCCGGGATAATCGTCCGGATGAAGCATTCCTTTAAATGTGAATCCGGTATGCGCTTTAAAGTCATCCAGATCATCACATCCGAAAATCTTCACCACCGCATGATTTGCATACAAAAGCGAGCCTTCTTTATCGTCCTGATAGAAAAAGAAGCCTCCCGGCATGAGTCTGCCTATCTCTTCTACAACTGAAAGCGTCGTTTCATTTAATGCAAAATGCTTTCCAAACATAATTCGTCACTCCTAAACGCCTATGCTTCCACATCCCAGCAAAGCTCGATGATCTCTCCGTCCGGTCCGGTCACATGTGCCCCGTTTCCGTAAAAGTCCGGATGTCCGTTCAGTCCGCGGATCAGAAAGCCGAAATTCAGCGGACGGATGATCCCGCATCCTGCCGCAACCAGCTTCTCATATTGTTCGGCGATCTCTTCTTTGCTGTCACATGAGATCGCCAGATGCTGAAAGATCCCTGCGTAATCTAAATATGGCATCGGTCCTTTCACATCAAGCACATGTTCCTGCACCGTTTCCTTCGGCAATTGCAGCATTTCTAAAACGATTCCATTATTCAGGTCCACAATGTGCATATGATTGCCGTCGATCTCAAATTCATTGACAACTTTTGCTCCTTCAAAAGCATTCAGATAAAACTCCAGTGAACGCTTATCATCGGTCACTCCCAAAAATGCATGGTAAAACTTCATCGCAATCCCCTTTTATGTATTGATCAACAGTTCCAGTGTTTCAAACAACGACTCCGGTTCCACCGGTTTGCTCAGATGTGCATTCAGTCCTGCCTGCATGCTGCGCTGCACGTCTTCATCAAATGCATTTGCCGTCAGGGCGATGATCGGAATTCTCTTTGCGTCCTCCCGTTCCATTGCGCGGATCGTTCTTGTTGCTTCCAGACCGTCCATGACCGGCATCCGCAGATCCATCAGGATCGCATCGTAATACCCTGCTTCATGATCCGCAAACATCTCTACTGCAATCTTGCCGTTTGCCGCAAGCTCTGCCTCCATTTCCCGCATGGAAAGGACCATCATCATGATCTCAGCATTTACGGATACATCTTCTGCAAGCAGAACCCGCTTCCCCTTAAGATCCGCAGTCTTTCTTTCCAGGAGTTCATTTTTTCTTCTGAATGCTTCTCTGAATTCGTCCATTACACTGCCTGCAAACAGTGGTTTTGGTACAAACGTATCCACACCGGCTTCTTTTGCATCCTCGGCAATTTCATCCCAGTTAAAGGAAGTCAGGATGATGATCGGTGTCTCAAGTCCGACCACAGAGCGGATCTGCCTGGTTGTCTCGATGCCGTCCATCCCGGGCATTTTCCAGTCAACAAGGATCAGATCATAATCCTCTCTGCGTCCATGACGGATCCTTGCTTTATCCACACCTTCCCAACCGGATTCTGCCGTGTCGCATTTGATCCCGATCTGTCCCAGAATGATCTCCGCATGCTCGAGCGCGATCCTGTCATCGTCGATTACCAGTACACTCATATCATGCGGGTTCAAAAGGTCTTCTTTTTCATCAACATTTTTGCGTTCAGATTCTCCCAATGTAACGGTCACCGTGAATGTCGTGCCTTTTCCTTTTTCGCTCTCCACCTCAATATGACCGTTCATCAATTCTACAATGCTCTTTGTGATCGGCATACCCAGGCCGGTACTTCCATAGGTGTTTGTGGAAGAAGAATCTTCCTGGCTGAATGCCTCAAAAATATGCGGCAGATATTCTTTGCTCATGCCGATTCCGGTATCGCTGATGATCAGCTTCAGCGTAGCCTTATTGTCATAGCGCGGGCCTTCTTCGATCGTAAACTGCACGGATCCGCCCTCCGGTGTGAATTTTACGGCATTTCCCAGGATATTGATCATCACCTGCTTCAGCTTCATATCATCGCCGACATAATAATCATCAATGTTGCCGATCAAATGACAGTCATAGGTAAGCCCCTTGTCCCGGCACTGTCCGCTGATGATCGTATTGACCTGCTCTAAACTCCTTGCAAAAGAAAACTCTTCCTTTTTTATGGTCATACGTCCCGATTCAATGCGGCTCATATCGAGAATGTCATTGATGATTCCCAGCAGATGCTGCGCGGAAGTCCCCGTCTTTTCCAGATATTCCTTCACCTTATCACTCGCTGTCGAGTCATTCATGGCAATGTTATTCAGACCGATGATCGCATTCATCGGCGTGCGGATCTCATGACTCATATTTGACAGAAATGCGGTTTTTGCCTTGTTGGCATTTTCCGCCTGCGCAACGCGTCCTTTAGTGCTTCCCGGCTCTCTGTCAGTTCTATTGTCTGTCGCCTGTTCTGTTCGAGTGCCTTTTCCAGTTCTCTGCGATACTCTTCCTTTTCATCCTCCATAACAAAGCTGTGCAGAAGACAGGTCCCGAGCATATATCCGATCGCATAGAACGGGAACAGCGGATAGAAAACCTGGATCAGGATCAGTACCACCATGGCGATCCCGAACAACCCGATCGTCATGTGGCGGTGCTTTATGCTGCCTTCCGTTTTCGAGGTGATATACAGGGTATAGATTGCAGTCAGCAAAAACAGGATGATCTGGATCGCAAGCGTCACATACCGTGCACTGCTTGCATGGTATGACCCATCCGCATCGATCCAGAACAGGATCGGACGGAAACAATTAATGACAACGACAACGATCTCAAAAATCAGAAACAGCCAGCCTGCGTAACGAAGAAATGTACCAAAGGCATTTTTATCTTCAAGATAGGACACCACATAGCGTGTCCAGAGCATCACTGCCGCGGCCATCGCAACAAAATGAACTGCTGTATCCGTAAACAGAAGTCCCGCTAACTGATTTGTTTCCAGGATCCCCCAGAGAAGATCTGTAATATAATAAGCCAGCACACCCAGCAAAAAGCGGCGGTAATGACGCTGTGTCATTGCCAGCTTCTTATTGTCAGAAACCCAAAACACATCCCTGTTGATGATAAATAAAATGATTGCTGCCAGTATTCCGATAATCGAGTATGTCATGGCAAAAACTCCCAAATGAGTGCAAGTACTCAAATCATATAATCGTACACAACTATATAGATTTATTGTGGCATACTCAGAGGAATTATTCCAGTAATTTCTATACTTTCATCAGAGATTGTAGTAAACTGCTCCCATGGATTATTATTCACTGAATCAGTATCTGAAAGATACCTTTGGCACAAAAGTATATAAGATTGCGATTGATGGCGGCTTCACCTGTCCGAACCGCGACGGGACACTGGACACGCGCGGATGTATCTTCTGTTCCGGACACGGCTCCGGAGATTTCGCAGAAGACGCCTCTCTCTCCGTCACAGAGCAGATCGAGCGCGGAAAACTGCGCCTTTCCAAAAAAATGCCGGAAGGAAAAGGGAAATATATCGCATACTTCCAGGCCTATACCAATACCTATGCACCCATCTGCCGCCTGAAATCACTTTTTACAAAAGCCATCTCTCATCCGGATATCGTCGGACTGTCGATTGCGACCCGTCCCGACTGTCTGCCGGATGATGTTATTTCACTTCTGCAGGAACTCAATACCCAAAAACCTGTCTGGGTAGAACTTGGTCTCCAAACGATTCACAAAAGAAGTGCTGATTACATCCGACGGGGTTATATTCTGCCTGTTTACGATGATGCTGTGATCAGACTAAAAGAGGCCGGACTGACTGTGATCACACATGTCATTCTGGGACTTCCCGGCGAAACAAAAGAAGAAATGAAAGAAACCGTTGCCTATGTCGGAAACAGCTCTGTCGACGGCATCAAGCTACAGCTGCTGCACGTCCTGAAAGGGACCGATCTGGCAGAGGAGTATCTGGCCGGCAGATTTGAAACCATATCATTTGAAGACTATTGTCAGCTGATCTGCGAATGCCTGTCTATTCTGCCGGAGACGATGGTGATCCACCGCATGACAGGAGACGGAAACAAAAGAGATCTGATCGCCCCGGAATGGAGTAAAAATAAGAAGCGTGTCTTAAACACGCTTCTTAAGAAAATCAAAGAGTATTAACTTTTCCTATGCATCGGCTTCATATTTTTTTAGCTTGTATGCTTTTACAACGCCGACTGCGCCGACTGCCGCTGCTGCTGCGAGCATGCCTGCGACCGCACCTGCATGCGAAGCCATATTGTCCGAACCTGGCAGGCCTCCGTTTCCGCCATCGGCAGGACTGATGTACGCTGCGGTCGGAACTGAAGGCTCGTTAATCACTGCTGCAGTATCTGCTGTATGCACCGGCTCCGTATGATCTTCATTGACAGCCTGTCCAGCATTTCCTGAAGTCTTGCGTGCTATGGTACTTTTTCCCGAAGATGACTGTGTCTTTGTCACGGTACTTCTTGAAGTCGTCTTTACAGCCGTCACCGTTTCCCTGCTATCTGCAGTTTCTGTGACAGTCACCAGCGAATAGACTTTTGTTTGTACAAGATCTTGAACTGCCGGCTCTGTTTGTCCCACACTCGGTGTCGTCATATCTGTACCGGGGCCGTCATCACCGGGAAACGGCGCTTCTGTATCAGGTCCTTCGCCGCCGGGAACTGTCGGATCTGTACTGCCGTCTTCATTGCCTGGCAAAACCTTCTCAGGATCTGTCACTTCCACTGTAAATGTGTCAAACGTCTGACTTCCTGATACATGAACTTTGACCGTGGCCGTTCCTTCTCCGACCGCATGAAGCGTTCCGTCCCGATCTACCGTCACAACATTCTCATCCTCTGACAGATAGGCCAGATCCAGATTATATTCAGCCGGTTCCAGGCTTACATCATTCCGGGTGATATCTCCCAGATTCATTTTCATGTCTGACTGTCCGATATTGATCCGGTAAATATGCAGCTGATACGATCCTAAGCTGTAATCATCATCCTGACGCGTTGCAGTGATTTGTGCATCTCCCGGCCGGCATAATGCTACATTCCCATCCTGATCAACAGACGCGATGTTTTTATCGGATGAGGTCCACGTGATTCCTGTCTTCTGAGAGTCTTCTGAGATCGCGTCCTGTGATGAATAGTTCCCGTTGTTATAGTGAATATTGATCCAGACATCACTGTAAAGGAAATGCCAGTTTTCTTCCCTGGCATTCACAGGACCGGGTCCGTGCCACCCCGTCTCCGCCGCCAAAACACACACAGGAAGAAATGATGCAGTTAAAAGCACCATCAAAAAGAGACTGATAAATCTTTTTATCATCCGTCTTTTCATCTCTTCCCCTCACCAGGCATCAGCGTATACGAACTCCACGATATCATTAAAATGATTCTTTGATGTTATTATACATGATGTTGATATTTAGCGTCTATATCTTGTGCTCTTATTCCTTTCGTTTCTTATGACTGTTTTTCGACGTTTATGCCAAAACGCCGGAGCCCGCATAACTGCGACTCCGGCGTTCATACCAGTCTCTATCTGTTCTGTTTTTATTTTACCAGTTATCTTTCTCTTCCGGGTAGATCCGCGGTAACAGATCCGCCAGGTTCTGAAACTCTTCCATGCCATGCAAACCACCAGTCAAACATATCTACGGTAACGCCCGGCATATAGACCAGATTGGCAATATAACCAGTTCCGTCCTCCATCACGCAGTATCCGGTTTCCACATCTATACTATGCGAAGCTAATGAGTCAAGGGGACGGCAAGGTGAGCCGACAGGCGAGAAGGCAGTCTGGACTGTTCTTTTGACTCATTTCAATTCCCGTAACGCCTTTCTTACCATCAGCAGGGAAACAACGATAATGATCGCGTCAGAGATTGCTCCTGCAAACATGACTCCATCCAGTCCCATCAGCATCGGAAGAAGCAGAACCAATGGGATAAACGTGAAAATGTGTTTGATCACAGGAATCATCGCTGCAGGAACAGGCTTCCCGGTTGCGGTAAAGAATCCTGATATCAGCTGTGGCAAAGCATTCAGGATCGTAAACATCAGATAGATCCGGAAGAACCGGACGCCAAACGCAAAGAATACCTCTGACTCTGCACCAAACATGGACAGGATCCCCTTCGGGAAAAGCATAAATGCGGCAAAGAAGATCACGCCTGTTATGATCACGGCGATCGATGCCCGCTTGAAACATTCCCGTACCCTGTCATATTTTTTTGCACCGTAATTAAAGCCGAAGATTGGCTGACACCCCTGATGGACGCCGATCCCGATCCCGCGGAAGACCTGATCGATCTTTACGATGATACCGACACACGCAAGCGGGATCTCAACACCATAAACAGACGATGGGCCGATCGCACGGATCACATTGTTCATGACGATCTGGCTGAGCGCAATAGACAGATTAAAGATCGCGCCGCCGATCCCAAGTACAAAAATACGTCTGAAATAGGATCCGCCCGGAACCAGATGATGCTTCCTGATTTTCATGGAAGACATCTTCGTAAAATAGATGACCGCCATGACTGCCGTTACGATCTGTCCGAGGATCGTCGCAAAAGCGGCCCCTTTCATTCCCCAGTGAAAACCGAAAATAAAGATTGGATCCAGCGCCAGATTGATCACTGCGCCAACGATACCGCAAAGCATGGAAAATGCAGGGCTTCTGTCTGCTCGGATCAGATGCGTTGATCCAAAGCCAAGGAAATGAAACGGCAATCCATATGCAATGATCCTGACATAATCCACTGCATAAGGCATGACCTGATCTGTCGCGCCGAACACAAACAGCAATGGCTTTAAAAAAATGAGGATCCCAGCCAGCATGACAACTCCGAGGATTACCATCATCGATAACGCATTGCCGGCAAATTTCAGTCCCTCTTCTTCTTCGCCCTTGCCGGAGCAGATATTATAATTGGCCGAACCGCCGATCCCGGCAAGCAAAGCGAGAGACAGACAGATCGTCGGGATCGGAAACGCGACATTTGTTGCTGCATTTCCCAACACACCGACACCCCAGCCGATAAAGATCTGATCGACCATGTTATAAAGCGCACTGACGATCATACTGATCACAGCCGGTACGGCAAATTTAGGCAATAATTTCGCTATCGGTACAATCCCTAATGGATTCCCCATCACTTTTTCTGTATGTTCTCTCATGGTACTGTTTCCTTTGATCACTACTCTTTCCGGTTCATCGCATTGTTCATATGCTCAAACAGCGGAACTGCCGGAAAAAACTGAGCCGTAAACTCAAGCTCCATCGGATCCTGCAGGATATTGTTATCCACTTCACTCTCGTCCTTAAAGTCCCAGATCGTAATGCAGCGCCCGTCTCCAGGCAGAAAATATGCATCAACCAATGTCCCTTTTTCCTTCAGATCCTGCATCCATTCTATATGCTCAGTCAGAGGTCCCGCAAGACTTTCAGGATGCTCCTTCAGATATGAAAAGAATTCCGGTCTGTGTTCACTGATCTTGATAAATTTCATTTGTATTCTCCTTCCCTCACTTTACAAACATCTTGCCGCTATATACCCTTCGTGGATCGCATCGTAGATCTGACGTACTTTTTTACAATCTCCGACTGCGACCACATCCATCTCTGTTTCTTCCTCAAGCCGCGTGGCAAAATCCGTCTGCGGTACAAAACCCGCTGAGATCACGATCCCGTCTGCAGGAAGTGTCTGCCGGTTCCCATAACGGTCTACGATCACGGCTGCATCATCCTTCACGCTTTCCAGACGCATTCCGGTGATCACACGGATCCCTGCCTTTGCAACTGCCTGTAGATATGCCGGGACAACTGCACTTTGCATTCCGAGAAACTGATCCATCATTTCAACGATCGTAACGTCTTTTCCCTGTTCTGCAAGCTCCAGGGCTGTCTCCGCTCCGGTGATGCCTCCGCCGACCACGACTGCCTCTGCTCCGTCAAATGTTTTTCCATTGATCACGTCAAGTGCGTAGAACACGTTATCCTGATCGATTCCCGGTACATCTACCAGTCTCGGTTTTCCGCCAATCGCAACGATCGCCGCATCATACCCGCCATTTTTAACAGCCTCTACCGTTGCCTCTTCTTTTACGACCTTCACCTGATGCTTTTCAATCTGCCGCTTATAGTAATCGATCAGCGGGCGAATGTCTTTCTTATACTCCGGCGCCGCTGCTTCGATCATCATGCCGCCCAATTCTCTTTTCTCGAATAAAGTTACATCATGTCCGCGTTTTTTACATGTCAATGCCGCTTCCAGACCAGCTGCGCCGCCACCGATCACAACAACCTTTTTCGGCACTTCTGCCGGAACGATCGGCGGGCATTCGTATTTGTATAACGTCGGGTTGACAGCGCAATGAATCACCTGATTTGCAAGCAGTCCATGATCATTACATCCGATCATGCATCTGATACATGGCACGATATCCTCTGCCCTGCCTTCTTTTGCCTTTTTCGCAAAATACGGATCTGCCAGTACCTGTCTGGCCAGTCCGATAAAGTCCGCTTTTCCATCGGCAATGATCTGCTCTGCCTGCTCCGGTGTCTGGATATTACCGGTTACGAGGACCGGCACATTCACTTCTGCTTTCACCGCCTCTGCAAACGGTACATAGATGCCAAGCGGGAAGAATCCGGTCTGTGTATATGTTGTCGCATGCGTTCCCCCTACGATATTAAACAGATTAACGCCTTCCCGTTCCAGGGCTTTGGCAGTCTCAATCGTCTCCTCCAATGTAATCCCGCCTTCAAAATCCTCTCCGGACAGCTTAAAACTTAACGGATAATCAAAACCGCATTTCCGTTTGATATTTCTTGCAACTTCGATGCAAAAACGCATCCGATTATGCAGATCACCACCATACATATCAGTCCGGCGGTTATCCTTTGAAGAGAGGAAATTACAGGGAAGACATCCTGCCGCTGCCATAACCTCTACCAGATCAAATCCGGCACGTTTGCAACGAAGCGCTGCATCTCCGTATTGCTCAATGACCGCTTTCACTTCTTCTGTTGTCATCTCCCTGGGCGCCGGCATACCATGATCAAACCATACTTCCGCTGTGATTCTTGAAGCTGAAGCACAGTCGTCTCCTCCGACGAATGCCCCGTCTCGTCCGGGATGCGAAAGCTGCATGCCTGCCGCAGCACCATGATACTTAATCGCATCAGCAATCTGCGAAAGTCCCGGTATCATACGGTCACTTGCGGCAGAAAGTCCCATATGGTAAGAATCATTGATCAGGACATTATCCATAAACACCAGGCCAACACCACCGTCTGCAGCTTCCGCCGCAGCTTTAATATTATTCGGCGTAACGGAGCAGTCAACAGGATTGCTCAGATAAGTCCCCATAGAGTTTCTGATGATCCGGTTTTTTACAACCAGATTCCCGATCTTCATTTTTTCAAACAGATGTGGATAATACTTATTCTTCATATCATACCTCTCCTTTGTTTGTCAGAATTACAGATAGAATCTTCAAGAATACTTTACCACTCCCTATATCCGTATTTTATGGATATCACTGCTGAAAGTTTCCGCCTGTTTATGCATGATTAACGAAAAGGAGATGTCATCCGACATCCCCTTCCCGTGTTGTTTATGCTTTTTCTTTAACCTTAGTACTTTACTAAGGGAGAAAACCCTATTCCATTCCTTCGTCTTTCTTTCCGATGAAGGAGTCTTTTGTAAGAATGATCAGGATCAGTGAGATTACCAGCATGACCAGGTCAAAGATGTACATACGGATCGGATTTCTAAAGATACCGGTCAGCATGATTCCGAGTCCGCCGCCGAGCATTGCGATCGTACCGATCATTGCATATGCCGCCGGATAATCCCAACGGCCGTATCTCGTTCCTACAAAGGACGGGATCAGGTTACGTGCAGAGCCGTTTGCTGCAAACAGGATCATTGCTGCAAGCCATACACAGACAACTGAAGTTCTCATGAACATTGCGAGGACGATCGCAAGCATCATGAAGAAAATGTAAATGATGAATGCTTTCTTTGTTCCAAGTTTCTGATCGATGAAACCAAATGCCACCGAACCGATGATGCAGAGGATACCGCCGATCGCGAATACCATCGATGCAAATGCCGGTGTGTAACCATAAGAGATCAGGATCGGAATCGTGCTGGCAATGAATGTCATCGCTACAAGCAGCGGAATCATTGTACCGATCGCCTGCGTCCAGTTGCTCGGATCTTTTGCCATCTTGCCAAGTGTGAACGGGCTCTTGTATTCGTGCAGTGCCTTTGTAATCTCTTTTGCTTTCTCGAGTTCTACACCTTCCAGACCATCTGGTGTGGTTCCGGCCTCTTCCGGTGTATCCTTGATGATAAAGAAGCTGATCAATGCAATGACCAACGTGATGATCGCCAACACGACCTGTGTGTTCGGGACACCGATCTTTGCGTACAGAACCGGCATAACCGGAACGTAAACGATCTGCATCAGTACAACACCGATGGTTGAGAAACCAAGTACAACACCTTTCTTTGTCGGCCACCAGTTTGCTGTCAGTGTCATAGCACATGTGGATGAGAAACATCCGGATGCAGCACCCATGATGAACATCAGAACCAGGAACAGGCCAAGGCTTTCTGTTCTTCCGTAGATGACCAGGCAAATTGCCATAATGACCAGTGCGACACCTGCCGTTACCTTTGCATTCTTTCTTGACAGACCGGCAAAAATAATGATACCGATACCATCCAGCAGGGCGCAAAAACCGGAAACGATGTTTAACAGATTAATATCCCATCCACGCAGCTCTGAGATAACCGGAAGTACCGTATTATTCTGACCGCCGACAAAGCAGGCAGACAGAAGCATCAAAGCGCCGGTAAAGATGATCATGCCAATCTGTTTTGGTCCAAATACACCACTACCCTTTGTTTTTTCCATATGGATTTTCTCCCTTCATATTGATTTGGATCTTTCCATTCGTCATTCCTATCTCCAGTCAGATCCGTTGTTTTGTTAAGAAAAATTTTAGCATTGCCACCTCATACAATGGTCCGTCACTAACTAACAAATTTCGTACCCATTTTGTACACTGATGACGGATGAGTCATGGGGACGGTTCTTTTGACTCATCGCGGGCGATATGTCGTATGCAGCAGTTCATGTGCGCGTTCGCTTCCCGGAACTCCCAGATAATCGTCATAAAGCGCCTGAACGGACGGGTTTTCGTGTGATTTCCGGATCTGTGCTTTTCCGTCGTTTTTGTATAATGCAGCCGCGCGCTCTGCTGGAACGTTTGTTACCAGACGGGTCTGCGCCGGCTGGTGTGGCTGTCCGCCACCGTTGACACATCCGCCCGGGCAGGCCATGATCTCAATAAACTGATAATCCGCTTCTCCTGCCTTTACTTTTGTCAGCAGCTGGTTCGCATTTGCCAGACCGGATACTGCAGCGACACGTACGGTTGTACCATTGACATCGTAGGAAGCTTCCTTGATTCCGTTCATACCACGGACCTCTGTGAACTCCGGATTCTCCAGTTCCTCTCCGGTCAGTTTCTCAACCGCAGTCCGCAGCGCGGCCTCCATTACGCCGCCTGTTGCACCAAAGATCACACCTGCCCCGGTACCAAAGCCCAGCGGCTCATCGAATTTTGCTTTGTGATGCATTGCTTCAAACCGGACTTCGCGGTCTTTGATCAGACGCTCCAGCTCATTGGTCGTAATGACGATGTCAACATCCGGTACGCCTGCGCCGTTTTCATCGTCACGCAGACGTTCGAACTTCTTTGCCGTACACGGCATAACGCTGACAGTAACAATATTCTCCTTTGCAATGCCTTCCTTCTCTGCGATATAGGACTTGATGATCGCGCCCTGCATCTGATGCGGGGATTTGCAGGTAGAAATATTCTCCAGCATGTCAGGATAGAAATGTTCTGCGTACTTGATCCAGCCCGGGCAGCAGGATGTGATCATCGGCAGCACGCCATCGTTCTGAATACGGTCAAGCAATTCGTTCGCTTCTTCCATAATGGTCAGATCCGCACCGAACTTTGTATCAAACACCTTATCAAAGCCAAGATTGCGCAGCGCGTCAGCAATACGTCCTTCCACATCTACACCGATATTGAATTCAAAACTCTCACCCAGTGCCGCGCGTACCGCCGGTGCCACCTGTACGACCACATATTTTGAAGGATCATCCAGTGCCTCTTTTACCAGATCCGTCTGATCTTTTTCAGATAATGCACCAACCGGGCAGACTGCGACGCACTGACCGCAGTTGACACAGCTGGCTGCTGCCAGACCTGCCGGGGAAGACGGTGCGATCACTGCGTCGAGTCCCTCACCGGTACATGCGATCGCTGATACTGCCTGCATCTTCGCGCAGACATTGATGCAGCGTTTGCATCGGATGCACTTGTTGTTGTCCCGCACCAGTACCTTGGAAGAAAGATCGATCTCTTCGAGATCTTCTTTTGGGAGCTGCGGTTCATCTGTAAAATCATATTCATGTAACAGTTCCTGCAGTTCACAGCTGTTGCAGCGCACACAGCCGTTGCAGTCTCTGTTGTGAATCTTTAAGATCTCTTTTAAGGCGTCTCTTCGTTTTTCATAGAGCTCCGGTGATTTTGTCACCACCTTCATGCCTTCCTTTACGCGTATTCTGGAAGCATTCACGATCTCGCCGTCTACCTCTGCGATACATACGCCGGAATCGTCTACATCCACAACACCTTTCAGGTAATAGAGAGACGGAATTTTCATATCAAGATATGGAAACTGCCGTTTTGTAATGGCTTCAAATACGGACATGCCGCTCTCTACTTCAATATCCAATGTATTGACATTAATCGTTATTTTTCCCATCACGGCACCTCCTATTTCTTTTCGTTCCACTCATCAACATGGCCTTCCGGAATCTCATATCCTTCCGGGCGGAACGGATATTTCCAGAGCGGTACATCCTCAAGATACATCTCCGGTTCTCCGTCTTCTCCCATCTTGAAATTGATCCACTTCAGCCAGTTTTTATCATCCTGTTCCGGATACTCTTCTCTGTAGTGCGGATAGAAAACGCCTCTGGATTCTTTTCGTTCCAGTGCTGCGCGGAAGATCATTTCCAGGCTCAGTACGGAATCTGCCGCTTCATGACATTTTGCCAGCGTATGCGGATCATCTGCGGTCAGTTCCGGAATAATCTTTTTCATTTCTTTCACATCGTCCAGAACTTCTTTGATGCTTGCCTCTGATTTCACGATCAGCTTGTCAGTTCCAAATCCGTAACGCTCAATCCAGTCAAAGATATCATTCGGTTTATGGTTCGTCGGACGATTCAGCGGTGCATAGATTTTCTCTTTATACTTAACAACCTGGTCATAATCGATATCCAGAAGCGGTGCCTTCATAGCAAACTCTGCCATGTCTTTTCCCGCACGGATTCCGGTCTGTACCGCATTTCCCACACCGTCACCGCGATGCCATCCAAAGTAAGCAGATCCCTGATAACTGATCTTGCCCGGTGCCCACAGACCTTCCACATCCGTTTTGAACTGATGGTTGGTCTTGACCGGTTCTGCCTGAAGTCTGGTGTCGATCGTGATCTCCGGCGTCAGACCATATTCCAGTGTGCTGTGCTTGTTCGCCTTCTCCGCCACATACTCTTCCCACTCGATCTTGTCAGGCATCAGACGTCCGTCACCGATCTGCATACCTTCCCAGCCGATACTGATCAGGGTATCATCCGGCACACGCAGATCAACATAAAGCGGGCCTCTTCCTTCACGAACCTCTTTCACCATGCCTTTGAGCAGCGGGACGCTGATCTCAGGTGCATCCGGTGCATAGATCTTGGAAATATTGGTTCCTTCCTGATTGAAGATCAGGTTATATCCACCGTAAACCGGTACATTTGTCCCCTTGAAAACGATCTCGATCTGTGTAGAAAACTCAATGTTTCTGATATGCGCGCCGGCACGGAACGCCGCACCGATTCCGGTTCCGTATCCCATAAATTCACGGCCGAGCTTTTTAAACTGGCATCCATGGGTTGCCATTGCTACGGCTTTTGCATGGAAGATATGGAATTCTCCTTCATTCATGTCAAATCCGACAGCACCGCATGCCGTTCCGTTATTCGTCAGGACTTCAAAAATATTGACCTGATCTACCATTCTGACGCCAAGTCCGAGCGCTGTTTTTCTCAGCTTTTCGATGGTCCGCAGTTCGATACCGATACCTGCCAGCTTGCTCTCCGGGTGCCGCCACATTTTCATGGAGCCATCCGGATTCTCGGATACCTGTGCGCCTGCGTAATCACGCAGCCACTGAACGGAATCTGTATTCGTGGACAGATAATCATAGAGCAGCTCCTGATCATTCAGATACGGTGTCTGGTTCTTGACCATCCATTCAGTCGATTCCATGACGTCCTGATCCGGCAGATGCGCAACGATTCCGTTTCCGGCCTTGGTAGACTGCCCGGAAAATCCTGTAAATCCTTTTTCAACGATCAAAACATCAAGATCCGGTCCCTCCTGGATCGCTTTGATCGCTGTCACCAGCCCTGCAAATCCACCGCCGATCACAAGGACATCTGACTCATATACTTTTCCCAATTCATTGATATTATTCATGATGCCTCCTCTCTAACCCAGCAGCGGATCATTCTTGATCATTGCCGTCGGTATGATCTCAATACAGTTATTCAGACATGCCATCTCGCATTTATAGCAATGTACACATTCCCCGATGTATTTCGGGATTGCACAGTTTAACTCTTTATCCCATCTCCAGACATCCTCATCACAGGCACGAATGCATCTTCTGCATCCGCTGCAGCGCTCGGTCGCAACGATATGCTTGACAGAAAACTGCTGACCCTCATATACGAATTCCATATGACACTCCTTTCTTTGAAAACCCTTTCATACTGTCCTCATCTTATCAGTGAAAACGGCTCGTTTTTTCGTCATTCAATACCGAAAATAAAAGGGAAATGTGCAGAGGTGCATATTAGGAGCGGCTAACATCTTCCTTTTTCTCTCCCAACTGCTATACTTACAGATAAAGATTGAAGAAAGGAGATGATTTCATGTATATCTCTTTAAAAGACATTCAAAAACTATTCGAAGATACGCCGAGTACGCTTACAGATTCTAAAGACTCTTACTGCCTGAGCAGTTTCTTTCTTCTGTCTGACAGCATTACTCCTGATTCGTTTTCTACGCACTGTCTCTATGTACTTGATGATCCAGATCATGCCGCCTCCTTACAGCCGGACACAGATGCTTCCTTTCTGATTCTGACTGATGCGATCAGACAGGCCGGGGCGATCCGGAAACAGGATGGCACTGCTTTGTCGACACTCATTCTGGAACAGACTGATACCAAAAAAGTCTGCTCGATCCTTCAGCAGTATTTTGACGACATCTGCGGGATGGGACTGTTTGCTGATTCCCTCCTCGAAATCCTCTTTTTTGAGGGCGGCATTCAGGCAATGTTAGATCAGATCTACCCTGCTTTTCAGAATCCCATCTTCGTTTTTAATCCGGATTTTAAACTGATCGCTGCTACGACCGGTGAAAATGTAGTCCTGGATGAGCAGGCCAGAAAAATCCTGAAAAACGACGGCTTTACAGAAGAAGAATTTAAAGTCGTAAATCAGTCCCGCATTCATCGAAAAGTCCTTGAAAGTGAACGTCCGATTCTTACCATTCATCCGACAGGCGGCTATCAGCAGCTGATCTGTACGATTGATACACAAAAAGAAATGGGACATATCGTATTAAATGCCCTGAACCGTCCGTTTAATGATACGGATCCTCAAATGCTGTATTTATTAAAAAAAGCCATCGATCAGCAGATGAAAAAGGATGACTTCATCCGCAACAACCGCGGCTTTAACTATGAATATTTTCTGCGTGATCTTCTGGAAGGAAAAATGGCCATTGGCAAGGCTTATCAAAACAGGATGAGCTATACCAATGCTGATTTCTCCGGCAATCTTTACTGCATGGTCGTCGAAACTGCCAGAAGCTCGGAGACCTTAAATACGATGCATATCCGATCCGTATTTGAAACCCGTTTCACCGGTGCCATGAGCCTGATGTATCAGGGCGGGATCATTATTATATTCCATCCTGCGGGCAACGGCACATTATCAGAGGAAGACCTATGCTTGATCCATGATCTATGCCGGGAATATGGCCTGTATGCCGGTATGGGCAACTGTTTTCAGGATATATTAAAGATCAAAGACTATTACAAACAGGCTCTGCGTGCGATCGAGCTCGGAATCTGCCATAACAATAATCCCGGCCTGTTCCTGTACCGGGATTACTATATGGATCATGTTGCAAACCTGTTTACACAAAAAGAATCTCTCGAAACCTTCTGTCATCCGCAGTTAAAGATCCTGCTCGATTATGATGCCGCCAACCAGACGGATTATGCCAGGATCCTGTATACCTGGCTGATCTCTGAACGGAATATGGCTACGACCGCAAAGGAGCTGTTCCTGCATCGCAACACATTGATCTATCGGATGAAAAAGATCAACGCAATGATCAATGTAGACTTTGATGACTATTATGAACGTCAACGCATCATCCTGTCCTATGAATTTTTCCGGGCAGAAAAAACAGAGTAATCCGCTCCATACTTCCTTGCCTCTTCATTTATGATCTCTCTGTTTCCCATACACTCCATATTGCTGATATAACATTGAAACAAAAGATTTCCGCCGGGCGCAAAGGTATCGATCACCTGATGGGTATCCGCGATCAATTGTTCTTTTTCGGTTGACGGCACATTTGCATGGAACTCGGCACCAACATTAAAGCTTACCTTGTCCCCATACTGATCAATGATCTCCTGCCAGTTGTTTAACGGCTGCAGGGGATTGAGCATCTGTGCACCGTTTTCTATCAGATCAGGGATAAAAGCCTGCATGTTTCCGCAGCTGTGATGTGTATAAATTGCTCCATGGCGGCGGATCACTTCTGCAATGCGCTTATGCGCCGGTTTGATAAATTCACGGTACATCTCCGGCGAGATCAACGGCCCGTTCGCCGCGCCAAGATCATCGTGAAAAAATACTTCGTCCGGCTGATATGCTTCCAGGATCAATTCCAGCAAATGTATCTTATAATCTGTCAGCGCATCGATCAATGCCTTGTATTCTTCCGGTTCTTCCATCATGGCAATAAAAGCCCCTTCCATTCCCATCAGAATGCTGGCACGTTCAAACGGACCAAGTGTGCAAAAAAGCCTGACCAGTTTGTTTTCGCGATCCATATTCGCCATATCTTCTCTGGCAGCGGCTTTCCAGTCGATCGCATCTATATCCGGGATTTTCAGAATATCCCTCCACTCCAGAATATCTTCGATCAATGGCGGTTTCCGAACATCAGGCGCATGAGAAAACGATGCTTCGTCCCACTCCCATAAACAGCCAAACCAATCCTTTCCGCCTTGTCCGAAAGGCGAATATTCCTGCAAAGGAGATGGGAACAGGATTTCCATACAATCGTCCACGATCGGTACCCATTCCGGTTCTCCCGTACGTAAAATTGCACGCAGTGCATTTTCTTTTTGTGTCAATACATGTTGTCCCATTTTTCCCTCCTTTCTATCCCGGATATCTTATTGCGTAAAATCTTCGAGAACGAAGATCAGCCCATCCTCTCTCTTGCCAGTTTGGCAAATTCACGGATCGTGTTCATTTCGCCCGCCTCCGGAATCTCGATCGTTACATCCAGTTCCTCTTCAATTCCGGCAAGCATTGCGATCATCTTCATGGATTGGTTGGAAAGATCTTCTCTGATGTCGGTATCCGGTGTAATATCTTCTGCTTCCACACCGTAGGCTTCTGCTGCGCAGTCAATGACCACTTCAAGCACCTGAAGATACATTGGATCAGATGAATGATCCGTTTCCTTCGCTGTCCCGGCATCACCGGCCGGTGCCGAAGCCGGTTCCTGTCCGCTCTCTTTTGCTTCCTGCGCTTCCTTCAGCACCTTTCCATAAGCCGCTTCCCGTTCCAGATCCTCTTCTGTCGGTTCAAAATCCTCCGGCACCCAGACACAAAGCTTTGTATCTGCGATCTGGATGATATAAGGTTTGAGCACCAGCTGATCCATGTTGTCGTGATAATCCTGATACTGCTCCGGATCCACGTGCACGATCGTCGTAACATACGGATCACAGTCCGGGATCAGGATGCTGGCAGCCATAAAGCCGTTAAAAGCTTCCCTGTATTCACTCTCCGGGAATACAACAAGTGGCGGCAGGATCTGGCCGACCTTTGCACGGACATCTGTCAGATCGACCCATTCCGTATCCAGATTGCCGCAGGCATTGCAGGCAAGATAAGGCGGGAACTCGATATGTCCGCATGCCGGGCACTTCCGTCCCATGACCTTTCCTTCTTCGAGTGCGTCATAGTATTTTTTTACGATCATTTCCATTTCGATACGTTTCATCTGTGCCCCCTCCTACAGTCTTCTTAAGATCGTGCAAAGCAGATTCTGGCCTCCGCCAAATCCGCGGATCATCGTATAATTCACCGGCTTTTTGATCTGATGTTCATCCGCTTCTCCCCGCATCTGCATGCATGCTTCATAGATGTCATGTACACCGGACGCAGACGCAGCATGACCGTAATTGCAGCGGCCGCCGTTGGTCTGAATCGGACGGTCTCCGGAAAACATACAGCGGTCTTCCAGCATATATTCCCAGCCGTTCTCCGGCAGATATTCACACTGTTCCGCGGAAAGCAGCTGCTGTGCCAGGAAGAAATCATTGGTCATGAACAGATCCATATCCTTTCCGGTCAGTCCTGTCAGATTCCGGATCTGTTTGTAAGCATTGATCGTACCGGTCCGCTCGTTCTGCGGATTTGCGTATTCCACAACAGAATGACCGACGCCAAGCACTTCGATCGGATGATCCGTATATTTGTACGCCATCTCGGTCGGCATCACAACGAAAGCACCTGCTCCGTCACAGCGCTCTTCAAAATTGCTTGCACGGATCCATTTACCAAGCTTCGGATTAAACTTTGAATGCAGATACTCTTCTGCTGAAGCCATCCCGGATTCATGCGCCTTTTCTTCATAGGTCTTATCATTCAGACTGTTTGGATTGATGGCTGCCATCTTTCTGGCATTGATCGCCATCCGTGTCAAAAGCTGATCCACCTGATCATCCGAAATGCCATGTTCCTCGATATAGGCCTGCAGCCAGGATTCAAAATGAAACGGCAGGATACCGTTGGTAAACAGATTGTAATCTCTGGTCATCGTCGAGCAGAGCACCTCATGGAAGATCGCATCGGTTCCAAACCGTCTTTGTGTCAGCACACGGGTCGGATAAGCGATCGAGTATTGCATTTCCATACAGCCGCTCAATACGATATCGTAAGCACCTGATGCAACCAGCGCTGCCGCAGTCTCTAACGCCACATATCCTGTCGCGCAGGCCTCGCTCTGATGATAGGACCCCTTCCCCTTCATGCCGAGCCAGTTTGCGACATGGATATTCGGAGATCCGAAATTACTCGTCCAACCCGGTCCGGCCTGACCATGAATAAAAAACTCAACATCTTTTCCTGTGATGCCACAGTCACGCATTGCCTCTGTTGCTGCATAACCAAACAGTTCTCCCTCGGTGATTCCGTTATACCGTTCATCATCCTTCGCCCGGATGAATGGCGTCACGCCGACACCGACGATGGATACGCTTCTTGCATATGGTTTTAATTTCGGGATATTGTCACTAAAGCTCATTACTTCCTGCCTCCTCTTTTCATTTCTTGCCTTCATTCCTGCCAACCGGCATTTTTGCCATTTCAGGTTTTCTGTTTCTATCATATCTACAGAACGTCTTTTACAGTTCGGATTTCTGATACAAAGATGCTTCTGTTTTTGGTCGCCGGCAACGAAAAATGTGGCAGGCACTTTCGCGCTTTAACGTACTAAGGGGCCAGGCACCTTCACACTTTAAAGTGCGAAGGTGCCTGGCCCCTTTTTCTCTTTCTATGCAGTTATTATTTGCTGTTTGCTGCCTGTACACACAGGAATGCGATGTTGTCATAAGCCAGCTCTTCGTTCATACCGCGTGAGCAGTCAAGAATCGGAAGACGGAAGCCCTGGTACAGCGGGCCGTAGGACTTGCAGTTTGCGGTAAACTGGATCAGCTTTCCGCCGATGTTGCAGCCTGCTGCATCCGGGAATACCAGAATGTTTGCTTTACCTGCCACTTCACTCGGACGTTTTACTTTCTTCTCGCCGATTTCTTTGATCAGTGCTGCATCTGTCTGGAATTCACCGTCGATCTTCAGATCCGGGCGGAGCTCCTGTGCAAGTGCTACCGCATCGCGTACCTTTTTGACCGGTGCGCTCATGCCGCCGGAACCGTCTGTGGAATAGGACAGGAATGCGCATCTTGGCTCAATGCCGGTTACTGCCTTGAATGTCTCGCAGGAAGCGATCGCAATACCTGTATGCTGCTCTACGGTCGGCTCAATGTTGATCGCACCGTCCGTGCAGCCGATCAGCTTATTCTTCTCACCGTGGAAGTCTTCCAGCTCCAGGATCTGCAGTCCGGATGCGCTTGCGACACCCGGGATCATGCCGATGATACTGTTTGCAGCAAGGACAAACTCATAGGTTGTTGTATCGATACCGGCCATCGTGCAGTCTACTTCACCAACTGCCTCCATCAGGCATGCATAGTAAACCGGATCTCCGGCACGCTTTTCTACGAATTTTCTGCCCATGACCTTATTCGGAGATTCCGCATAACGATCAAGCAGTTCATTCTTATAAGCCTCGTCATTGATATCAATGATTTTTACAGCAGCGATATCAGCTCCCACTTCTGCTGCTTTTGCCTGAATTTCTGCCGGATCACCGATCAGGACAACATTTGCCAGTCCGTCAGCCTGTGCCTTTGCAGCCGCTTTTAAAATGACCGGATTGGTGCTCTCCGGAAGCGCAATCGTCTGAAGATTCTCTTTTGCCTGCGCATAAATTGTATCGATAAACATGTATCTCTCTCCTTTTCTCCTGCCTGTTTAAACATTCACTGTTTCAGAACCTTTTTCAAAACAAAAGATTCTGTAATCTTTCCCAATTATCTTAGCATTGTCAAGCTTGCAGATGTTTAGATAAAAAGCGACAAATTGCAGGGGGTTTTTATACATCTATGAACAAATCGACTCTCTGGCTTCACACTATTATCTTCCGATCAGCACCTCTTTCCCAGCAAAGGCAAAACCGTACTTCCGGATCCGCTCCGGTGCCACCCCTGCTTGAATCAGCTCCGTTTCATACTGCTTTTCTTCGATCTGAGCAAGCGCATTCTGCATGGTTTCCACAAGACTTTTCTCCTTTTTTTCATTTCTGACTTTGAACTCGATCAAAATAGCATCCTGTGCATGATCCCGCGGAATCATCATAATATCATATCTGCCAAACCCGCTTTCTCTGTTGGAACGGATCATGTATACATCCCGAAGGTCCGCAATGAGTCCCAATACCAGACCGTGAAAAAACCGTTCTGGTTCCTGTTCTCCCGGTCTGCGTCCTGCATCGAAAAAACTCATCATCTCCATTGTGATGCTTTTCAGGAGTTCATTCATAAGTTCCAGATCGCCATTCAGAAGTGCTTTGCAAAACCCCTGATACGCAGACGCTGCCGGTAAAAACCAGTTTTGTATCATCCGGTCAAACATGCTCCTGGTTTCCTTATTGGTGATGGACAATTCCGCATTCGTCATACCTTCCAGCTTCACCCGATCCGCACACAAGTAGCCTGATGCAAACAGCAATGACCAGATTGCATTTTTATCCTGATCCAACTCTTCAAATGTGATTGCCTCCTCAAAAGATTTCCGGATGCAGCCGCCTTGCTGCAGAACCGCAAAATCTTCTTTTAATGTATTATCCCCCTGCAAAAGAAGCCTGCTGATCAGGCCATATCCGCCGGAGTTGGCCCAATATGGCATCAGTTGACGGGAATGCAGGTAATTCGTGATCGACCATGGATTATAGATGTCTTTGATCCCGCCAAACGTAAACCCGTCATACCACTCTCTGACCTTTTCCTGTTCCTCACTGTTCTGGCATTTCAATGCCCCGAACACCTCCGCTTCCGTAAATCCAAAGCTTTTCGCATATGTTGTCGAAGTTGCGGACACAACAAGCAAATGGTTTAGATCAGAAAACAATGACTCTCTTGCTATTCTGGATATTCCGGTAAGGATCGCTCTGTAGAGATAACGGTTTGTCTTTAGGGTACTGTGAAAAATATTGCGCATCAGTTCCGTCATCTGTTCCAGATATCCGTTCATATATCCTTCTGTGATCGGCGTGTCATACTCATCGATCAAAACGATGACATTCTTACCGGCATGAAGAGACAGCCACCTGCATAGTTTTTTCATCGCACTTTTGCATACAGAAGTATCATGATCAGCCAGCTTCCGACGAGTCCTTCTAAAGTCCTCTTTATCATCCGCATCCAGTACGCTGCTGTCTGACAGATAACTGTGCTGCTCAAAAGCTTCCAGGATACATTCACAAATCTGACCTTTCGCATCATGATAATCACTGCTTTTTACATCCGCAAAAGAAACCAGTACTACCGGCAACGTTCCCTGGAGATTCCTGTACGTTTGCTGCCTCCAGATCTTAGTATTTTCAAACAGATCACTCCTGTCTTTGTACAGCAGGCTGAAAAAACACTCCGTCATATGAAGGGTCAGTGTCTTTCCGAAGCGCCTCGGCCGCGTGATCAGCGTGACCTGCGAACCTTCTTCCCACCACTCTGACAGGAAATCCGTCTTATCTACATAAAACAAATGGTTTTCTCTGATATACGCATAATCCTGAAAACCGATACTGACCTGATTTGCCAGGAATGGCTGCTCGGCCAGAATATCTTTGATCCCTTCATAATAGGCACGAAGCCGGCCTATTTCATCCGTCAGATGCTTTCGTTCTTCAACCAGTTCAAGAACTTGTTCTCGCTCCTCAAGTTTTACATACCGGCTTTTCGTAACCCCATTTTCAGTCCATTGCAGATAAGGCTGCTTTTTCCCTTTGATCGTCTTATACGTAAGCGTACCGTGAATGAGTGTTTTTTTCTTTTTTTCAAGTTCTTCTATTTTTCTTCCAAGGTCATCCTTCATCTCTATGTCCTCCCGAACATAGGATAACCCATCAGATAACCAATTGTCAAACAGGATTGGGGGTGTAAGCACTAAGTTTCATGCCGACAAAAAAATATGAGGCTCAGTTTTTCAGCAGCGTAAACGTGATCCCCAGATGTAATAATTCCCGCTTATCCTTCAGGTCCGTATGCCCGATCTCACAGATCCTTTTGATCCGGTAGATCACGGTTGCCCGGTGAACAAACAGCTGATTTGCAGTCTGCACAACATTCATATTGTTTTCCAGATACGTTTCCAATGTACGGATATATTCCGTACCGTTTTTATCATCATATTGCTTTAACCTGAGGAAAACAGGAGACACCAGCTCTTTGGCCGAAAAATCTTCTGTCATCTTATTTAAAATATATCCGAATGTCACATCCGAAAACGCATGGATCCAATGCATCGGATTTTCCTTCATCCCAATGGATAATGCCAGCTGTGCCTGCCTGTAATAGTCATGGATCTTATACAGACCGTTGAATGTATTGCTGGTACCGGCGCGAAAATCGTTTTCTCTTACGTAGACCGTAAAATCAGCATCCCGGTTCCTCTCTTCATCTCCGGACGCTTTATGAATGACGCAGATGATCGCCGCCTCATAGACAAACGCTGCTGCATCCCCAAACAGCCGCATGAGTTCTCTGCACTGATAATCCAGTGCCGAAAAATAGACATCCTGTGCGCTTGGCTGCACATAGAACACCTGATAACCGTCTTCCAGTCCCCAGGACATCTTCTCCGCTTCCGCCTGAAGCATGGTTCGGTTCACAGTCCCGCTTCGGATGATCTCAGCCAGCAGTGCGGTCAACCGTTCATGATTCTGCACAAGCATAACATCCGTCTGTCCGATTCCGTGTTCCAGAAACTCTGTACAGTATTCCAGCAAAATCTCATCCGTGCGACAGAACGGCCGGACGCATTCCGTAAGGATCAGCCGATACACAAACTGTTCCCCAATGAATATATTTTTGCAAAGACATCTGTGTGGCAGGATATCCTCTTCATAATAGAAACATTCTTTCTTTTTCTGTATTTCCTGATACCGTTCATTGAACTTCAGTTCACTTACCAGCGACCCGGGCATATCCCTTTTGTTTTCTCTGACATACTCCGCCGGATAATTCCCATATTTGATATTGATCTGGTCCTCTGCCACGATCTTAAAATTTGCATCCAATATGGACAAACCGTTTTCAAAAGCAAAAGAGGAGATCTCCAGAAACCGTTCCAGATCTGCCATTGTCATCTGTTTTCCGGTCAGCAAAAGCATTTCCCGTTCCCATTGATTGAATCTGCTAAACAGTTCAATGATCTGATTCCACACGTTGTAAAGATCTGTATCCTCATCAAACAGGATCCACTCTGTCCGTTCGCGAAGGATACGTGGCAGCGTTTTTCCCACTGCGATTAGTGACAACTGCTTTTTTTCAGGAAGCTTATCCGGAAATCTTCCGTCATTACATATATACAATGTGCCACATCCGGAGACATCTCCTCCATCATAAAGCAATGCTTTTTCAAGGTGCAACGTCTCATTGCATATCCTGAAATCCCTTATTCTAAAGTGTTTTCCCAGATGTTTTCTGATGATTTCCAAAGATAGTTTCATCAAATCCTCCATTTCTACAAAGTGTATAAACAGCGTTCTTTGATTTCTTTCTCAGTGTAGAATATGCGATTTCTCCATACAACGATACAATTTTCATAACAGCAAACGACTATAAAAAAGGAGGAACGACATGCCATTAACCCCTAAAGAAAACTATTTAAACTTCTTAAACCACAAAGAAATTGAATGGACACCGGTTGAGATCGTGGATTGCTCCTATATCGGATTCGGTTCCGTCCCGGGGCCGATCTTTGAAAAGGGCCCAATCGGTGGTGGTCTTGACGGATTCGGTGTCAACTGGATCTGCCCGCCAACCGGAAACGGCGCTTCTGTTCCGGATCCGGCTCAGCACATTATGGATATCGATAATTTCACCGAATGGCGTGACATCGTAAAGATTCCGGATGTCAACGCAATGGACTGGGATCAGATTGCCGCCAGAGAATTTCAGTTCTGCCAGGGCTATGACCCGAATATCAATGCGCTGCAATACGGATGCGGCACCGGTGTTTTTGAACGTCTGGCAGCTCTGATGGGCTTTGGTGATGCACTGATCGCACTGATTGAAGAGCCGGAAGAGGTCAAAGAACTGTTCGACAAGATCACGGATTATAAGATCGCTACTGCCAAAAAAGTCAAAGACTATATTCATCCTGACGTATTTGTCAATTACGATGATATCTGCACGCAGCTTGCACCGTTCATTTCCCATGAACAGTACGAAGAGCTGATCAAACCCTATCACAAACGCCTTTACGATGCCTGCTGGGAGCTGGAAATGATCCCGCTTCAGCATACCTGTGGAAAGGCAGAAAGTTTTGTAGAAGATATGATCGAGATCGGTGCTGCAGGATGGACTTCTGTACAGCCGACCAACGATATCGAAGGAATCCTTCAGAAATATGGCGACCGGTTCTGCATTATCGGCGGTTGGGATTCTGCCGGTGCAGTTGCCCTTCCGGATGCGTCATTCGAATCCCGTGTGGAAGAGATCCACAGATGCTTTGACACCTACGGAAAATATGATGCCTTCGCAATGTTCTGCTTTGTCCTGATCAATACGACAAATCCGGCAGAGGTCGGCGCAACGCTTGGCCCGCTGCTTGGGGAATGTGCGAAATATTCACACATGCTCGGCAGAAGACACCGGGTGTAAATTTTATAAACAGCCAGGCCGGATGCCGGAACACGGCATTGGCCTGGCTGTTTTTCTTTTATAAGAATCCTACTTATAAAAATCCTTCGTCAAATCCTCTTCTTTCCCGTATTTCTCATACAGGCCCGGCAGGATCTGTGCAAGGTTCGTATACTCTAACAGGCTGTGATATGCGTTTGCCTTCATCACTTCCATCGGAAAACCTCCCGGCGGGATGGCTGCAGCATATGCTTTGCCATTTTCATCAATGCTGTATCCCTGCCAGTAATGAGAACGATATTCAATACCACCCGGGATCTTTCTGATGCAATGTGAAAATGTGATCAGACGCATACCGGTCTTCGGGTCGGATACATAGGCATTGATCAAGGCATCCACATTTTTCACCAGCTCCGGATCATAGCCGTAGTCTTCCGGTGACAGGAACGTCAGGTGCATTTCCTGCGGGCCGTTTCCCACATCTTCTGTTACCACATCCGTCGTTCCCCATCCTCTCTCTTCCAGAGAAAGCGATGTGTCCAGACGATGTGCCAGACTGTCTTCATGTACATGGATGCCGTAGTGTTCCGTCGGGCACCAGATCCGATACCGCAGATCACGGATGCCGTGCCATGCAAACCACCAGACGACCATTTCCGGTGTCACACCCGGCATTTCCACTTTGGTTGCCACACAGCCGGAGCCATCCGGCATTTTCGCATAGCCATTCTCCACTTCCAGATATCCGGGTTTCAAAATATCATTTCTGTCATGGATCGATGTGATCTTCTCAGGATCTACCGGGCTCAGATCCATCTCTGCCAAAAGCTTCGGATCTACTTCCGGAAGCGGCTTAAACAGCAGGTCGCTGTAGTCGATTCTTTTTTCTTCTTCTGTAATGGTAAGATTGCTCATGTCCTTCCACCTTTCTTTTCATGCCGCCTGGCATGCAGCTATTGCCGGTTTCTCTGTTTATCATCATAGCATCTGTTTTGCTCTTTCTGTTTATTCAAAACATAACAAAAAAAACAGCAATATTTATATATCAGGCACGAAAAAAGAGGGGAGACAAGCTCCCCTCCCTTACGGTTCTACAAGTTCTTCGAGCGTCTGGAACAAGGCATCTGCTTCCACAGGTTTTGAAAGATGGGCGTTCAGGCCGGCCTGCATGCTGCGTCGTACATCCTCATCAAATGCATTCGCCGTCAATGCGATGATCGGAATCGTTTTGGCATCTTCCCGATCCATCTCCCGGATCCTACGTGTTGCTTCAAGTCCGTCCATTTCCGGCATCCGCATATCCATCAGGATCGCGTCATAGTAGCCCGGTTTACTTGCCGCGAACTTCTCCACGGCAATGCGTCCGTTTTCGGCAAGCTCTGATTCCATCTCACGCATGGACAGTACCATCATGATGATCTCCGCATTGACTGCCACATCCTCTGCAAGAAGGACACGCCTGCCTTTCAGATCAGCGGTCTTGCGCATCAGCTCCTCATTCTTTTTGATGAAAGCCTGACGGAACTCATCCAGGACATTTGCTGCAAAGAGCGGCTTGGCTACAAAGGTATCAACGCCTGCTTCTTTTGCTTCATCTATAATGTCATCCCAGTTATAGGCGGTCAGAATGATAACCGGTGTCGCATTGCCAACAATCTTTCTGATCTCCTTGGTGGTCTCCACTCCATCGAGTTCCGGCATCTTCCAATCCACAAGGATCAGACTATAAGGTTCCATTCTGGCATGACGAAGTCTGACCATACGAATGCCCTCTTCTCCTGTCAGGCTGGTCTCACAGCTGATTCCGACCTGTCCGAGCACAACTTTCGCATGCTCACAGGCAATCGGGTCATCATCGATCACCAGCACACACATTTCATGTGGATGCATAACTCCTTCATCGCTGATGCCTGCCTTCATACCGGATTCGAGCAGTGTGAGCGTTACGGTAAAGGTCGATCCTACGCCCTTCTCACTTTCCACATCGATATGTCCATTCATCAGTTCCACGATACTCTTTGTGATCGGCATTCCAAGGCCCGTACTGCCGTACTGATTGGTACTCGAAGTATCTTCCTGACTGAAGGCATCAAAGATCTTTGGCAGATACTCTTTGCTCATACCGATGCCGTTATCACTGATCACAAAACGCAGCGTACATTTCCCGCCAAACCGGGCGATCTCATCCACGGTAAATGTCACTTTTCCGCCTTCCGGCGTGAATTTCACCGCATTTCCGAGAATATTGATCATGACCTGACGAAGCTTCATGTCATCACCAATGTAATAGTCGTCCACCTGCCCGTTGACATGACAGTCATATTCTATATTCTTATCCCGACATTGCCCGCTAATGATCGTATTGACCTGTGAGAGTGCCTTTGCAAAAGAAAACTCTTCACTCTTGATGTTCATCCGGCCGGATTCGATCCGGCTCATATCCAGGATGTCATTGATGATGCTCAGAAGATGACGGGCGCTCGCCCCGATCTTTTCCAGATGATCCCTCGTGGTGGCTGAGATCGTATCATCATTCAATGCGATGTTATCCAGGCCGATGATCGCATTCATCGGCGTGCGGATCTCATGACTCATGTTGGACAGGAATGCGGTCTTTGCTTTATTGGCTTCTTCTGCTGTCTTCAGCGCCTCTGCCAGCGTCTGATTGCGCCGCATCGTCTCACGCATCTCCGTGTCGATCACCGTAAACCCGACGCCCACCGCATGAACGAGATGATCATTGCGGTCCTCCGGATGACGGACACCTGCCATACGAAGCATTTCGTAGTATTCTTTTCCATCCCTTCTTGCCAGGTAACGGTATGCAATAATGTTTTCTGATGCCAATGCGGCCTTCACATTTTCCGGATCGATAAACTCTAAAAAGCCTTCTCGATACTCTTCGTCCACATAGCGTTTCCCATATCCGGCAAACCTTTCGTGATATGCGAAATGTTGTCCTTCCGGGGTCTGGTTCGGATCATCCTCATCCGCCCGGTAGCAGACGGCATCGTCGGCATCGATATCCACAAAATAGACACTGCGATAGTCAGAAGCCATTGCTGTGATCATCTGATCCTGCTGTGTACGGTATTTTTCTTCCTCCAGAAGCTTTTCCTGGAGCACCAGCCGCTGCCGAAGCTCCTCCTGCTTAATGCGGTTCTCCGCATCTGCTATCTCCCGCTCCATCTGAAGGCGGGAATTCCTTCTCATCTGCCTGATCAGAATCGCAAAGATCCCAAACAGGATGATCACCGTCAAAATCGACTGAAAAATGCTCCGTCGGACGATACCGTGAGAGATCGCGCTGAACTGCTCACTGATGACACTCTCCCGGATCAGATATGTAAGAAGCCAGTCTGTTCCTTCCACCGGAACGTATGCCAGTGTTTCATTGATCCCATCATAGGTAAATGAAACAACCCCACGCTGTCCTTCTTCAAAATCAGTCAGGAACGTTTCATAGGAATAGCCGTTATCAAAATCTGCGTGCAGCATCGCTTCAAGCAGATTATCCTCTACTGCAAGTCCTCCGAGGACTGTATTGCTTAATGCCACGCCATCTTTCGTGTAAATATTACAGAAAGTCGAGCCACCCTTCTGGGCCTGCATGGACACACCCGAAAGCATCTCATCCATATCGATTTCCATAAAGGAGACGATCATATGCCGCCCATCCGACATCAGATCCACCGGCATGGCAATGATCACCTTTTTATCCTGGTCCTTCAGGTTTTTTACAGAAATCTCCGGTTCCGTCACGGAATGATAATCAGCCAGATAGTTATCGATATCATCCTGCACACCATCCGCTGTATAGATCCGACCATCCTCGTCCACAAACGCGAACTTCTCCAGACCGAACAGTGCTCTCATCTTTTTCTGATATGCCTGACGGTGTTCTTCATCCTGAAGGTCTTCTTCGGTCATAAGACTCAGTGCCGTCTCCATATCAGAAGTCCGATCCTGCAGATTCTCCTCGACGACCTGCTCTCTTCGTCCTGCCAGCTCATCCAAGTATAGAAGCGATACCGCCCGTACGGCTTCGCCCACATCCCTGCCTGCGCTTCTCCCCATCCATATCGTGCTGAGAACCAGCGCTGCTATAACGATTATGCCGCCGATCACTACGATCGCTACTGTTTTCACTTGTCTCGATTCCTTCGCCTTCATATCCGTCTCCATCTTATTTACAAGATCTGTCATACAGATTTGAATCCTCTGTTATCGTCTTTTCCTTATCAGAAAACATACTATCACTAATACAAAGTATAAATGCTTATTTGATGAGAAACAACAGGAAATAAAAAAAGACCGGTCTGTATGAAAACAGACCGGCCGAATTGTTACTCTTTACGCCTTTGCGGCTTCTTCCATCTTCTTTGGCTTCTTATATGGAATGAACATAATAATGATCGCGCCTGCGATATCCAGGAAGATGAACACGATATACGGCAATGTAAAGCTTCCCTGAGAGATCGTCAGCAGCACGCCCATCAGAACGAATGCAAAGGTACGTACCACATTTGCAAGCGGATAGATGATACTGTTCGCGGACATGAAGCCTTCCCGGCCGAATTGCGAAATGATCATCGATGCCAGCAGGTTCAACAGACCGCCGATACCAAGTCCCGCGAAGATACATCCAAGCCATACGCATACGATGTTAAAGGATGTGATCAGCAGGATCAGTGCTGCGATATAGGAGATCGCGAAGATGATCGTGATGATCTTTGTACCGAACTTGGAATCCAGCCAGCCCCAGAGATAACTTCCCGGGATCGCGATAATGGATGTGATAGTCATGAACATCAGCGCTTCACCGTTGGAATAACCAACAGACATCATACGCGGTACGAACTGTGCAATGATACCAACCAGTACCATCCAGAGCAGACCATAACCGAAGATGATCAGCCAGGTATTCTTGTTTTTCAGGATGTTCTTGATTGAGAACTTCTCGTTGTCAACATGAACTTCCTGTGTTGCGATATCCTCATCCAGTTCCATGTTATCCGGCAGGAAGTTGACATCAGCTGGCTCATTCTTTGCCCAGAAGAATGTGATGATACCGATGATCACTGCAAAGATACCAAAGATCATGAATGCAGTATGAATGCCTTTGGTTGCAAGCAGTACAGAGAAGCCTGCAACGAAAGCGGATGAACTGATCGGTGCACCCATAGTTGCCCATCCGAGTGCGATACCTTTCTTACGCGGGAACCAGTTTGCGATGAATGCCGGACATGCAGCAGTACCGAAACCGGATGCAAAGAAGCAGATCACGCACAGGTCTACGATATAAAGTGTAACGGAAGGTACAAATCCAAGCAGCGCATACAGGATACCTGTGATGATCAGCGCAAAACCGGACATGTTACGCGGTTTTGTCTTGATAACAAGACGGCCGAATACGAAACCGCCCACCAGACCGATCAGGCCGGCCGGTGTTGCTGCGGAAAGCAGGACAGTCGCGTCCCATCCATGTGCTGCTGCAAACGCGTTCGGGATCAGGTTCATGCCATCCGTCGTGATCGCTGCATAAAAGAAGTACAGGATCATTGTGTAGAAGATCATGCTCCATCCCCAGGTGCCAAACCTGTTATCTGTCAAACTCGTTGATAGTCTTCTGTTTTTCTCCATAACTTTTTCTCCCCCTTTACTTGATCAGTCTGCGAAGTCAAATCCGTCCCAGACCGGTCTTCCTGTATATTTCTTTGCCTGCTCCTGACCGGACAGCACACGGATCGCGCCTGATGCCATACCTTCGGTCTCAAAGCTGCCTGCGTATACATAAACCGGAGCGATCCACTCGCAACCCTGTTTGATGCGGTCAACGAGTTCCTCATCAAATGCCATACCGCCTGTCAGCAGGATGCCGTCTACTTCGCCGTACATTGCGCCTGCCATCATTGCGGTCCACTTGATGATCGTGTAGATCATCGCATCGTAGCAGAGCTTTGCAAACTTGTCGCCGTTTGCGATCATTTCCTTTACCTTGCGGACGTCATCGGTTCCGAGAAGGTCTACCAGACCGCCTCTGTTCGAAGCAAGCTCATAGCAGTCTTCAAATGTATAGCCTTTTTTCAGAAGGTTTGCGACATCGTCGACACACAGATCGCCGGAACGGTTCGGGCAGATCGCGCCCTGTGCGTCACCGGCACGGGAGGTATCTACCATTCTGCCTTTTTTGTGTGCGGTAATGCTGATGCCGCCGCCCATATGCAGAATGACATAGTTGCAGTCTTCGTATTTCTTTCCGACCACTTCGCTGTGATGAATCGCTACCTGCTTCTGATTCAACGGGTGAGAACGCGCGGTGCGGTACAGCCCCTTAACGCCTGTCATACGTGCTTCATCACAAAGCTCATCAACCGGCATCGGGTTTACATAAAATGCCGGAACATTCAGCTCATCTGCGATCTCTTTTGCGATCTGGATGCCAAGTGTTGCCGGATGATGGATCTCAGCCACGTCACGGGTCGCGTGATCGAGCACCAGATCATCGATTTCATATGTGCCGCCCTCGCATGCAAACAGACCGACACCGCGGCCAACGACTGCATCGACTTCAGTAAGATCCACATTTTTTGCTGCCAGCGCCTCTTTGATCAGGCGGACACGGATCGGTTTCTGATCTGCGAATGTCTCACATGCTGCAAACTCGCTTCTGTCATGATCAACGGTTTCATCAAGCACAACGGTATCGCCTTTTACAAGACCATACTTTGTACTGCTGGAACCCGGATTGATCGTAAGTACTGTAAATTCTTTCATCCTGGAAAACCTCCTATACATCTGTCATTTCCTGCCTCAGGAAAGTGTACCTTTTCTACCCATAATGCTAGCATGCTGACGAAAAACTTTGGTTGGTCATATCCTTACAAATTATTTGGTGGTTTTGTCGGTTTGTGTAGAAAAATGAGTCAGGGGGACGGTTCTTTTGACTCATCAAGTATGAAAATGAGTCGAAAGAACCGTCCCCCTGACTCTTAGAGGTAGGTTATTATGCTAGATGATCATTTTTACTCAGCCATTGCGATCTCTTCCCAGCCTTCCGGCTTGAACGGATAGCGCTCGATCGGAATACGCTCTGTGAAGATAGACGGTTTGCCGTCCTCGCCTTTTTCAAGGATGACCCACTTGAGCCAGTTCTTGTCATCGCGCTCCGGATAATCCAGACGGCTGAAGCATCCGCGGCTCTCTTTTCTGGTCTTGAATACCATGAACATCATCTCAAGCATATCGATCATGGTACGAAGCTCGATTGCTTTTGCAAGATAATGGCCGTTTACCTTCGGCAGGTGGATCATATCTTTGTACTGATCACGGATCTCATTCAGCTCTGCGATCAGCTCTGTCATGGTCTCTTCTGTCTTATTGAAGCTGTATTCCGGTTTCTTGATCAGACGGGAGATGTGACGGATCACATGATCCGGACGGAACTCGCCTTTGTATTCTGCTGCTTCAAAGATTCTATTCTTGAAGAACTCTAACTGCTTCTCGTCGATCTCGCCAAGTTCAGAATCATCAATGTATTTTGCCATTGCTTTTGCAGTCATCAGACCGGTCTTGGATGCAACACCGAGTCCGTCGCCATGTACCCAGCTGCCGTGTGCGGAACCTGCTGTTGTCATCTGACCAAGGCCCCAGAGATGCGGAACGGTTGTCTTGCCTTCTACATCGATCCGCAGGGAACGGATGCTGACACGGTAGGAAACAGATACTTCCGGTTTCGGATTGCTCAGATCGATGTCCTGATGCTCACGAATGAAATCATCCAGATCCAGTCTCTGCTTCATTTCGATTCCATGGAAGAAACCGTCAGCACCTTCATTGGTCTTCGGAAGCTGTGTAAAGTCTGCAACCAGCGGGCCATTGCCCATTTCCAGTTCTTTTGCCATACCACGGATCAGGTTGACATCCAGCTCTTCCAGGGAGTGTGAGTTGTATTTCTTGAAGATGTTCTCGCCCTTGCTGTTACTTACTACCCAGTGAACACCATACAGGAAGTTACCGGTATTTCTGTAAACCAGATCCCACTCTGTCAGATGCTCTACGTTTCTAAGCTGTGCACCTGCTTCATAAGCTGCCATATAACCGGTTGCCGGTGCATAGAACATGTCTCTGCAGGACGGGTTGAACTCGTTGGTTGCAAGAACGACTTCCTTAGCACGTACAACGACAATATCTGTTGTATCCAGGTTAAATCCGACTGCGCCGACAACTTTGCCGTCATTGGTCAGAAGGTCTGTAAAGTAAGTACGCTCTAAGATCTGTGCGCCGCCTGCCATAACCTGTTTGCAGAACGGTGTCATAAAGTCTACGTCGATCTGAACTGCTGAGATCTTCTTACCTTCAAACTCATGGTGATGATGCAGGCTTCCGTCCGGCTCATGGGAGAACTTTCCGCCCATGCGCTCAAGTTCCTGAATGTAGGTGTACTGCTCTTTCTGATACTCTACCAGGTAATCCTGATCGTTCAGATAGGTACCATACGGGTTCATTTCTACCTGCTCTTTCATCATTTCATAGATGTCATCTCCTGCTTCCGGAGACAGCATACACATACCGTGTCCTGCTTTTGTGGTCTGACCGGTGTATCCGAAGTATCCTTTTTCCATAATCGTGATCTTTACATCCGGCTTCAGCATATGAAGTTTCTGCGCCATGACTGCGCCGCCAAGTCCGCCGCCAACGACCAGAACATCAGTTATATATGTCTTTGTATTGTTTTCCATATCTTTACCCTCCAGTCTAATCGTTCATTCCAAGCGGATCATACAGCTGATCATAGAATGACAGCTCTGCTTCCTCTACCTTGATCGCTCCTGCCGGGCAGAAGTACATGCACTGATAGCAGGAAACACACTCTTCCGGATAAGCAGCTGTGGAAAGCTTTTCTACCGGATCCCACTCATATACATCGTAGCAGCAGGTTCTGATGCATTTCATACATCCCATGCACAGATCCGGATCAACGGTTACATTATTCAAACGACGCGGATCGTCCTGTAAATCACTGATTCTCATATTTGCTCCCTCCTATTTCGCCTGGCTTTTATAGCTGGTGTGCAGTGTTGCATGGGCTTTTTCGCTGCCCGGTTTGCCCAGATAGCTGTCATAAAGCTCGATGATTTCCGGATTCTCATGAGATTTCCGAAGCATATCGCTCTTATCGAGACGATACAGTGTCATCGCGCGCTCTGCTCTGAGATCATTTACCATTCTAACACAAGCCTTCTGCTGAGGCTGACCACCGCCGTTGACACAGCCGCCCGGACAGGCCATAAACTCTACGAAGTCATATTCCGCTTCACCGGAACGCATCTTTTCAAGCAGCTCTTTTGCATTCTTCAGACCGCTGACGATCGCTACGCGAAGTGTCAGATCTCCTACTTTGTAGGTCGCTTCCTTGATGTCCTTCGTACCACGGACTTCTGTAAATTCGATCTCGCCCTGTGCTTCGCCGTTTAACCAGTCATTTGCCGTACGTAATGCTGCTTCCATAACACCACCGGTCGCGCCGAAGATTGTGCCTGCACCGGAACCGATGCCAAGCGGTGCGTCGAATTCTTCGTCTTCCAGGCCCGGGAAGGAGATGCCGCAGCGCTCGATCATGCGGGCAAGTTCACGGCTGGTCAGTGAGAAGTCAACATCCGGAACGCCTGCTGCATTCTGATCATCTCTGCCAAGCTCACGTTTCTTTGCGGTACACGGCATTGTGCTGACAACGACGATCTTGTCTGCCGGGATACCTTCTTTTTCGGACAGGAATGTCTTCACCATCGCACCGAACATCTGCTGCGGGGATTTGCAGGAAGATACGTGCGGGAGCATATCATCATAATAGGTCTCTATATAGTTAATCCATCCGGGACAGCAGGAAGTAAACATCGGGAGTGTACCGCCGTTCTGAATCCGCTCTACCAGCTCATTTGCTTCTTCCATGATCGTCAAATCTGCGGAGAAGACAGTATCAAATACGCGGTCAAAGCCGATCTTGCGCATCGCTGCTGCAAGCTTACCCTTTGTGCCGGAGCCGACCGGATATCCAAATGCCTCCGAGATACTTGCACGTACGGAAGGTGCTGCCTGGATCACGACATATTTATCCGGATCCTTTACCATCTCTAATACAGCATCCACATCATCTCTTTCATGCAGTGCGCCGACCGGGCAAACTGTGATACACTGTCCGCAGCCAACACAACCGCTCTCGATGAGTGTTTCGCCTTTGGAAGGAACGATCTTTGCTGTCAGGCCTTCGCCTTCCATCTTGATCGCGCCGATCCCCTGCAGGTTCTCACAAGCTGCTACGCAGCGGCCGCAGCGGATACATTTGTTGTCATCTCTTACGATGATGCCATCTGTCTTAACCGGAACCGACTCAAATGCTTCTTTTGCCGGGTTCTTTGTCATGCGCAGCTTGTGCTGTACATCCTGCAGCTCGCAGTTTCCGGTACGGTTACAGTTTCTGCAGTCTCTGTCATGGTGATCCAGAATGTCCTGCAGGACCTTTTTCTGCTCAAATCTGACAGCCTCAGAATCTGTGATGACTTTCATATCCGGCTCGATCAGTGTCGTTGCCGCATTGACGATTCCTTTCCCCTGTACTTCAACGATACAAAGTCCGCTGTCATCCTTTTCCTGTACACCCTTTAAATACTGCAGGGACAGGATTTCCGTATCAAACTGCGTTCTGGCATATTTGTCTTCATAAGCCGCTTCCAGAATCGTAGCGCCATCCCTTGCAGGTACAGGGTTTCCATTGATCATAATCTGCAACATGTTTACCTCCTCCTATGATTCCTTTACCTGTTTCACCTCTGAAAAATCATGATGTTCTTTTTCTTGAACATATCGTATCAAAAAGGCTTTCCTCATATATCATGCATTTAAAAAGGAATTGTCTGGTTTCTTTTCATCACTGGTGTAGAAAGATGGCAAAACGAAAAACACGCCATACGGATCACTGTCTCGTACGGCGTGCTTTCTGCACATTTTCATTTAAGGATAAGGTTATTATGGTTTGTTTTATCGAACGGTTACGTTTTATACGTTTAAGTGCGCGCCGCCATCGGCTTCACACTCTGCGAGCAGCCGGAAGGATTGCCCTTTGGCGCTGACCCCTTTAACATGCAGGCCGTCCTGATCAATGGCATAATACATCCCTGCTGTCTCACCTTCTGTCATCTCGCTGCTGTATTCTACCCAGACGGTTTTCAACGCATGCTCCCTGAGCCAGTGCTCTTCGGGAAGTGCTTCTGTCCAGTCCAGATAATGGGAATTGTTCATATGACCGTTGTAGTCGATCTCATCCGCTTCCACAGTACGGCCGGCAAGGCGCTCATATTCCTCCGGGAACGGAAGATTCATTTTCGGTGGTTTGGGCTCTCCCGGGATCACAACAGGTGTCAGGTCGATCAGCCCTTCCGGATCGCCGGCTGCCGTTCTGGTCTTCTGATCCATGATCAGGAAAAGCGATGCTGTCGTCACAAGCGGTTCTCCGTCATAGGTGTAGAACGCATATTTTCTTGCATGCATCACTGCCTTTTTCTTAGACGGCCAGATCCGCAGCCTCAAGGTTTCACCTTTCTTTGGCAAACGCTCTACCTGCATCTGGGTCCAGGCAATGATCCAGCTCAGGCCTGCTTGATTTAATTGCTCGATCGTCATGCCGGAGCAGGCGTCAAAATGCTCCTCAGTAATGATCTGCATCTGTCTGGCCAGTTCTGCCGGATGCATATAGCCTGCACGATCGACTTCTTTTTCTGTCACCGCTATGATCTTTTCATATACGCCCTCCGGGCATACTGGTGTAAATTCCGGGAACTGTCCCATGTTATCCTCCTTGAGTCGAAGGGACGGTTCTTTTGACTCATTTTCTTTCAAAATGAGTCAAAAGAACCGTCCCCGTGACTCACTTACAGTCTTTCTCTTACGACTCTGACAAAGTCAGCGATCGTCATCAGATTGCTTGCTTCCTGGATCTCGATCGTGACATCCAGTTCGTCCTCGATATCAGAGATCATAACGATCATTTTCATGGATTCATTGGAAAGATCCTCACGGATATCTGTTGCCAATGTGATCTCCGATGCATCTACGCCATAACCGTCAGCTGCACACTGGATCACTTTCTTTGCAATGTCGTCCAGCTCTTCTTCGCCAGCAGCCGCAGAATCGCCTGCACTGCCAGCTGCAGATGCAACTGCTGCATCCGCGGAAATCGTCTCTTCGCCAAGACGCTCTTTTACGACGTTTACAAAGTCTGCGATCGTCATCAGATTGCTTGCTTCCTGGATCTCGATCGTAACATTGGTCTCATCTTCGATCGTAGAGATCATAACGATCATCTTCATCGATTCATTGGAAAGATCCTCTCTGATATCTGTTGCAAGGCTGATCTCTGAAGCATCTACGCCATATGCGTCTGCCGCTGCATCGATCACGATCTGCGCTGTCTTGTCATTTGCAAGATCCACTGTTGCAGGTGCCGCAGCTTTTGCTGCTGCCGGCGCAGCCGTCTCTTCTTTTACCGGCTCTTTGATTTCCGAGATCTTTTTGAATTCGCTCTCTCCTTCCAGTTCCCATACCAGAACCTTGGTATCTTCATCCTGAATGATCAGCGGTTTTACGACAACCTCATTCTCTCTGACATACTGATCAAATTCATTGTACTTATCATAATCTACATGCAGCAGGCTGGTGCTCACCGGATCTGCGCCCGGCACCTTTACTTCGATGGAGAAATAGTCACCGTGTGCATTTTTGAAATCCGGATCACCGAACGCACCTCTTGTCGGCAGTACCTGTCCGATCACGCCGCGCATGTTGGTAAGGTCAACCCACTCTGTATCCAGACATCCGCAGGAATTGCAGCAGAGATAAGGCGGGAATTCGATGTGTCCGCAGCTGGTGCATTTACGTCCGAGGACGGTTCCTTCTTCCAGTGCGTCATAAAAGGTTTTTGTGATAGGTTCTAAATCATATTTTGTCATCGTTTCCATTCCTCCTCTCCTATTTCTTCTCCAGCATGATGTTTAACAGGTTCTGCGAACCGCCAAAGCCACGCAGCATCGCATGCTTCACTTCGTGTTTTACCTGTGTTGCGGAATCGCCGCGCATCTGGTGAACTGCTTCATACAAATCATGAAGTCCTGATGCACCTGCCGCATGTCCGTAGTGGCAGCGGCCGCCGTTTGAGTTGACCGGGCGGTCTCCGTCAAAGGCAATGCGGTTTTCCTTTACATACTGCCAGCCTTCGCCTTCCGGCAGATATTCACAGATCTCTGCTGCCAGAAGCTCGGACTGATTATAGAAGTCATTGGTCAGGAACAGATCCATGTCTTTTCCGGTCAGACCGGTCAGAGCCTTCATCTGCTCATATGCATTCTTGGTCGCTGTCATTTCCAGACGCGGATTGGAGTTCTCCAGACAGGAATGACCCACGCCAAGCACCTCGATCGGATGCTCTGTATACTTATATGCCATTTCAGTCGGACAAACGATTACTGCAGCCGCGCCGTCACAACGCTGCTCAAAGTGTGCGCCGCGCATATATTTTCCGATCAGCGGATTGAATTTCGAATGCAGATATTCATATTCAGAATCCATACCTGCCTCTTCTGCCAGCTCAGCATAAGTTTTGTTTGTAATCGTGCTGAGCGGGTTCTGTACTGCTGCACGACGGCAGTTGATGGAAAGCTGTGTCATGAACGCATCTACATCTTCTGCGCTGATGTTGTTCTCGTTTACATAGTGATCCAGCCAGGACTCTGAGTTAAACGGCAACGCGCCTCTTGTAAACAGGGTATAATCTCTCGGGACTGTGGAGCAGAGCACCTCATGGAACATTGCATCCGTACCGAAGCGACGCTTGATCAGATTTCTGGTCGGGTATGCGATGGAATACGGCATTTCGATACAGCCACTAAGCACCATATCATACTGGCCGGAAGCAACTGCCATCACTGCTGTCTCAAGTGCTACATATCCTGTTGCACATGCTTCGCTGTGATGGTAGGACCCCTTGCCCTTCATACCGATCCAGTTTGCGACATGCATGTTCGGTGTTGCAAAGTTACTCGTCCAGCCCGGACCTGCCTGACCATGAATGTAGAATTCAATATCTTTTCCCGTTACACCAGCATCCTTCATCGCGTCACGTGCTGCATAGGCAAACAGCTCCGCCTCATTCATACCGTCAACGGACGGATCATCGAGTACACGAACAAACGGTGTTGCACCAACGCCGATGATCGATACGCTTCTGCTGTAAGGTTTTAATTTGGGTATATTATCGTTAAAACTCATTGTGCTCCTCCTTCGGATCGTATCCATTTTTCCTTTTCGCTAACATTATAAAACAGGTCTCTTATTCGTATTTGATATTATTCCCTTGAAATTACATCCCTTCATTTCTACACGGATGTAGAAAATAGCGCTCCTGTCATAATGGTAAGATGATATTACACGGAAACGCTTAATAATAATGAAACAACCGCATGGAAGGAAACTGTATGAGACACATCGATCTATTGAACATCAAACTGAATCAGATTCGGATCTTTCTGACTGTAGTGGAGTTTGGCGGATTCACAGCTGCAGCTGAAAAGCTGAATATGACACAGCCAATGATCAGCAAGACGATCGCGCATCTCGAGCAGGAGCTCGGTCTGTATCTGATCCTTCGCGGGAGCAGGAAGTTTCAGGTGACACCTGCCGGCATGAATCTGTACGAAGAATGGAAGCATCTGATCCAAAGCTTTGAAGACTCTGTTCTCAATGCACATTCCATACAGGAAGGAAAGACAAAAACCTTAAAGATCGGCACCGGCGAATTGGATCCAAAAGACAGTCCTGTCATAAAAAAGATCAGAATCATGAAATCTCTTTTGCCCGGCACAGATGTGTTCGGAGAATGTATGGAATTATCTTCACTGGTTTCATATCTCGCTCAGGATAAGCTGGATCTGATCGTAATATCAAAGCATATGCTTCCCCTGATGGAAGGACTGGAAATCGACTGGAAGACCATCATTCCAAGCAGGCTCTGCATTTATGTACATCAGAGCAATCCTCTGTACGACCGGGAATATCTTGATTTTTCCGATTTGAGTATGGAACGGTTTATTGTTTTTTCTCCCGAAAAGGATAACAGCTATATCGAACTGCTTACCGAGCTTTCCAAAGAAGCCGGATTTACACCGCTGATTTCCTGTTATGTGCAGCACGAGAAATCGTTTACGCTGAACCTGGAGCTGGAGAATGGAATCGTTCTGGCTGACAGTTATACAGACCTGGAATCTTCAACCGTCAAAAAATTCCCTCTGGATATCCGCAATGATATCATCGCGGTCTGGAAAAAGGATCGTTTCAGAGATTCCATCGAAGTATTCCTCAATCTGTTTCAAACAGAATAATAAGTTCAGCCATCCATATCTTTTTGGAATGGATGTATCCTGAACATTCATTTTTCAACGGTTTTCTCAACTGCTACACTGATTGCAAGAGCTAAGAAACGCGTATCTGACAAAGCAGATTAAAAAGGAGGAAACCATATGACATCTTATGAAAAAGTAGAAAAGGCGATGCAATGCGTACCTTTAAATGATCCGTCTGAGATTCCTATTTTCCCACACATCCTGACATGGGCCGGAACGGTAGCAGATGTGCCGCAGTCAAAGATCATTACAGACTGTGATACCTGGATCGATGCGATGGGAAAAACCTTTGATGTGATCGGAAACCCCGATCTGTCCATGCCACAGCATCCCAAAACCATTATTTTTTCCATGAGCATGCCGGTGCGCCGTCCGGGCTTTGAGCTTCCGGAGGGAGAACTGTATCAGTTTGTTGAGCAGCCTCAGTTTGAAGCAGATGAATATGAGAAAATGCTTCAGATCGGCTGGGAAAACTGGTATGCCATGTATATGATGCGGATTCAGAATCCACCGATGACAGATCCCAAACAGTATGCTGATTATTGGGCGGAAACCAATGTGGCCGGTGCTAAGATCGCTCAGTTCCTCGCACAAAGAGGCATCGCACCGATCTTCAATATCGCAGATTTTCCGATCTTCGATCTCTTATCCATGATTCGTTCCATGGAGCCGTTCATTTTTGATCTCTATGATGATCCGGGCCCGATCATGGATGTTCTGAATCAATCCCAGCCAATCGAAGACGCGCGCAACATTCAGATCCTCAAATCGATCGGCGGAACAAGGATCGGCCGATATGCGATGCGGTCTTCCGCAACATTCATGTCTCCGGATATGTTTGATGAATTTGTATGGCCGGTATTAAAGGCATCGATCTTAAGATTCTGGGAAGCAGGAATCCGCTGTGTGCTTCACTGTGACGCAGAATGGCTGCCGATTCTGGACCGCTTCCTGGAATTGCCGAAAACAAGCGTCAGCTTTGAGTTTGACGGTGTAACCGACATCGTCAAAGCGTATGAGATCATCGGCGGTTGGCATTCATTAAGAGGAGATGTTCCGGCCACGATGTTTGCTTACGGAACACCGGATGATGTGCGGGAATATTGCGCAAACCTGATCGAAAAGATCGGAACAAAAGGAGGCTTTATCCTGGGTTCCGGATGCGAAGTCCCGCTGAATGCAAAAACAGAATGTGTAAAAGCCATGATGGAGGCTACATCATAATCCCTTCATTCCATCGGAGCAGGTCATATGATCTGCTCCTTTTATTTTGATCAGCATATGGATCCCCTTTACCATGGTTTGTTTTTTCAGTGATGTCTGTTATAATCAGTTTCAAAGATGTCACTGAAATCAGAATGACACCAGAAGGAAAGGAGCTTTTTTATGTACGTTGGTTTGAAAAATATCCGAAGTTTGTTTAAAGACTATAAAACCCATCTGACCGACTCTGACGGGATCCACTGTCTGACCGGCTGGAACCATCTGCAGAATGCTCCCACACCTTATGCATCCTATCTGCTCTATGTCTGCAGAAGCGACATCGATCTGGAAGCGATTGATTTTTCCGAGCATATGCATATTCTGTGCATCATCCCGCCGGAATCAGATCCACAGGAAGTCGCAGGACGCTTCCCGGACTCTGTCAGTCTTCTCCTTATAGAATCCGAAGATCCTGTTGTGATCTATACCAGTCTGCAGGAATACTTCAACCGCCAGTGCGGCGTCGGCATGTTCGGACAGACACTGTTGGAATTCCTCGCATTTGAAGACGGACTTCAGGCATCCATCGATCATGCTTACCATGTATTCCGCAATCCGGTATTTGTCTTTGATACCAACTACAATCTGATCGCTGCGACATGGGACGCGATTGAGGAGCTTGGTCTGAAGGATCAGGTGCTGATCGACAAGCGTTTTTCCGCAGATGATTTTAAAATGGCAAACAGAGATCACAACATCCACAGTAAGGTGTTGAAAAGCGAAATCCCGATCATTGCATATAATGACGCACTTGGCTACGAGCAGATGTACTGCGCCATTAACACACGCAAAAACCTCGGTCATATCGTCGTCTCCGCGATTAACAAGCCCTTTGAGCCCATTGACACCGAATTTATGCTGATCCTGAAAAAATACGTCGATCAGCAAATGAAAAAAGACTCCTTTATCCGGAGTGCCAAAGGGTTTAACTATGAGTATTTTCTGCGGGATCTGCTCGACGAAAAGATCGGAGCGGGAAACAGCAATCCTTCCCATATGAAATACACGGAGATCACATTCAGCGGGAATATGTACTGTATGGTCGTAGAAACCGCCCGCAGCACAGAAACCGTCAATGTTAACCACGTTCGAAATATTCTGGAAAGCCGCTTCCCATACTCAAAAACACTGATCTACAACGATCAGATTGTGATCATTATCAGTTTTTCCGAAAACCAGCTGTTGCCGGGCGAGTACCTGGAAAACGGACGGCGGATCTGTTCCGAAAACGGACTTTATGCCGGCATCAGCAATTGTTTTCAGGATATCATGGAATTACGGGAGTATTATGCCCAGGCGCTTCGTGCCATCGAATACGGCACGGAAGAAAAAGATGCGCCTACGCTCTATCTGTACTGGGATCATTATCTGCAGCATGTGATCAGTCTGTTTACACAGAAAGAATCGGCAGGCACATTCTGCCATCCGAAGATGAAGTTTTTACTTGATTATGACAGATCACATAACTCCGAACTGGCCTATACGCTTTATATGTATCTGATCCATGAACGGAATCTGGCGGCTGCGGCTGAAGCCATGGACATGCATCGGACGTCTCTTGTATATCGGTTTAAAAAGATCAATTCCCTGATCGGAGAAGATTTCGAAGATTATAAAGAACGGCTGTATCTGATCCTCTCGTATGAGATGAATCGGGGAGAATCAACACCATGAACACCAGACAGATTGAATACTTTCTTGCTGTGGCAGAAGAACTGAGTTTTACGAAGGCTGCAGAGAAAATGTATGTATCCCAGACTGCTGTCACACAGCAGATCCGCGCTTTAGAAGAACAGATGGGGGTACAATTGTTTTCCCGGACAAAGAAAAAAGTCGAGCTGACGTCTGCAGGAGAACTTTTTATGATCGAAGGGCGTCAGATCCTCGAGCATATCGAAAATGCTTTCACCCATGTCCGGGATGCTTCAGCAGGAATGACCGGAGGCCTGGAGATCGGCTTTGCCAACTATGCAAGTAACATTTTGGCAAACAGCCTGCAGGAATTCCACAGCCGCTATCCCAATATCAAACTGCATTTTAAATCCTACAACCCTTCTGTTTTACTGGATCGTTTAAGGCTCGGCGAACTGGATCTGATCTTTTCTCCGATCTTTGAGCCGTCTGTCTATCAGGGATGCCTTTTGCAGGAGGTTTCCCGCGTATCTCTAATCGCAGTGCTCCCAAGCTCCCATCCACTGGCAGGGAAGCATTATCTGACCAAAAAAGATCTGGCCGATCAGCGTCTGATCCTGGCCTGTACGCCGGACAGTAAGATCGGAGAAGACCGTAAGATCATCGACAGCTTCGTAACGGCCGGGTTTCATCCCGATATTGTTGATCGGATCGAAGATATTGAAACGGTTCTCTTAATGGTTGCCGTACAGATGGGCGTCTCTATCCTGCCCTCCTACATCACGCTTCCGGTCAGCAATGACCGACGGATCGTCGCCATTCCCTATGAGCCAGATGTGCGGGTGAATTACTCTGCGATCTGTATGGAAGAAAACCAGAATCCTGCTCTCGAGATCATGACAAAGTTTCTGAAGGAACGCTCTGAGTGAGTCAAGGGGACGGCAAGGTGAGCCGACAGGCGAGAAGGCAGTCTGGACTGTTCTTTCGACTCATGAAAAAAGCCGACGCTGTTTTTTTACAGCATCGGCTTTTATAATGAATTATGCATGAATCCGAATCTTATTCGTAGATGTTTTCCGGATTCCAGATGTGTGTAAGAGCATTTAAGAATCTTCTCATTGTGATTTCCTCCTATATCTCAAAAATATGTTTTCAGTAATTTCGGCAATTGCTTCTTTTTATTGTCGAATTGTTTTTTCTTAAGGACAATCTTATAATAACTCCTGTTTTTTAAAATATCCAATAGAAAAAACATGGTTAGTAATAAGTTTATGTTATTAAAACATTGCCATTGAAGAAGTCACCCCATTATGGCCCAATTATGATACAATACTGACTGTCAGATTAACACTTATTACAGATCATCCTGCATCAATACAATACAAAGAGGAGAACCATTCATGAATCCAAATAACGTCAATGCCAAACTGCTTTCTTTTGTCGAGAAATCACCCACCAGCTTTCACGTGATTGCAAACCAGAAAGCGATTCTCGAAGAACACGGCTATTGCCGGCTGGATGAGGCAAAAGACTGGGCGCTTAGCCCCGGCGGAAAATACTATGTGACAAGAAATGATGCTTCGATCGCCGCATTCCGGATCCCGAAGGGTGCTTATCATGGATTTATGATCATGGCCAGCCACTCGGATTCTCCGACTTTAAAGATCAAAAAGAACCCGGAAATGAAGGTCGCAGAGGCATACGTAAAGCTGAATATCGAAGCATATGGCGGTCTTCTCATGGCACAGTGGCTTGACCGTCCACTTTCAGTTGCCGGCCGGATTGTCGTACGGAATGAGGATGGGTTTTCCGTGCAGCTTGTAAACATCGACAGAGACCTGCTTGTCATCCCCGGTCTTGCGATCCACATGAACCGCAATGCCAATAAGGGATATGAATTCAATGTGCAGAAAGACCTGCTGCCACTGTATGGCGATGCCGACAGTATAACGCTCACGGCGCTGATCGCCAAAGAAACCGGCGTGAATGAAGAGGACATCATCGATTCCGACCTGTTCCTTTATAGCAGACAAAAAGGATGCACCTTTGGCGCATCCAATGAATATCTGCTCAGCCCGCGGCTGGACGATGTGCAGTGTGCATTTGCCTCCCTGGAAGGTTTTATCGAAAGTGAATCCACATCCGGCGCAAACATCCCTGTTCATATTGTCTTTGATAACGAAGAGGTCGGCTCATCCACCAGACAGGGTGCGGCATCTACCTTCCTTTCAGATGTTTTAACACGCATCAGTGAATCGCTCGGAGAATCCTCCGGTGAACATATCAAAGCGCTTTCGCAAAGCTTTATGCTGTCTGCGGACAATGCACATGCACTCCACCCGAACCACACTGATAAAAGCGATCCTGTCAACCGCCCTGTCTTAAACGGCGGCGTGGTCTTAAAGCACAGTGCCAATCAGAAATATACGACGGATGCCGTCTCTGCCTCCATCGTCCGTCTGCTCGCAGAGCGGGCCGGAATCTCCCTGCAGGAATTCCATAACCGCTCCGACCTTCCCGGCGGTTCTACGCTTGGCAACATCTCTTGTAATCAGGTGGCGGTCTGCACGGCTGATGTCGGCGTTGCACAGCTTGCGATGCATTCGATCTGTGAGACCTGCGGCGCAAAAGATACCACGGATCTCATCAAACTGGCAAACGAGCTCTTCTCCGTAGCCGTTGTGTCAGAGGGTGAGTCAGAGGGACGGTTCTTTCGACTCATTTAAATGAGTCGAAAGAACCGTCCCTCTGACTCACTTCGGAATATCCAGCATTTCCATAAGTCTTTGAAACGTATCTTGCCCATCAAGGCAGGTATCCGTAAGCCATCCTTTTTCATTGTTCCACTCGGATAGACCACGATAGTAAAATGCCTTCTTTGCATCCTCGATGATAAATGGAACAATATTATACCGTAGGCATTCTTTTAGAGAAATCAACCTGCCTACCCGTCCATTTCCATCCTGGAATGGATGTATATACTCAAACTCAGCATGCAGGGCGATTATGTCATTTATCGTAATCTCATTCTTTGCATGATATGTCTCAAGCATATCTTTCATTTTTTTCGGTACGTCCTTCGGCTTAACTGTCTCTCTTCCGCCGACCATATTTGCACGCTTCTTATAATCACCGACTGCAAACCACGAAAGACGGGAGTCAGCGGTATCGTGCTTGAGAGTATAATGCAGATGTTTGATGATTTCTTCGCTTAACACTTCCTCAGCTACATCGATCACATAATCAATCGCCCGGAAATGATGAACCGTCTCCAGAATGTCATCTACAGAAACTCCATCACCAACATCTATCGTATTCGTTTCAAAAATAAGTCTTGTTTGATCCTCCGAAAGCCTGCTCCCTTCGATGTGATTTGAGTTATAGGTCATCCGTACCTGAAGTTCATGATATAGACCGCCAGACAATCTTGCTTCCTTTTCATCACGTAAAATCTGCAAGATTGTGTTGTCCGATATCTCGCGATATAAAGCGTCCGGATCACAGTCAAGAAACGCTGCAATCTTTGCCATTGTTCTGGCTGATATCTTTTCGCCTTTTGCTATCTTGGCAATCGTTCTGGACGAAATGCCGAGTATCTTTGTGAGGTCAGACTTATTAACGGCTTTCGCACGAAGTCTCTCATTCAAGCCTTCATATGAAAACATGACACCACTTCCTTTCATGAATCTTTACTTAATTATACGCAAAACCGTTTCAAAAGTAAAGATTTTGGTCGCCATTCTATAAAAATGTAAAGATTCTGACTCACTCCTGATATTTATCAAGCACCCCATAGATTTCCAGATAGGGATCCGGTTCCATCCGGATCTCTTCGTCTAATACCAGAAGATCCCTGTTTTTCTGATCCCGCATCTGCCACACAGGTAGTCCTTCTCCGTTCGGATCTCCGGTCTTTACAAAATTGGTCCAGTACTCCTGCATCGTTTCCGAAAGGGCATAATCACTCTCGTCATACAGCCCCGGATGCCGCCACAGATTGCCATAGGCATAGGGCAGCTCTCCGGCATGGTAATTGCTCAAAGACTTGTTGGTCTTCATGAAATAGTATTCATAGACCGGCTTATTCTGCGCCGCCACATAACTGCTCCACTTTTCATGGCTGTAGGTAAACCAGGCTGCACTGTAAATATGATTCAGCGCACCCTTTGCATCTCCGCCGGCATCGATGAGAAACGCCTGATCCCTTTCCGGCCAGTCTGGTGGAACGATCTTCGCAGCTTCCTCTGCGTATTCTCCAAACACAGGCTCTAAAAGAGATACATAGTTCTCTGCAGTCGCTTTTTTATCCAGAAGAAACGCATCCGCTTCTTTCCCGTTAAAACCATTCAGCAGCGCCTGCTCATGGTTCTTCCCCTTTTCATATGTCATGTACGGCTGTTCTGTGATGGCATATCCGTCAACCGTCATGGCGCTGTTGCGATATGCCGTCCCAACCAACTGCTCTGCAGGCACTGCCCGAAGCTCTTCCACAGAAGACACCTGCATTTCATTCATGACATCCTTCCCCATTTTCAGGGCATCTGCCATCGTGCGGAACGTGTGATACGGATGCTTTGCGACGATCCCGCTGCTCTCCGCAATGGCATACTGAAACAGTCCTTCCGAAAGCGGTGATACACACAAAGCATTCACACTGGACGCACCGGCAGATTCTCCCGCGATCGTGATCCTGGACGGATCACCGCCAAAAGCTTCAATGTTCTCATTCACCCATTTCAATGCCTGGATCTGGTCTAACAGCCCGTAATTGCCGGTGGTATGGTTTGGAGATTCCTCCGCCAGGTCTTCACTGGCATAATAGCCAAATACACCCAGTCGATAGGAACAGGAAACGACGATCACACCTTTCTTTGCCAGATCCTCGCCGCGAATTTCAGAATAATAAGACTGACCGGTCATCAGTGACCCGCCGTGAATATAGAAAAGAACCGGCAGATCCTCTTTGGCATCTGCTGGCTTCCAGACATTCAGGTACAGACAGTCCTCACTGACCGCTTCCCGGTAATTGTCCTTCAGACTGATCCGGTAGTTGTGATATCCGAGGATCGCATACAACGAATCGATCAGAACCGGCTGACGCTGCTGCATCGCCATCGGCGCAAAATGATCACAGGTACGTACCCCTTCCCAAGGCTCTGCTTCCTGCGGCTCCCGAAACCGCAGCGCACCGACCGGTGGTTTCGCATATGGGATGCCTGCATAGACTTCTACAGACTGATCCTTTGTAAGGACGCCTGTCAGATCGCCCTGTGATACAGTCACCACATCCGTCACAGCCGGATGCCGTTCATCCGTCGCCGGCACCTGACGCTCGGGCGGACCGGTCAGCTTAAAGCAGGCCAAAAGGAGAACCACAAGGATCAGTAACGCCAACCACTTTCTGTTTTTCCTGCCCTCGGCATTCTTTTTCTTATGCTGATACCAGACAAAAAGGATCAGCAAACAGACCGCGATTCCCCATCCGACTAAGGTATTATGGGACAGTTCAAGCAGCAGCAAATATAAGACCGTTATGATAATAAAAACGATTCCATACAGAATCCTGAAAAATGATTGTTTTCGGTTGTTCATATCCACATTTTCCTTTAATAAATAAATAATAATAAAACCATACTCAATCTGCAAGCATTGCGGATCTGATGTATGGGTGTAAAAGGAGGTATGAAAATAAACCACGCAAAAATCATCAAAGTGATCTCTGTGTTGGCATTGATCATCGGTATCATCGCATTGGCGACTGCGATCGTTCGACTGATCATGGCGATTGTTTCCGGAAGCGGTGGCAGTGGAATCCTGGGCGCAATACCTGCCATCCGGCTTTATATGCATAGACAAACCCGGTTTCAAGTCCAACCAGTACGAGACCGAATACAAACGGAACCCAGTTTATTTTCGAATATTCTGCAATCAGGTTTCCGCCTTTATTCAACACGAAAAACAGCACAAAAGAAAACGCTGCGCTGACGAGATACACGATCGTCAACATCGCAAAAGGGTTCATCCCTTCAGGTGCTTTCTTTGCACAGATCTGATAGACAGTATTTGACAAAATGACAAGACCGATCGGCCATATATAAGACCACATATTCTGTCCCCTCTACAATGTAAATATCATTAAGCCTGGGCGATTTTGATCTCCCAGGCTTTTATCCTTCTAGTCGAACCATCGCTTTACAATCTCTATTTCCTTCTGATATCCATCCATCTCATTCGGCGTCTCAAGGATGAAAGGCAGACCTGATAATACGGGGTGCTGCACGATCCGCTTCATAGCCTCCATCCCGATCTCCCCCTGCCCCAGCTTTTCGTGCCGATCTTTATGGGAGCCGCACCCGTTTTTACTGTCATTTAAATGCACAGCAAACAGCCTGTCCAGACCGATAACCCGGTCGAAGTGGGTCAGCACGCCATCTAAATCATTCACCAGATCATATCCGCTGTCCCATGTATGACAGGTATCAAAACAGACACCGATCCTCTCTTTGCATTCCACCCGGTCTATGATCTCCCGCAGTTCCTCAAAGCAACCGCCAACTTCTGATCCTTTTCCCGCCATCGTTTCAAGCAATACGATTGTCTGGATATCCGGCGAGATTACCTGGTTCAGGCTGTTTGCGATCATTTCAATCCCTGCTTTAGTCCCCTGTCCTGTATGTGACCCCGGATGGAAATTGTAAAAGTTCCCCGGAAAATATTCCATTCGTTTGATGTCTTTTTGCAGCATATCAAAACCTTTCGTTCTGGTATCGATATTTGCCGAACACAGATTCATGGTATAGCTTCCATGCGCGACCAAAGGCCCAAATCCTTTTTCTTTTGCAAGCATGGTCATAGACTCTGCATCTTCCGGAATAATGTCTTTTGACTTGCCTCCTCTTGGATTTCTGGTAAAAAAGGCAAATGTATTTCCGCCAAGCGACAGCATGGTCTTTGCCATCGCTTCGTACCCGTTTGTGACCGACAAATGGCATCCGATATATCCCATTTCACTTCTCCCCGGTTTATCCAAATATGATCGATATATTTCCATGCAGCATGATCCTGATCAATCCGATCACGACCAGGTGCGCCGGATAATACACGTAGAAAAACCACTTCATTCCTTTCCATGATCCCCGCCCGCCATTGTATTGCGCCAGGATCGGGATCGTCAGGAAAGTAAACATCTGCAATATGCCGTATGGTTTGTCCAGAAACACGAAATAGACCGCAGCATATACAGCGGACCAGATGACGATGTCTCGCGCCTGCAGTTTGAATTTCCCTCTGTGCGCATACAGAAAAAACGGACACATCACGGCGATGCTCGACCAGTCTGACGGAAACGAGATCAGACAGACTGCAATCACAATCATGATCTTTACGCCCTGCGAGATCCGCTCACTCTGACAGAACACGATCAGGACCGCTGCCCACGCAAGTGACCACATGACACTGGTTTGATTAAACACGCCTGTCGACAATGGCACAAACGGGATCCCAAATGCGAAATCATATGCAAAATGGGATATGACCGCAAACAGGAACAGACGCCCGATATACTTTCTGATATTCCGTGTATAATGACAGCCTTCCGCGATAAAGAACCACATGATCGGCGCTGTCAGCCTGCCGATAATATGCAGCGCATATACATACCAGATTGCCTGCGTTCCCGGGAAAAAGGCCCAGGTCAGATGATCAACCGTCATAGCAATGATCGCGATCAGTTTGATTTGGTTTGCGTTTAGTGTTCCTGTTTTCATCCTATAATGACCTTTATGATCAGCAATGCCAACACGATATACATGACCGGCCGTATGATCCCGGCCCCTTTTTTGATGGCCAGCGACGCACCGATGTAAGAACCTGCTACATTAAATATGGTGGCAACTATGACCAGTTTCCAGATCACTGCACCGGACATCGCATATGTTATCACCGAAGCGATCATTGCGATCGCAATCACAAATCTTGCATTTCCATTCGCCCGAACCATATTCAATTTCAGAAATGCTGCATATGACAGCATAAAAAACAACCCTGCTCCTGGGCCGTAAAAGCCCATATATGTGCCAAGTACCAAACCTGTGAAAACAGACCCCAGCACGATCCTACGCATGGATTGTTCCGCCACCCGGTCCTGTTCGCCAAATTGCTTGTTGATCAGTAAAAAGACGGCGATGCAGGGAATCGCGGCGATCATAAATATTTTCAGGTATTGATCCGGCATCAGCAAATTCAACTTTGCTCCCAGACTGGAGCCGGCGACAGCAAAGGGAAGTGTGATCAGCGCTGATTTCCAATGCACATTTCTGCTTTTTATAAATTCCCCCGCTGCGACACCTGTCCCGACCCATGCCGAAGCAATATTGGTACCGGTGATAAAATGTGTAGGGATTCCCAGTGCAAGCATGACCGGTATGGTGATCAATCCGCCTCCGCCACTGATGGAGTCGATGATGCCTGCGCCAAAGAATGCAATGCCGCATAAGAATACCTGCATGAAGGTAAGATCAAATCCCATTCTTTATCCCTTTTATTGTCATTGCTTTTTACAGGATGATTTTATCATTTTTATTATCTTATTCCCACTGCTTTTTGTGTTTTGATCCTTTGACAGAAAAAAGCAGATGGTCATTGACCACCTGCTTTTCTCATGGAGCATAGGGGGATCGAACCCCTGACCTCCAGATTGCGAACCTGGCGCTCTCCCAGCTGAGCTAATACCCCATTTCCATGCAAAGAGTATTCTATCACTCTGCCATGGGTTTGTCTATCATCTCATCTGCATTTTCGGCCGCTTCCGCTTTTTTCTTTGGAGTGATCATCTTTTTCCCGGATATCATTGCCCCGATAAAACATATTACCATTAACATGCCCCCTACTGCATGTAACTTTCTTGCAGGTTTATAGAATCCTGTAAAGATTGTAATCACCAAAAGAATCGCTGCAATGATACTGAAGTTTTTATGTGCTTTCATCTCTGCCATCCTCCCTTTATGTTTGCATATCCGGCAACGGTTAGTCACATCTATTTTAGCACATTACTTCTACATTGAAAAGATTTGTAAAAGTACACTCTTTATAAAGCGTAAACGGCCTTGCGGAAGATCCCCACAAAGCCGTATTTTTATGCTTCTTCCACAAACTGTACCATAAATCCATTGGGATCATTGATAAAGAAGAACCGAATCCCAGGGTGCGGAGAAATGACTTCCCCTGCTTCGATTCCCATTTCTTTTAAACGTTTGATCTCTGCATCCAGATTATCACAGGTTATGCCAAGTGAAACTCCGCTTCCCTGATAGAACATACTATCATCGGCCTGTGCGATTTCCAGACAAAACGGCTGTGTCCCGTCATTTAAGAATACAACATCATGCAGCCCGCCGCGCACCTCGCGGGCAATGGTAAGGCCTGTGACTTCCTGATAGAATTTGACAGATGCATCAATATCCTTTGAAAAAATCGTCATATGCTGCAGTTTCATCCTGATTCCCTCCTGCTCATATACATTTCATCTGATCAGCTTGTTCTTGTCACCATATTACCATGTGCAAGCTCTGCATGAAAGTCTTTCATTCCTTCAACCTTCTGAAGCCGGATCTTTCGCATAAAGCGCATAGCGATCATGACAGAGAGTCCCTCTGCGATCAGAAAGGTCAGCCATACGATCCAGATTCTTTGCAGATCATTTCCGACGATCATGGAAAACACAAATGCGACCGGCAGAACAAACAGGAACTGTCTGCAGACTGAAATGATCAGGGACTCCATTCCGGCATCCAATGCCTGGAAGATTCCCTGGAATGCTACATTAGCGCCGGCAAACAGAAAGCTTAATGTAATGAAATGCATTGCGCTGATCGTAAGCAGCTGTGTCTGCCCGGAAAGACCAAAAACCGCTGAAAACGGCTTGGCGAATAGTTCGATCACAATCATTCCGACCGCCATAATGATCAGGGTATAGCGCATGCCATATTTGATGCCTGCATTGATCCGCTCTTTGTCCTGCTTGCCATGATTGTAAGAAACCACAGGCGTGATCGCGTCACGCAGCCCGAATGCGGCAAACAGCAGAAACTGTTGGATCTTATAATAAAGCCCGTATGCAGTCACGACCGATTCATCGATCCGACCCAAAATTATATTCATTCCATAGGTCATGACAGACATCAGCGCCTGGGCAATGATCGCCGGAAGCCCGATTGCGTAGATTCCTTTGATCAATGCTGTATCCGGTTTCATATAGCGAATGGATTTCTTCAACTCTACGTTAAAACGCAGGTGGAAAATAAGCCCCGTCAGCGCAGAGGCAATCTGACCAATGATCGTCGCATATGCAGCACCCTGCACGCCAAGCGCCGGCATATCAAACAATCCATAGATCATGATTGGATCCAGCACGATATTCACTGCAGCACCAACGATCTGTGCGATGGTCGAATACACGGATCTGCCGGTTGCCTGCAGAAGTTTTTCAAACATTGCAAAAAAGATGATACCCATGGACACACAACAGCATATGGAAAGGTAGCTGGTTCCCATCTCTAAAATCAGTGGATTGGTTGTCTGTGTCGCAATGTAGGCTCTTGCACCAAACAGGCCAAATGCCAGACATGCAACATAGATTACCACGCCGAGAAACAGTGCATTCCCTGCTACTCTGCTGGCTTTTTCCGGATCTCCCTGTCCCAGACTTTTCGAGAGCAACGCGTTTGCTCCTACACCGGTTCCGATCGCCACTGCCACCATCAGCATCTGAATCGGGAATGCCAGTGTCAATGCATTTAATGCTGCCTCTCCGTTTTGTGGCATATTCGATACAAATGCACTGTCGACAATATTGTAGACTGCCTGCAGCATCATCGATAAGATCATCGGGATGCCCATGCCCAATAATAATTTGTTTACCGGGACGGTTCCCAGTTTGCTTTCTGCTTCCTGTTTCATGTTTTCCTCCAAAAAAAGAAAATGCGTAAGTCCAAAATCTGGACTTACGCATTCGCTGCTCGATCGTCGTTTATTCTACATGAATTTTTTTCGAAAAGTCAAGAGGTTTCTATTTCGAAACCGCAAACACACGAAACAATCCTGCTTTCCCATCGATTCCGGCGATTTTCTGTGACACCGGTTCATTCAGATCAATGTATGCCATCTTCTGGTGCTTCTCTGCAATATCCCGCACGGAAGCATATGAGATCTCGCGAAGGGACATGTATTTATCATTTGCGATTCCCACTCTTGCCAGGTATCTTGCACAGCATTCCTGACTGGTAAACACCAAAAGCGCGTTGCCATGTGTCAGGATGCCTTCTGTGGAATACTTTCTCTGCATGCGAAGTTGGGTCGGCTTTGCCGTATAGAGTATTTTCCCTTCAAACACATGCTCCAGAAGATCCCAGTCCTTCTGGTTCTTATGGCTTTTGCCAAGCTTGGTGCGGAATACCTGTATTTCTTCTTTGGTCATAGGTGCTGCCTGATTGATCACTTCTTTGTTTTCTGACATAATGATTTCCTTTTTCCTGACGAATCATTCATCGTCAATCAACAGTTACCGGTATATACATATTTCAGAGATTCTCTTGCGACTTCTGCCAACTGATAGATATGTGGAACATCCGTTGCCTGCCTGTCTGTCATATGGAATCGCGGGAAAAATCTGGAAATGTGCAGCGGGACATTCTGACCGATGGTCTCTCCGTTTGCATCTTTTAAGGATAAGATCCATCGGCACATCTGCCGTATCTCATCAACCGAATCGTTCTCTCCCGGGATGATCAGGGTCGTGAGCTCCACATGACATTTCTGCACCGCACGTTTGATAAAAGAAAGCACCATTTGACGGTCACCGCCAAGCACGTCTTGATAATAGCGGTCGGTAAAACCCTTCAGATCGATGTTCATTGCATCGATATACGACAGCAGTTCTTCCAGCACAGCAATTTCCGTGGTTCCGTTTGTCACCAGCACATTTTTCATACCGGCTTCGTGGACCAGCTTTGCCGTATCCCTGACATATTCATACCCGATCAGAGGCTCGTTATAGGTAAACGCCACACCGATGTTCTTTTTGCGCTCATAATACTGCGCAGTCGCCGCCAGCTCTTCCGGAGAGATATACTCCGTTGTCTCGTTGAAACGCTCTGCTTCTTCCGACCACGAAATCTCATGATTCTGGCAAAAGGGACAGCGCAGATTACATCCATAGCTTCCCACAGAAAGGATCCTGCTTCCGGGATAAAAACGGGCAAGCGGCTTCTTTTCGATCGGATCCAGTGCAAGCGATGTTACCTTCCCATAGTTTCTGGCCTGTACCACGCCGTCCTTACAGATGCGTCCCCTGCAAAACCCGATCTGACCTTCATTCAGTCTGCAATGTCTGAAACAAACGCTACACTCTGCCATGCTCCTCTCCTGTTAACGAATGAAATGTGTCGGCTGCCATGTTTCCTTTTCCGGCAAACCGTATACTTCTTTTCCGAGTGCAATGCTCTTGATCAAAAAGGACATATTTCTGGCTACGCCACGCACTGTCTGCAAGCCTTCCAGATCCTGACAGGCTTCTCCTCTTTCCCTTCCATGCACACAGTTCCAGTACTGTCCCGATGCAATGGGCATGTTTGAAATCGTAAAATACTTGTTCAACTCATCAAAAGTAGCGGAGCAGCCACCCCGTCTTGCCACTGCGATCGCTGCACCGACCTTCATGGTCTTATCAAATGACGTGCTGTAAAACAGCCTGTCCAGGCATGCAATCAGTGTCGCATTTGCCGAAGCATAATATACCGGCGTTGCAACAACCAACCCGTCCGCCTCTTCCAATACCGGCGCAAGCTCATTGACCACATCATCAAATACACATTTTCCATTCTTCATGCAGTTCCCGCAGGCAATGCATCCGCGAATATCCTTCTGCCCGATCTGATATACGACGGGCTCGATATCTTCCTTTTCAAAAACTTTCACCATTTCATTGACAGCTATTGTAGTGTTTCCATTCACCCGTGGGCTGCCATTGATGATCAATACTTTCATAGTATATACCTCCATTATTGTCATGTTTTCTAATATCGTATCATGTATGTCGGATCACTTCAAACCGCTGCAGATTGACTTTTGTCCCCGGTGCGATACCGGCCTTCTGCATCGCGATCGCGATCTGATCCTCCACCGTATCAACCCCTTCAAGATCCGGCAAAAGCAATCCTCTCTTGAATCCCTTGCTGACGATCACACCATATCTCTTAACGTCAAGCTGGTCAGGAGAATCGATATCCTCCGGTTCGCCAAGCACATCGACATTGATCTCGAGCCACTTCAGCTCATCTTCCGTGATCGCATCAAACCGGGGATCCCTTGTCGAGGCACTGACCGCATTCTGAATGATCTCTTCTGCCACGGACCCTGTCGTCGGCAGGATCGTCCCAATGCATCCGCGCAGCTTCCCCTGCTTATGGATCGAGACAAACGCACCTGCCTTCGTGTGCAGCATTTCTTCCGGAAGATCCTCCGGCACAGCGATCGTTTCCCCTGTCCGGATATAGCTTTCCAGAGATGCCCTCGCGAGTCTGACATAGTCATCCGACTGAGCTCTCTGTTCATTCAGTTCTGCTTCCTGCGTATCCAGATACTGCTTTAAGAAATGCCGCTTTTCATCCTTTTCCTGTGGATAGAACGTACATATTCCGTATCCGACACCTGTCACATCTTCATGAGAAAGCGGTGTCGCTTTCACCGCACAACCGTCAAAAGCGCCTGCCATAATGGTAAAGGACCTGTGCCCGCACTCCGCTGCCTTTTCACAAAAGCCATCGGAGAAATCAAACAATTCATCAAATGCAGCCCGCCCGCAGACATCCATGATCCGTTCGTCATACTGCGGTCCTTCTTTAGCAAATCCATAAGGACCGTAATGCTGCAGCTTGTGTGAAAGATCACCGCTTGCCACAAAGACAGCTTTTCGATCAAGTTCTTCTACCGCCTGGCGGATCAGCAGGCCGAGTCTGTAATGCTCCGTTAAAGGCAGTCCGGAAAGCCCGACCCTGACAATCTTAAAATCCGTATACTTTTGGCGGATGAACCAAAGCGGAACCATCGTCCCGTGATCCAGTGCCGGTTCACGCTCTCCAAGCGTGCCCGCAGAAAGATTATTCGCATCTGCCAGGCATTCGATCTGCGCCGTCAGCTCCTCATCGTATCTTTCATGAAACCGGACAGACGATGCCCGAAATGATGCAAATGAACCGTCAGCCTCATCTCCCGGCGAGATATGAAAATAGTCCATATACATCGTCGTATGCGGGCTTGTGATAATGATCGTCTCAGGCTGTAACGCCGCAATCTCATCCGCGACCTGTTCGTATGCACGAATGGTCGTTTTGATCTGATCTTCGCTTCCTCTGCCGACCGCCGGAATGATCATCGGCGGATGCGGGACCATAAATGCTGCCTGTATGGACATGTGACCCCTCCTAATGTCTCATCTGTATTACTTTTCTGTTACTTCAGCCTTCGTTTTTTCCCGACTGTCGGAAGCAGAATCAGTGAAACGATAAAACCTCCGATCAAACCGCCCAGATGCGCCGTCATATTGATCGAATGCATCTCAAATCCCGGTACCAAAGAGATGACGATCGCGATCAACACACGCGGAACAGATAATCCGGTAAATTTTTTAGAAAGCGCCATAACAAGATATGCACCGAACAGCGCGAAAATCGCCCCACTCGCTCCGGCCGACAGTGCGTTCCGGTCAAGCCAGACATCCAAATACATACTCAAAACATTTCCAACGATCCCGCCGATCAGATAGATCAAAAGAAAACGGATCTTCCCGAACAGTTTTTCCACTGCCGGCCCTAATACCCCGAGCGATATCATGTTCATCAGCAGGTGAAATGCACCGAAGTGTAAAAACATCGCCGTAAACAGACGATAATAATCTCCTGAAAAGACAAGTGGTGCATATGCTGCGCCAAACTTCAGCGCGACCTGTGTATTCTCGCTGCCGCCTGCAATGGTCTCCACCGCAAAGACTGCGATATTAATGACGATCAGTGCGATCGTAAAAACTGCTTTCTTTTCCTTCATGACTGCTCCTGTGAATTGTATGGTCTTATTACTCACATCATATCTTATTTTGTATATGAAATCAAGTAGAGGTATTTCCATATATGGAAATTACTGATAGTTGTTTCCATTTATGGCATTGACATGGAATTGATTTGGTTTTATAATGGTATTGGTCTTCAGATAATTGATTCGTAACTGATTGGAAAAGCACAGGTAGAAGGAGGGACGCCCATGAGAATCGAAAAGATCAAACAGCAGGCAAAGGACTTAGGATTATCATATAAGAAGCTCTCTGAGATTTCCGGCGTACCGCTGTCTACCATTCAAAAGGTATTAAGTGGTGCGACAGCCTCCCCACGATATGAGACCATACGTGCCCTCGAAGAAGCACTGTTCCGGTTGTCTCCGTTACCGGAGACAGGATATGACTCACCTGATGCGCTCGTTTCCGAAGCTGCAGCATCCTATGGTGCGCAAAAGAAATCCCCCAGCGAAAAAAAACCGGGAGAATATACATTGGAAGATTATCTGGCGCTTCCCGAGGAGCGTCGTGTTGAGCTGATCGACGGTGTCTTTTATGATATGGCTGCTCCGACCGGATATCATCAGTTTTTGGCAGGAGAGATTTATCACACCCTGCTATCGCAGGCAAAGAGCCAGCAGACAGATTGCCGGCCGTTTATCTCTCCGCTCGATGTGCAGCTTGATTGTGATGATAAGACGATCGTCCAGCCTGATGTATTTGGAACCTGCGATTCCTCCCGTTTCCGGGACGGGCGATATTATGGTGCGCCGGATCTGATCATCGAAGTTCTCTCGCCGTCCACCAGGAAAAAGGATATTGTGATCAAAGGCGCAAAATATGCCAATGCGGGTGTCAAAGAATACTGGATCATTGATCTGAAAGAAAAGCGGATCATGGTCAGCGTATTCGAAGAGGATATCATCCACCGGATCTACGGAATGGAAGATACGATTCCGGTACATATCAGTGACGGAGCATTCCAGGTCAATTTTGGAGAGATCTATCATGACCTGGTCAATTATTTCCCCGAGTTGAAGGACTGATCACATCACCGAAATATCAAAATGCTCATTAATTCAAAAAAACAGGACTGCGATTTCTGATTGAAACCGCAGTTCCTGATCATTTACAGGTCTTCTTTATACCATTCTTCAACGAATCGAATCGCCTTCGGGCTCTGTGCCACAGCTGCCCTGCAGACCGGAAGTGTCTGCTCATCCACATACGCCAGCAGCTCGCCTTTTTGCTGCACTGCTTCCAGGCAGATCTCCTCTGTCTGCATCGGCAGGTATTCAAATACACTCCAGTCCGAGCGGACTGCAAGCAGACATGCTTCCTCTGACGGACTTTTCATATCCAGGATTGAAAACGGATCATTCGCGATTTTTTCAATCTGCTGCAGCCGCTCGCTCTTATCTTTCACATATGCGATCGCTTTCGGATTCTGCATGACCGCAAGTTCACAGATTTCTTCTGTCGGGTTTCCGATGTATTTCAGAACCTTTCCATCCAAACAAACTGCTTCTTTGCATAGTCTTATAGATGGATGTTCAACAAACTTGATTGCTTCTGCCCGTTGACGGATTGCTTCTATACACATTTCTTCTGTCGGATTTGAAATATGTTGCAACGCCATTCCAGTCTGTCTGACTGCCACCAAACAAAGATGTGGCGTCTTTTCCTTCACAGAAGCCAGTGTCATTCCCATTTTACCGACTGCAATCTCACAAATTTCTTCTGTCTGATCTTTTACAAATTGCAGTGCCCATGGGCTGCGCGTCACTGCCGCCTTACAGAGTTCTTCTGTCTGCTCCGGAGCATTCGCCAGCTCCATGCCGTTATTGCTGACCTTTTCAAGCCAGAATTCCTGTTCTTGTTGTGTCATAATGATTCCTCTAATCTACAGCCGCGCCACGATTTCTTTTTCGATCATCTTCGATAACCGCTTCGGGAACTGGTCGTGGTCTGTGATATCCACAAATGACTCCCCGTAAATACTGCGGATCTGTGGCTTATCATCTCCGATCGCAAAGGCAATCGTCTTGACTTCCTCCGCTCTAAGCCGCCGTACGATCTGGCGGATATCCTGTCTGGCAGGTTCGCCGGTATAACCGCTCGCATTAGGCTGGCCGTCGGATATGATCAGGAACAGTTTGTCCTTCTCGTCCCGCTCCAGCAAAAACCGGCTCACCACATCGATCGCCAGGCCGTCTCTGTTGTCTCCGGCCGGCTGCATCCGGTTGACCGAATACTTTGCGGAGCGATGGTCTTCAAACATTTTATAAAAACAGATCTGAGGCACATCCTGACAGTTGTGTCCCGCGATCATAAACGGAATCTCCAGCCGTTCCAGTACTTCATTCAAAAGGATCGCTGCTTCTTTTGCAGACTCCAGCCGTTCTCCGCGCATCGATCCGCTGTTGTCCACCAGGATCGCAATCGCCATATCAAGCTGCTTTTCCGGGTTTTTCTTTTTCATGAAATAGCGCTGATCGAGCTTATACAGATTTCTCGTGTCGATCTCACGCCCCATGATCCGGCGTCGCTGCTTAGCGATTGTCTCTTCCTGCATGATCTTACGGATCTCACGCTCTGTTTTTCTGATAAAGGACATATATTCCTTTGCGACTGCTTCGTACTCAATCCGGTCCTCTTCTGTCGGCTTTGCCTTGACAAGATTCGGCAGGATGCCCTTATGGGAAGTAAACGCATTGCCGTTATTGATCATGATCAGAGAGCCGTTCACTGCTTCCTGTGCCACCTGCTCTTCGGCCATGTCTTCGATCATGGATTCCTTGATCTTGCGAATCCCCGGCTCGATCATTTCAACCGGATCCGAACCGCCGGAAATGTCTGCCTCTGCTGCCGTCGTCATACTGCCGGCACCGCTATGACCGGAAGGTGATCCTTCAGGGATAAACGAAGGCTGCTCTGAAAAGCTCATACCGCCTGCTTCATCCATCCCCTGTGCGATCTGCGCCATGGCATCTTCCTCCACGGCCTCTTCCATTGTCTCATCGCTGCCGGAGCCGGACCGGGAGCCGTCCTCGTCATACTCTTCTGTATCATGTGCCTTTGCGCCGGAACCTTCCTGCTCCTCGGCATTCTCGTCTTCCTTTTTTTCAAGCTCCTGTCGCTCTCCGTCACCGTCGCCCTCAAACACGGCATTTTCCTCGTCATACTCATAGGATAATTCCGTATCGGATTCCTGTGATACCATGCCGGACTCGGAGCCGTGCTCCGGCGGCTCAAGATGCATCAGTGGCCACATTTTCAGGACGATATTGTTAATGCACAGATACTTTTCTTTGACCGAATCTGCTGCCAGCGCAGCGTCCAGATCCGGTTTGATCCGTTTCATAAAGCCAAGCCTTGAACGGCTTGCTTTGGTCTCTTCATCGATCACAAAAATGCTGCCATAGCGAAGATACTGATATACCATGGCCAGTACCGTTGCAAACGGCCCGCAGGACTCATCCGCCTCCATTTCATCCAGAGAGCGAACGGTCGCATACTGCGCTTCCCGTAATGTCTGAATCCCTTTTCGAAGCAACACACCTCCGGTTTGACAGATCCGCTCTTCATCATGGTGATCACTGATCACGCTTGCCAGATCGTGGTAGATCTTCGCAAATAACGGTCGGAACAGATCAAACCGCACTGCCCGCAGGAAAAACTTCGACACCAGATGATCTGCCAGAAACTCCTCTTCAAACGGCAGCCGTCCCTTAAGAACTTCCTGAACGCAGGCATTCTCGCCTTTCAGATTCATAAACATCAGATGGCCTGTCTCATGAAAAAGAAGTCCCAGAATACAGAACATTTTGTTTTCCAGCGTCGCATAGGATGTGATCAGCGGATGGGCTGCATTGATCACGATCTCCTTTCCGTTCAGGCGAGACAGACGGATCCGTTCTTCCCCATCGTCGAGCATTTCTTCCGTGGAATCCGCATGGATCATCTCCTGCTTCCGTAACGCGGCGGGTAATCGGCTCTCTTCTTCATTGCCGCCACACCCACCGCAGGATGCACATCCGCTTCCGTTGCCGGCTGCGGATGATGGTTGTGCCAGACTTGCCCAGTCATTTTGCTTCTTTTCCTCAATGCGTGCCACACCGGCTCCCTGCATGCTGCTCGTCCGGCGCGCGATCGGCTGATATACGATCTTTACGATCATCGGAAGATCCAGATCACTCGTAAGAGAAGTTAAAAAGCCCTGCAGATACTGTCTGAAATAAGAAGACTGAGCGATCGCCGAAAACGGGATTTCCTCCGCCGACAGATCCTGTTGCCGTTCTTTTACTTTTTCTGAAAAAACACTGCTCATAAAACAGCTCCTCGCACACAGCTAACGCATGTGGTCCGTTAGCCGAATCAAAGATTCGGACGAGATCTATAGATACAGGTCCAGAACAGAAGAAATGATCTCCTCCTGTTCTTCGATGTCATTGGTTGCTTTTGATACGACACATTCGATGCAGTTTTCACGGAAATTGCTGTATCCGTCAAGCTTCACTGCCAGCACCCACATTTCCAGTTCTGACAGGGAAATGCTGCCATCCGTCATGCCTCTTGTGTAACAGAAGTCGCGGACTTTCCGCCATACCTGATAGCATTTTTCCAAAACACCCTGATTATGCACGCCGGTATTGAGTTCAAGTCGTGCCATCGTCTTTTCCTTTGGCAAATCATAGCTGTCAATGATAAAGGACATACGACGGATAACAGATGCATCGATCGGACGGCAGGAATTGTATCCGACGTTATCCGTATAAACGACCAGTGCTCTCTTATGCCGTCTTGTATAGGTTCCGTCAACCAGCGGGATCATCGCACCTGCTCTGTCGTACTCATTTAAGCCGACCAGCACACCGCTGTCCTTGATTCTGGAAATCTCCTGTACTTCCACGATATATCCGCGTTCAAGTGCTTTTACATAGTTGGATTCCACATGCATGAAACGCGGCGCATCCGACTTGCCCTCTGTATTGGTATTCGGGACAAAATCACTTAAGAAATCCTGCGTTTCCATATTGCTGTTGCAGGTCACGCGCAGAAGCGGCATATGAAGGATGCAGGCCATGATCTCGACACCGGTCGATTTGCCGTACGCAGTAATACCGCGCCACATGAAATTGACCATCGGTCTGCGCTCTCCTCTGGATGCTACATAACGGCGAGCCATTTTCAATGTTTCTTCCGGCACAAGGAAGTCTTCCTCAAATACCGGAATAAACTGCTCTTCTTCTTTGGTCCATTCGTTTTCAGCGGCAAATGCAGCAAACTCCTCTTTTGCCTCTGCCACTGTCATTCCTTCTGTTTTCTTCTTTTCACCCGGTTCCTCTGCCAGAACGGACGGTGCCCCGCAAAGAACTCTGTTGGAACGAAGTCCGCCGATGGTTACCGCTTCCGGATCCAGATAAGCAATGCCGTTGCTCTTTAAGTCCGTCTCGATCCTTTTTTCCGTGAAGATCCGGTAAATGGAATCCGACAGTTTATACAGATCCCCTGCCGCGTAATCCCGCAGGTTCTGACTGTCCTCCTGCATATGATCAAGGAGCCGGGAGACTTCCTCAAACTGCTCTCTTAACATCGGGAAAAATCCGAGCAATACCGGCATCGTATCGATCGGTTCTTCTGCATCAAATGCCGGAACTGCTACATAACTGCCGTCGTCTTTCCGAAGCGCACTGCGGACACGCCCGTTTGTATGCACACTTGTGATCAGAATGCCCTGATCTGTCATCGCTTCTGTGGCATAGCTGGTCTCACTCACCTTCACAAGTGCAGTCCGTGCCTGATTGCCTGCAAAATACTCCAGTGCTGCACGGATAATGATTCCGTTTGCCTCTGCCAGCCGCTGGCCCTCATTATAAACGGACATATAGTCCTTATTGATCGTCCGCGGTTCCATATGGCAGTATGGTTCCGGCAGTCTGTTCAGATCTGCATATTTTGAATTCAGAAAACCTGATCTCATGTTCTTCTCCCTCCGGTTCTTGTTGCTTCTCCTCTATTCCGTATACGATCTTGTTGATTTCGAATCCTCTGACCGGTTTGTTATATGTCACAAATAATAGTCAGCATCAACTAACCCATATTCAAAAAAGAAGCCGTATCGCAACTTCGATAGTCTCTTCTAATCAAAGTTATTTACGGCTTCCTCATTATATAATTCTTATTTGGTTTCGTCAACCGGTTTCGGGGAGACAGGGGACGGTTCTCTGTCTCCCTGAGCGCCCCCTGTCGCCTTCGTTCATCAAAGTGAATAGCAGACCTTGCCCGGATTTAAGAGCATCTTCGGATCACATGCTTTTTTGATTGCTACCATCAGATCCATCTGCTCTTTGCCAAGATATTCCTCCAGACGGTCGATCCTGCAGTTGCCGATACCGTGCTCACCGCTGACAGCACCTTCGAGTTCCTTGCCTTTTGCATAGATCTTATCAAAGCATTCTTTACAGATTGCTTCGAACTCTTCCTGGCTCATATCATTGACGCAGAGGCTGACATGCACGTTTCCGTCTCCCGCATGTCCGGTCAGACGGATCGCAACACCGGTCTCCTCCTGCAGGGAATTGCAGTAATTGATCAGTTCTGCCAGATGGCTGATCGGAACGACCACATCACATTCGTCTGTGAGTTCAAACTGCTCTAAGATTGCTTCGAGCGCAGAGCCTCTTACCAGCCATGCATTCGCAAGTGCTGCCGGTGTGTCATAAACCATGACATCCAGTGCGCCGTTTTCCACAAACAGCTCTGCTGCTTTTTCCAGCAGATCATCGATCTCATCGTCGCTGAACACTTCAAAGTTCACCAGAAGATATGCGCCGACTTCTTCTCCGTCGATCTTATCCGGATAAACCTTTTTATCCAGGAATTTTTCTACGGATGCCACATTCTCACGATCCATGAATTCCAGCGCCTGCGGATTCAGGTTTGCTAGTTTTACCTTGCTGACACATGCGATACAGGTCTCAACGTCAGTAAACGGTGCCAGGAAGCTGATGGTTCCGGTCGGATTCGGCGCAATGCGCATGGAAAGCTCTGTGATGATGCCAAGCGTTCCTTCCGATCCGCACATCAGGTTCATCAGACTGTATCCGGAGCAGTTCTTGCTGACCTCAGCACCAAACCGCATGATGTCGCCATTCGGCATAACAACGGTCATCGCCAGCACCCAGTCTCTGGTGCAGCCGTACTTGCAGGCACGCATGCCGCCTGCGTTTGTTGCCACATTTCCTCCAAGTGTCGCAAACTTTTCGCCCGGATCTGGCGGATACAGCATGCCCTTGTCCTGGCAAGCCTTCTGCACGTCATCGATCAGTGCGCCTGCCTGCGCACGGATCACCAGGTTATCCAGATCGATCTCATGAATCTGATTCATCTTCTGCAGATCGATCACAACTCCACCGGAGGTCGGTACGCATCCACCGGAAAGACCGGTGCCGGCGCCACGCGGTACGATCGGCACTTCATATTCATAGCACAACTTGCAGACTGCGGATACTTCTTCTGTCGTCTTACATGAAACAACCGCATCCGGCATAAAATGACCGTGCACATCATACTCATCATGTGTGAAATCTTCGCTGATGTCCTCCCCAAGATATACTCTTCCCGGGACAGCGGCTTTTAACTTTTCAAGCATCTCCTCAGTTGGTTTATTGAATCCCATCTCTTGTCCTTTCTCTGCCATATGACAGAATGCATGATCTCTGCTCCCATAGATAACTAAAACAACTATACATATCATATATCATGCACGATGCATTATCAAGCATTGTCTTTCAGGAATTCTACGACTTCTTCGAGCATCCGCTCGCCTTCTTCCCTTCCGATCTCATAGACCAGACGCAGCTTGTTCGGATCGTGTTCTGTCTTTCCGACTTCAAGTTCACACGGCGGATAAATCACCAGCGTATTGCCAAGTGCCGCCTGCTCTTCCACATAAGCCACCTGCCTGTTGTAAGCCTCTGCCCTGTTCGCCAGCCGCTTTGCAACCATCGGATATTTCCGCAAGGCGATCGGGATCAAAGGTGCTGCCTTACTCTTTTTCTTCACATATCCTTTCGGCTGCGTCAGGATGACAACATTTCGGTCAAATCCTTTATACTGAAAATACTTTAGCGGGATCGAATCCGAGATGCCGCCGTCTAATAAGCGACGACCGCCGATCTGAACCGGTTCTGAGAAGATCGGCATGGAAGCGGATGCACGGATCCATTCCAGATCTTCATATTTACCGTCTTTACACTTGTGGTAAACTGCCTTTCCGGTATCGACATCCGTACAGACACAGTAAAATTCCATCGGATTGCTCTCAAAGGTCTCCACATCAAAATAATCTAACTCTGTCGGCAGTCTGTGATAACAAAATTCCGCACCATAGTAATCGCCTGTCAAGAGAAGCGATCGCATACTTCCAAACCGCGGATCCTTCGCAAAGCGCTCGTTATACCGAATCACACGCCCAATCTGCCATGACTGGTAATTGCAACCAAAGCTTGCTCCGGCGGATACACCGATCGCGCCATCGTATCGAATGTCATGCTCCATCATGACATCGATCACACCTGCTGTGAACATGCCGCGCATCGCGCCACCTTCCATGATCAAACCTGTTTTCACTGCTGCTCCTTTTCTCCATTCTGGTGTCCGTGGATCCGCTCTTCAAGATCGATCCGTTCCATGATCGCATCGATCGCACCATCAATGCCCAGATCTACCAGATTCAGATACAGATCATAGCTTGCCGGGTGACCCCACTGACGTTTTCTCGTGTTGCGGTTATAGTAGGTCGCGCGCTGCTTGTCTGTCTTTCTGATCAGGCGTCTCGCTTTCGAATCGGTCAGACCATAACGTTTCATTGCGATCTTTACCCGCTCGTTAAAGTCCGCATAGAAAAATACTCTCAAAAGATGCGGTTCATCGCGCAGAATATAATCTGCACATCGTCCTACGATTACACAGTTTCTTTCTTTTGCGTATTTCATGATGACATCTGTCTGTGCATTGACCACCCTTGCAGCATCTGTCAAAAGCACAGTTGGATCATCTTCATCCATATACCAATGTGGCGGAATATCCAGATATCCTTCCGGCGTTTCATCATTCTTTTCCACCATTTCCTTGCTGACTTCCATCACCTCTGCTGTTTCATCAACCAACACCTTGTCCAGGTAGCGATAGTTCAGCCGTTTTGCAAGTTCCTTTGCAGCATCCGCGCCGCCGGTACAAAACTCACGTCCCACAGTAATAATCCAATCGTATTTCATGGCTCTCTCCTCCGCTTTTTCTACGTTTTAGAGTTATTATTTATTTTACACTTTTTCAGAGCGAATGAAAAGAAGCTGCAAAAATATCTCTAAAGCAAATTCGACAGATTGCCATTTGACATCCATTTCGTGTATAGTATAGAGATACTTTGAAAACGAAAGGAAGCGAGTCACTTGGCAAAGGCCCAAAAGTCCCGACAGATCGATATGCTGCACGGGCCTCTTTTCAAAAAAATACTACTGTTCGCACTGCCGCTTGCGGCAACAAGCCTTTTACAGCAGCTGTTCAACACGGCCGATCAGGCGATCGTCGGACGGTTTGCCGGCAGTGCTGCACTGGCGGCGGTCGGAAGCAACGGATCTTTAATTACACTTCTGATCAATCTGTTCGTCGGGGTATCGATCGGCTCGAATGTCCTGATTGCCCGAATGATCGGAGAAGGCAGGCGAAAAGGCATTCCGGATGCGGTCCATACCGCTATGACACTGGCGATCGTCTGCGGTTTTCTGCTGCTCGTGATCGGAAATGTATTTGCAAAGCCGATCCTAATCCTGATGGGCGCGCCAAGTGATGTGATCGATCTGGCAGCATTGTACCTGCGGATCTATTTTCTCGGCATGCCGTTCTTTATGATCTATAACTTCGGTTCATCCATCTTACGGAGTGTCGGCGATACCAGAAGACCGCTTTACTGCCTGATGTTCTCTGGTGTTGTAAACGTGGCATTAAACCTGCTTTTTGTCATCGTATTCCAGATGAGCGTCGCGGGCGTCGCACTGGCAACACTGATCTCAAACGGAATCAGTGCATGTATGGTACTCTATTTCCTGACACACGAGGAAAGTGATATCCGACTGTCACTTCGGAATCTGCACATTGATAGGGAATGCATGAATCAGATCCTTCGGATCGGCATCCCGACCGGGCTGCAGGGCGTCGTCTTTTCGATCTCCAACATCGTGATCCAGAGCGGAATCAACAGCTTCGGTTCCTCTGTCATGGCAGGCTTTTCCGCCGCGGTCAGTTTTGACATCTTCAGCTTCTTTATGATCAATGCGTTCAGCCAGACATCGGTCACATTTACGAGTCAGAATTTCGGTGCCGGTGAGATTGAACGATGCAAAAAGGTCTACCGCCTCTGTCTGGGACTGGGCCTTTTAGGCTCTGCGATCCTGGTTGCCGTGATCATGCTGGGGCGAAACTTTTTCGTCGAACTGTATACGACAGATGCGCTTGTCATGTCCTATGCGATCTACCGGATGATGAGAGCCTTTTCAGTTCACTATATCAGTGGTATATTTGAGATAACCGGATCAACGCTACGTGGCATGGGTTATTCCGTTTTGCCGACTGTGATCACACTGCTTGGCTCATGTGTATTCCGTCTGATTTGGATGTTCACGATATTCCAGGCACACCACACCTACGCAATGCTTGTTTATATCTATCCGATTTCCTGGGTGGTCACGAGTATTGCGATGCTGATCGTATATTTCATCATTCGAAAACGGGTGTTTGCCAGAATGCAGACAAGGAGTGAAAATAATGCAATATCGAAAGAATAAAAATGGAGACGACTGGTCGGTTTTAGGATATGGCTGTATGCGTTTTTCAAAGAACGGTACTTCTATCGATCTCGATAAGGCTGAGCAGGAGCTGATGGAAGCGTATCGCCAGGGTATCAACTATTATGACACGGCATACATCTATCAGGGAAGCGAGGAAGCACTTGGAAAGATCTTGGAAAAGAACGGGATCCGCGAGCAGATCTGTATTGCGACGAAGCTGCCGCATTATCTTTTAAAAGACCGGAAAAAAGCAGAGGAAATGTTCAAAACACAGTTAAAGCGCCTGCGTACGAACTATATTGACAACTATCTGATGCATATGCTGACGGATGTCGATACCTGGAAGCATCTGGAAGAGAATGGCGTGAGAGATTTCCTGGAGGAAAAGAAAGCGGAAGGTACGATCAAAAACATCGGCTTCTCATTCCATGGAAATACGGATGCGTTCTTAAAGATCCTGGATGCCTATGATTGGGACTTCTGCCAGATTCAGTACAATTATATTGATGAGATCTCACAGGCCGGAAGAACCGGTCTTGAAGAAGCACAACGCAGAGGAATCCCGGTGATCATCATGGAGCCCTTAAGAGGCGGGAAGCTGGCGAATGTCCCGGAAGAAGCAAAGAAACTGATCGCGGACTATGAGAAAAGATCAGAAGGCACCTACTCAGCTGCAAAAATGGGACTGCGCTGGCTCTATGACCAGCCCGGCGTAACGGTTGTCTTATCCGGCATGAATTCCCTGGAAATGGTGCAGGAAAATGTGAAGACCGCCGCAGAAGCGCTGCCGGGCTGTATGTCAGATGATGAACGTGCACTTGTCGAACAGGTAAAGACCATTATTCAGAAAAACACCCGTGTCGGATGCACCGGCTGCCGGTATTGCATGCCCTGTCCTGCAGGGATTGATATCCCAGCAACATTCTTTAGCTGGAACACCATGGCAAGCGAAGGAAAAAAGACCGCACGGGCGGAGTACTTGCGAACAAGCGCGATGGCGACCAATACGGTCCCGCCAAGCAAATGCGTCGGATGCGGAAAGTGTGAAAAGATCTGTCCGCAGCAACTGCCGATCAGAAAGCTCTTAAAGGAAGCGGATCATGAGCTTCGGCCATTCTATCTGCGTGCTGCGGAGCCGCTGATCAAAAAACTGATGCGGCGGTAGACATCGTTGCGGACCAACAAATACATGACCTTCTTTTCACCAAAACAAAAAAAGAGATGCGCACAACAATACATAAATTGTTGTTGCCCATCTCTTTTATTTGTTTCTAATATTCAGAAACCAATATTTGTATGCCTGACGTTATGCTTTCGGCCGTCTGATCGCAACAGATACGATCGCACCAAGGACAACTGCACCGATCATCATGACCAGGCAGCTCATGTAGGAACCGCTGTTATCATACAGCTTTCCTGCAATCGTGGATGCAAAGGATGCGATCAAAAGGTTTGTGTTGATCAGCGAGAAGTTCATCGCATAATTCTTTCTGCCAAAGAAATCCGCAATGATCGCCGAGTTGGTCGGAGTAACGCCGCCGTATGCGAAACCACCCACAACGAAACCAAGGATGATCAGCGGGAATGCACCGCTCTTAAGTGCCATGATCAGGATCGCACCAGCGATGACAAATACGATCATATCCAATGTAATCGTCAGGCGGAATCCAACCTTATCAAACAGTCCGCCGAAGATAACACGGCCAACACCGTTTAAGATGGAGATCAGACCAACGACCGTTGCAACCGTACCCGGTGAGATCGATGTTCCGACCTGTGTCGCAATACCACTTGCCTGCGATACCAGTACCAGGCCTGCTGCGGAAACCAGGATTGCCCAGATATAGTACATCCAGAATGTAGGACGTCTTACCATCTGGCCAAGATTGATCTCGGTTGCCGGCTCTCTGACGGTCTTCTGCTTTTTCGGTGCCGGTGGAGCAAAATCCGGGCCCGGCTTTGTAAAGAAGAAGCTGCAGATTACAAAGACAACACAGATCACGATACCAAGGATACGGAAAGTTCCTCTCCATGCATCATCTCCGGGAGGTGCGACAGCAGCAAATACTTTACCGATGATAAACGCACTCAAACCGAATCCCATCAGCAGGATACCGGAGATCAGACCCTGTTTGTCCGGGAACCATGCTGACATCGTACCCATAACAGTCGTATACGCAAAGCCTGCGCCAAGACCGGCGATCACGCCAAAGCCAAGATACAGAAGCACCGGTGTCGCGCCTGTAGCACCTGCGATCAGGAAACCGATCAGGAACAGAACGCCTGCACAGATGATAAAGATTTTTGGACTGATTTTTTTTGACATGATTCCACCAATCAGCGCGCCGATGCAGAAAAATGCCATGACGAGTGTGAAGGTCATCGACAGCTGTCCCTGACTCCAGTCAGGATATGTCGCACCGATGCTCTTTGCCATAACGGACCAGGCATAAACGAGGCCGGCAAGAAGCATTACGATGACGCCGATGATCGCGTACACCCAACGATTCATTTTTTTCATAAAACAATTCCCCCTAAATGACAAATTATAAAATTATGTATCATATATAACTAATTAATTATAGACGGTTTTTCTCCTTCTTTCAACAGTATAATACAGAAAAAAAGGGGATTCTTCATACATCAGTGATGAAAAATCCCCTTTTGATTCTGTATTGCGTACAGTCACAGCGAAGTAACTCTGCTTCGCAGCAATTCATATTTCAGAACTTGTTTCAAAACCCGCAACAGATTCCTTACAATGTTCCTTTCCAGAATCCGTGCAGGTTGCAGTATTCGTATGCTGCCACAACTTCATCATCTGCACAGATCATGAATTCTGCCTTCGGCGCATCTCCCGGATTCAATACTTTACGCTGTCTGCCCTGTTTGGTCTCGAGCATTATGAATGTGATATAGTGCTCTTCCAACATCGGATGATCAACTGAGCCAACCGTAACGGTAACCTTCTGTCCGTCTACCGCGATCACCGGAACATGCTTTTCCTGTGCTGCATCAGTGGTGTTCGGAACAAGCTCTGTCATCTTATCGCCGCAGCAAACAGGTGTCACACCGGAATCATTGACCATAGCCGCAATATTCCCGCATTTTTCACATTTGTATATTTTCATACCATGTTTCCTCCTATTTCATAAACCCTTATGCATATACAGTTACCATTTAGTATCTGCAATCATTGTACACGATAATTCGGAAAAATGAAATGGAGAATTGGTAGAATTGTTCATTTCACACAAAACGAAGAAGAAGCCACATAAATGCAGCTTCTTCTTTCGTATTGAATGTTCTGTTGAGTATTAGAACTTTTGCAGATTGTTTTATTCTGCCGCTTTTGTTTCTCCCACTTTCGGAATACTCCTTCGTGGCGAGAGAACCTGGAATCCGGTCTTCTTGTAAAGTGTACCCATGATTCCGTCCGGAGCAAGCAGGATTACAACGATCGCGATGATACCAAGTACGATGTTTGACATACCCGGGAAGTTGTACATGATCTGCGTAATGATAACGTAGAGTACAGCACCTACGATCGGGCCTTCCATTGTTCCCAGACCACCGATGATAACAGCGAATGTCATAGCGATAGTCCAGTTAATGGAGAATCCTGTTGACGGGTTAATGTATGCTGTCTGCATGTACTGCGCGCCACCGATGAGACCCATCATGAAGCATGCGATAACATAACATCTAAGCTTTGTCTTGTAAATCTCAACACCCATGGTCTCAGCTGCAGAAGCGCTGTCACGGATCGCCATCAATGCAAGTCCTGTCTTGGTTCTAAGCAGGATGTAAACAACAAGAGTTGCGATTACCGCTACAACCAGCGCGGTGTAATACAGCTGTCTTGTGCTCATGCCAAATACAGAGTTGATACTCCAGTCTTTTGCGTATCCGACAAACTTCCAGTTTGAGAAGAATACGTTCAAAGCTTCTGCTACGATCCATGTACCGATTGCGAAGTATACACCGCTCATCTTGAAGATTGCCGGTGATACAGCAAGTCCAAACAGGGCACAGATTACTGCTCCGATGATGATGGAGAGATAAATGTTAACACCAAACTGTACCGAGAGGATCGTCAGTGTATAACCGCCGATTCCGATGAACGCCTGCATGCCGAGGGAGAGCATACCTGCATATCCGCCAAGAAGATTCCACATCTGGCTCATTGCGAGGTATAAGCACATAAGCGTTACCATCTGAAGGAGGTTGTTTGAACCTGCTGCCGGCAGAATTCCAAATAACACAACGATAGCGATAATTAAGATGATTAAATTTTGTTTTTTCATTTTCATAATATCCGTCCCCCCTTATTTCCGCACCGCAGACGTTGCGAACAATCCGTTTGGCCGGAGAGCCAGAATTACGAGTAACACGATGTAAGCGATCAGCATCTGAACACCGGATCCGAATGCGAATCCGCCAAGAAGCTGAGCAACACCAAGTACGATACCACCGATCAGTGTACCGAACAGACTTCCCATACCACCGATTACAACAACACCGAATGCGATGATCAGGTACTGTGTACCGGATGACGGATAGAATGTAAAGGTAGAACCTACCAGTGTTCCGGCTACTGCTGTGATACCCATACAGATAACCATTGCAGCCGCAAATGCCATCTTGGTATTAACGCCCATCAGCTCTGCTGCCATCGGGTCATCAGAGGTTGCACGGATGGAACGTCCGAAGTTTGTCTTCTGCATTACAAGTGCAAGACCAACGATGATGATAACTGCTACGATGAAACTGATCAGGTAGCTTGCTGAAACAGATAATACCGGTGTGGTAATAACGTTTACAGATGCCATCTTGTTTGTCAGCAGCTGGTTGTCAGCGCTGAAGATCTTCAGCATCAGGTTTGCCAGGAAGATGGAAAGACCGAAGGTAACCAGAAGAGCCGGTGCCTCGCCTTTGTCCATAACCCGGTTAACCAGGAACTGCTGTACGACAAATCCGATAACGCACATGACGATTACGGATATGATAGTAGAAATGACCAGGTTGAAGCCAAGCGCGTTGGATACAACCATTGTAATATAGGTACCCAGGATCATCAGGTCACCATGTGCCAGGTTTGTCAGCTTCATGATACCGAAAACAAGTGACATACCAATGCCGATCATGGAGTACAGACCGCCCAGAAGGATACCGGTAATAATACATTGTAACATTTACACGTCCTCCTTTCCTTAATGAGCGAAATCGCCGATACCAAAGTAAGCATCGTTTACTTCAGATTCGTTGAGTTCTTTTGACTTGCCTTCCATGACTACCTTGCCTTCAAGGATAACATATGCATAATCGGAAGCTGACAGAGATCTTGTTACGTTCTGCTCTACGATCAGCATTGTAAGACCTGTCTCTGCGATCTCCTGCAGTTTGTCATAGATATCATTGATGACAACCGGTGCAAGACCGAGTGAAATCTCATCCAGCAGCAGGATTTTCGGCTGTGACATAATGCCTCGGCCGATAGCAAGCATCTGTCTCTGACCACCGGAAAGGTAGGTGGCCTGCTGGTTCTTCTTTTCATTCAGGATCGGGAACAGACGATAAACGTCCTCGAGACGTTTCATACGCTCCGGCCCTTTTTCCAGATATGCACCCATCAAAAGGTTATCCTGAACCGTCATCTTTTCAAAGCAGTGGCTGCCTTCCGGAGACATGGTCAGACCCATTCTCGCAACCTGGTTTGCTTTTTTGCCGCCAATGTTGTTGCCATCAAAGATGATCTCACCTTTGGTAGGCTTGTTCAGGCCGCAAATTGTATTCATAATGGTGGATTTGCCGGCACCGTTAGCGCCGATCAGAGATACGATCGTGCCCGGTTCTACGTTAAGCGACACATCCTGAATGGCGAGGAAATCGCCGTAATGAACGTCAATGTTTTTTACTTCCAATAAACTCATTACTCGTCGTCGCCTCCTCCCATATAAACCTTCTTAACTTCTGCTGAGTTCATAACCTCAAGCGGCGGGCCGGTGATGACATCGACACCGTCAGCCAGAAGCATAACACGGTTGGTACCTTCCAGCATGGTTCTGATGATGTGCTCGATCCAGATTACGCTTACGCCCTGTTTCTGAATGTCTTTTACCAGATTGATGATCAGACCAACTTCAGACTCTGTCAGGCCACCGCCAACCTCATCCAGAAGGACGATCTTCGGCTCGGTTGCAAGCGCACGTCCGATCTCGAGACGTTTTCTGTCGAGAAGTCCAAGCTTACCTGCAAACAGATCCAGCTTGTCTTCCAGTTTGATCAGACTTGCTACTTCCAGTGCTTTCTCTTTTGCCTGTGATTCGCTCATGCCTGCGCCAAATACACCGCCGACCATGATGTTCTCAAATACGGTCATCTGCTCGAACGGACGCGGAACCTGGAATGTTCTTCCGATACCGCTGCGGCAACGCTCGGTCACACCTTCGTGTCCGATTTCTTTCCCATCGAATTCGATGGTTCCCTTGGTAGGCTTCAGAATACCAGTCAGGATGTTCAGCATAACGGTCTTGCCGGCACCGTTCGGGCCGATCACACCCAAAACCTCGCCTTCGCCGAGCTCAAAGTTGATGCTCTTTAAGACATGGTTGCTTCCGAATGATATACCAAGATCATGTACCTTTAATATAGCACTCAATCCCCTACCTCCTTTTCTTTGTGTTCACCTGAGAAGAGGCCGCCACGTTATGCGGCGGCCTCTCGCCAGTTCTTTAATTATGAGGAGTTACATAAACCTTAGATTAGTTTACTTTCAGCTCAGCTGTGGTCGGGCAATCCGGAACCTGCGTATTAGCAATGATTTCCTGTGTCCAGGAGCCATCCTCGTTGTAGATCCACTGTCCTGTTACAAGCGGCTGAATGGAGTAATGCTGCTCATTGAAGTCAACCGGTCCGATAACAGTGTCAATTGCCAGAGCGTCTGCTGCTTCTACTAAAGCCTTGGTATCCAGTGTGCCAGCGTTCTTCAGAACGTTGTACAGGATCTCTACGTTAGCATAGTCATAACCAGCTGTAGCCGGAGCATACTCAGCACCTGTCAGCTCCATCCATTTGTTTCCGATATCTTCGCAGGTCTCGCCTGTGATAGAAGATACGAACGGATGAGACGGTGTCCACCATACTTCAGAGCAAAGGCCGTCTGCCAGTCCGTTAGCACCTGCTGCATCTACGTCCTCTTTGAACAGAGTAGCTTTTGCAACTGTGGTAACTTTCGGCATGTAACCGGAAGATTTCAGCTGTGAGAAGAATGTACCGAAGTCAGATGTCAGCATAACGCCAACTACTGCGTCGCAGCCTTCCTTCTTCAGGTTGTTGATGATGGATGTGTAATCTGTAGAACCAGATGTGTAAGCACCCGGATCATATGCTTCGTAACCGTTTGCTTCGCAGAATGCGCTGATTGCGCCGATCATGGTCTGACCTTCTGTATCGGTTGCATGCATAACACCAACTTTACCGCCGGCGATACCAGCTTTGTCCCAAGCATCCTTGAAAGAGTTCAGCTCGTTCTCTGTGTTGAATCCTGCATGGAAGCTGTACTGATAATCAGATGTAGCCCAAGCTTCATCCGGTGTGTCAACGGACAGACATACAACGCCTGCACGCTCGCAAGCTGCTGCTACCGGAACAGTAGTATCAGCTGTCTTAGCTGTCAGCATGATGTCTACGCCCTTGCTGGAGATCAGGTTGTTAGCTGCTTCAGAAGCCTTGGTCGGATCTGACTCGGAGTCAGCGTAAACCAGCTCGATCTGCTTAGCAGAACCGTCAACCTCGATACCGCCTGCCTGGTTGATCTCATCAACTGCGTATCCGTACATTTCCTCTGTACCTGCACCAAATGCTGCCAGAGCACCAGTCTGCGGATAAACAACGCCAACTGTGATCGTGTCGCCTGATGCCTTTTTGCCGCTTTCCGGAGCTGCGCTGCCGGAACCGCCGCCGTTGCTGCCGCAAGCTGCAAGTGAGCCAACCATAACAGCTGCTACTGCAATTGCTGCAATTCTCGCGAATCTCTTTTTCATATTCATTTTCCTCCTTCACATGAAAAGACACTTCGAGTTCGTCTTTGGTACCCTTATGGTATTCGATTTCGAAAAAAATAAATATTAGGTAAAGTTAATATTTTATTTAGAATTTTACTTTTTTGAATTGAATGAATAAAAGTAGCACAAAAACGATTTTCGTTTTTGTGCTACTTTACTAATAGTTTCATGCAATTGCAACAGTTTAGTCTTCTGACGGCCGGAAAGCCTCTTCCATCGCCTTCATAAATGCTTCTGCATCAGACTGACCGCTGTACAGGTCCTTTGTCAGCGATCGGATCATATTCCTGGTCTCTGAATCCTGCTGCGCGCTGGGTGCGGTAACGGTTCCTGCCGCATTGTCCAAAAGACTGTTCATCTCAATCTGGCGTTCCAAAAGCCGCTCTGCTTTGATGTCCGAACCTTCGATCAGCGCCCTGCATCCGCTCTTCAGGTTTTCTTCATTGACCCGGCGTACATATTCTGTGCAGAGTGTGCCGGCCAGTTTTTTGTCGTCACAGGAAGCATTGATGCATAGTCCGGGCCTGATATCGCCGTCGAGCTTGACCATCCTGTATTTGCCGTCCGTGTCATACATTCCCGGAAAGAGACCGGTATAAAAATCCTCTCTCATATTCCAGATCAAATGGGAAAGGATCGCGGAATGGTTCACAAGCATCACTGACCTATGATGAATAAAGTTCGTGACAGCCTCCTCATCTCCTGTTTCCATGTAATCCTCAGAAAACGCACCCAGTTCACTTAATCTGACAAGTTTCTCCACAGAAGACTGTAAAACCTCTGCATCGATCATCACAGGGTCTTCTGCTATTTGCGAATCCTGTTTGACCTGTTCGCTGATTGAGATCATATCCAGCAAAAGACTGCCCTCATATCCATCCTTATCCCCAAATGAGATCGCAGAATAAGAGGTTCCGTTTTTTTCATTATATACATTCACGTCCGCAATCATCTGCTCGAGCTCATCCCAGGTTTTCGGGATCTCAAGTCCCATCTCTGCTAAAAGTGTGGCATCATAGTAGACGACACCATAATCCGTCTGCATACAGGGAATCTCATAATATCGGCCATCCTGATAGGGGACACTGTACTCTTCAGTCAGGTTCAATGCCTCTACATATTCATCTACCGGTGCACATACGCCGGTCTCTATAAATCCATCCAGAAATGAACCGCCGGGTGTCAGGAAAATATCCGGAAGCTCTCCTGTAACAAGTGCAAGCTCCAGCTTATCTTCCATCTCATCTGAAGCATAGTTTTTCACATCCAAAGTAACCCCTTTGGCTGTTGCAATGTCATCCCAAAGGAACATATAGTAATAGCCCGGTACATTTCTGTCATAGAATGTCCAGATTTCCAGATCCGCTTCCTGTGATTCCGGCACTTTTTCTGTTTCGGGAGATTCAGGCGTACTGCAAGCCACAACGCCGATCCCGACTGCCCCGACGAGGAGCATCATAAGTATGATTCGAAAAATCTTTTTCATTATACTGTAACCATTTTCTTTTCTCATGAAACAAAACCATCTTAACATAACGCAAGTCACGCTTGCAACAAAACGGTTATCGTTGTACCATCAGCATAAGAGGTGACAAATGAAAAAGCCTGATCTTTTCTTTCATATTTTCAGCGGTCTGCCCCGGAATACCAGCTTCCGGCAAAGGCTTTTCATATCGTTTCTGGTGATTGCGATCCCGGTTTTGGCGGCGATGGCAATCTTTTCCTATGCCCTTACAAGCAACAGTACGAAGCAGACACTGATCCAGGCACAGGAGACGCAGGTCGGTCACTTAAATGCCCGACTTCTTTCTGTATACTCCAATATTGAATCCATTTCACGCGACATCATCTTATCTTCTGACATTCAGGATTACATGAGGGATGCCGGAAGGAACCGCTCTTATCCGGACGACAGTGCGGTTTCCTATACCATCTCTGCGCTGATGGCCGACAGGGATTTCATTGACAGCATCGTGATCACAGGAAATACCTATACCCTGTTTTCCACCACAGGCGCCTATACAGATAAGGCATCTTTTAACGGGATTCGGGAAAAATGGTGGTATCGTGATCTGCTGCTGCAGGACCGGTCAGCTGCCTGGTATTCCTACGCCACCCTTTCTGCACAAAGGATGAAAGCACAGCAGAACGGTGAAATCCCGGATCAGATCAATACACAGATGCTCGCGCGTCCGATCTATAGCGTCGACACTCCGGGTGTGCGCCTTGGCTATCTGATGATCTATACCGATAATGACTACATGCAGAATCTCTGGCGGAGTCTCGAGTGGGGTTCTACGACCAATCTGTATCTGATCGACCAGGATGGGAATGTGATCGATTCCAACCGGCCGATGCGTGACTACAGTAACCTGATCACTGAATTTGGAATATCCAATCAGAACGGATTTGTACGGTATGCGGGATCACACTACCTGTATTCATGTGCGGATCTTGGTATCAACGGATGGCGGACCGTCATGATCACACCGTATAACGAGCTGAACCGTCCGATGTCAAATATCGTGATTATCCTGCTGATTCTGATCGCAGCTTTGGTATTCATCATTTTCCTGATGTCAAACAGGAGCTCTTACCATATGGCGCGTCCGATCGCAGTCCTGTCTCACATCATGGATTCCTATCACGGTTCCGACACCACACCGGATCCCGAACTGGTAAAACCATATGAAGACCGTACGGATGAGATTGGCGACATCTACCGTTCTTATGCGCAGCTGCAGGAACGTATCCAGAATCTGATCCAGGAGATCTATGTCAAAAACCTTGAGAAAAAGGATGCGGAGCTTGCGCTTTTGCAAAGCCAGATCAATCCGCATTTTCTCTACAATACGCTCGATTCCATCAACTGGCTCGCGCTGATGCACGATGAGGAAGAGATCAGCAACATGATCACTGCCCTTTCCGACACATTCCGGCTGAGTCTGATGAAGAGCAGCAGCTATTTCGTAGAAGTCTCTGCGGAAGCCGAATATGTCAGCAGCTATCTGATGCTGCAGAAATTCCGCTACGGTGACAAGCTGAACTATACCGTAAGCGTTCCCGCAGAAGCCGAAAAGCTCTTTATCCCGCGTTTCATTCTGCAGCCGCTTGTGGAAAATGCATTAAAGCACGGCATCAGCAAATTGCCTGACGGAGGAAATATTGATATAGAAATCTCTGTCGAAGAAAACCTGATCATTCTGATAAAAAACGACGGTTCCGACATCGACCTGGAAAAAATGGCTGACATCCTTGTATATCATCCATCTGAATCCGAGCTTTTATCCTTCAAACCGGAAGGATATGGCGTACAGAATATCTTCCGCCGGATCAAAGTGATCTGCGGTGAAGGATACGGGCTTTCCTATTCCGTAGAACGCGCGCGTACCGTTTGCCGGATCACACTGCCGATCAAAGAAACGGATGACAGCTCATCGGGCTCGTCAGATGAAGCCAAACAGTAAAACAGAGCATAAGAAAAAGCAGCGCCGATCTTTTCAGATCGCGCTGCTTTTGTATGCCGACAGTGTCACCCCGGTATGCTTTTTAAAAAGCTGGGAGAAGTATGCGTAGTCATTATATCCAACTGCTCCCGCGACTTCATACATCTTAAGATTCCCCTGGCGCAGTAAACGCTTCGCTTCTTCGATGCGCAGGTTTGTCACATAATTGATCAGGGTAATATCCAGTTCCTTTTTAAAAAGATTTGCCAGATAATTCTTACTGATGCTGATCGCATCCGCCACATCCGCAAGGGAAATGTTCTCACAGAAATGCTGTTCAATATAGTCGAGTGCTTCCTGGATGATCTTTTTCCCGGATCCGACACCCTGCTTTGCCACCGCCCCGGCGAGCTGTTCTGCCGTGACCATAGCAAGTCTCATCTGACTTTCCAATGTCGGATAATCACGTTCGATCCGTCTGATATCGAGCTGATTATGACGGATGATCTCTAACTCCGGGTCCACTTTTGCCTGCATCTGATAGATCCTTAAGAGGATCAGAAACGTGATCAGGCTGGCATAATCCTTTACGTCTGCTGCAATGTATGCTTTTGCCGGTTCATATGCTTTTCTGACCTCTTCTGCGATGCCTTCTGTATTTCCGGCTGAGATCTCCTGGAACAGATGCTCGATCTCAAGATACGGAAGCTTCGCATCGACCTCAACCCGGCCGAGCTCATGCTCATCCTCCTGGATATCCAGTTCCGCATTGGTCATAAAGATATAACGCACACATTCATTTCGGGCCTGGAACAGTTCCATTAATCCATCATGGATCCGGCTGACCCCTACGGTCAGGATATTGCCCTGTTCGGTTTCCTTCTGAATAACCGCTTTCATCTCTGATTCGATCTGCGCTCTGCCTTCCTTCGTGATCTGACGGTTATCATCCTGACTGCTGTGAACATAAAACGAGATCGTATCATCTGTCTGAAACCGATACACTTTTCCATATTCGGAAAGGATCGAAAGAACCGTTTCGCCAAGCTTCTCTACGGAAGAAATGTAATCCACCTCACCGGAAAAGCTTCCGATATCGATTCTGACCAGAATGAACTGCATGTTCATGATGCTTTCATTGTGCTGTTTTTCCAGCAATTGATACAGCGCATCATCAAATACATCATTCTCTGAAAGATCAACGAAAAACTTGGATGTCAGATCGCCGACATTGTCATTCAGCCAGCTTTCCACCCGGCTGTAATAATCCTGGTCCGCAAGCTTGGCATGAATCTTTTCATGCAGCTTTGTCAGCATTTCCGTAAATGCTTCCTTTTTCACAGGTTTTAACAGATAATCTGCTACACCGAGCTTTAAGGATTCCTGTGCAAAAACAAAATCATCATGTCCCGATAAAACGACATATTCCGCGTTCGGCATGATTTTTTTTGCGCTGTCAATAAACTCCAGGCCTGTCATCTTCGGCATCTTCATATCCGTGATGATCAGCTCCGGTGCAAGATCCGCGAGATGTTCCAAAGCCTCTGCGGCATCCGCAAAAGCGCCGACAACCTGAAATCCGTACTCTTCCAAATGATATACTTTTTGTATTCCTTCCAGAACGATTTTTTCATCATCTACGAGTACAACTTTATACATCATATGCCTTTCTCTTTAATAAATGAACCTCTTCTTTGCCCGGCGCAGGGCGGAAACATACCACACAATGCAGACAAAAAAGGCAGCCAGCAGAACAAAATGGAGCACTTCATTTCCAATATAATGTGAATTCACCAGACTGATCAGACCGAATCCGATACAGGATAAGCCAAACACAAATGTCGGCGGGCTCATCATTTCGCAAAAGCCTTCCTTATCCCGCACGCGTGGCAATTCACTTGCGGATAACAGCCATTGTGAGATCTCTCCGTTCCTTTTCATCCTCCCCACCGTGACCAGTGAATAGGCTCCATATATGATGATCAAAAACCGGATCAGTGAGATCACGCTTACATTTTCTCCAAAGGCCAATACCATACCTTATCCTCCAACCGATTAATACTAAATGATAGTTGTCATTTTTCGAACAGATATATCATAACATAAACTCAGACAATTACAATATCTGCCTGCATCCGCGCTTGATCAAGTATGCTTAATGAATCCAATGTTCCCTGCGCCAACACCTGACATGCCCCATGATCTTTCTCCAAAACAATCCTTGCAAATTCGTTCATCTCATGGATAAAACGATGGCCGACTCGTGCTTCATCAAATGTTTCGTCCTGTCCGTTTCGCAGGTGCAACGTTGCTCTGGTAATATCGTTCAGACGACAATCAGATGTAATGAATCCCGCTTCTCCCTGAATCTGAAAACCTGAAATGCCGTCACAATCCTTTGTGGTAACAGAACTGCAGATAAAATCCGGATACCTCATTTCAAGAACACCCGATGTGTCGATTCCGCGAACAGTATTGGCGGAATAGTGCCATGAATCCGGCATGCCGAACAAAGTCAGCAAAAAATGTACCTGATAGATCCCAAGATCCATCATGGAGCCGCCCGCCTTTGCGGGATCAAACACCGCAGGGCATTCGCCCGCCAAAAATCTGTCATATCTGCTGGAATACTGGGAATAATTGGTCTGCACCATCCGGATCCTGCCGATCTGCGGAAGCCATTCTTTTACCTGTCTTATCACAGGTGCAAACCGAACCGGTGCTGCTTCCATGCAGAACAGCTTCTTCTTTTTGGCCAAAGCAAACAGTTGTGCCGACTGTTCTCTGTTTGCACAAAACGGCTTCTCCATCAGAACATGTTTTCCTGCCAAAAGTGCCTGCTTTGCCACTTCATAATGCGCAGCATTCGACACCGCAATATAGACTGTCTCCACATCTGATCCTGAGAGAAGTGATTTCACATCCGGATATGCCTGCGGGATTGCAAGCTGATCCGCCAGTTCCTGTACGCGCACAAAGCTTTCCGGTCTGCTGCAGATCCCGACAGGAATCAGGCTTCCTTCCTCCCGCATTGCATGAATGCTTTGCGGAATGATCGCACCTGCACCGATGATGCCAATCTTTATCTGTTTGTTTTCGTCTGTTCTTGTCATATCCTTCCCCTAACGCGCAAGTTCGGCCTTATCGCACAAAAAATGGAACCGACCATATATTCCATGATCAGTTCCATTTATTATATCAAAAAAGTGTCTCTTTTACAGCACCAGCTTCACGGCACCGTACATGCCGGCATCATTTCCGAGCTGTGCAAGCGTAAAGCTTGCCTGTCTCGATGCGTGGAACGCATTTTCCACGAAGTGTTTTGAGATCGTATCCAGCAGAATCTGGCCTGCCTTTGATACACCTCCGCCGATGACGTACACCTCAGGATCAACCACACAGGAGATGTAGGAAAGTGCCATGCCCAAAAGATCGCCGGCCGTCTCAACAACTTCGATTGCGAGTGCATCACCCTGTCTGGCTGCGTCAAAGATTTCTTTGGAAGAGAGGTACTGTACATTCCGCAGTGCGGAAGGACGCTCATCTTCTGAAAGCATCTTTTGTGCCATCCGGACAATTCCTGTTGCCGAAGCATACTGCTCCAGGCATCCGGTCTTACCGCAGCCGCAGACTGCTGTTTCTGTCTTTGAGACCTTAATGTGACCGATCTCGCCGCCGGCGCCGAACGATCCCGCAACGATCTTTCCGTCTACGATGATCCCGCCGCCGACACCCGTGCCGAGTGTGACCATGACGACATTCTTATGCCCTTTGCCGCCGCCCTGCCACATCTCACCAAGCGCTGCGACATTTGCATCGTTTCCAGCCTTAACATTCTCAATGCCCGTCAGCCCAGCCATCTCTTCCGCGACGTTGAACACGCCCCAGCCAAGATTGACACACTTATTGACGACCTTCTCACCCAGGACCGGGCCCGGGATTCCCATTCCGATGCCTTCAATGCTATCCGCAGCGATCCCGCGTTCCTGCATCTCTGCTTTCACAGCCTCTGCGATATCTGACAGGATCTGGCTGCCGCCATCCTCCGTTCTGGTCGGGATCTCCCACTTTTTCAGAAGCGTTCCTTCTGTCTCAAAGAACCCGATCTTTACGGTCGTTCCGCCGATGTCGATTCCGAATGCATATGGTTTCATACGTTCTCTCCTGTTTATTCAAAGTCTACTGACTTTCCTGTCCGGCCGGATTCTCTGACCGCATTCATCAGTGCCAGCACGCGTCTCGTCTCCGGGATCTTTACAAGGAACTCTTCCCCGCCAAAGTAAGCATTGTAGTAGTTCTTAAAATAATCCTCATGCTTTGTGTCTACCTTCGGCAGCTCTTCTGTCAGGATCTTTCCTTCCTGCGGCGGTCCGAATGATCTTGTCGGGCCTGCAGCAGTCATCGTACGCTTGCCGCCGACATTTTTAAGCAGGGAAGAAGTACGGACGATCTTGCCCTCCGGGAAGAATCCGTCTACATATGCGCTTCCCTTATCGCCTGCGATATGCCAGTGACGCTCAAACCATTTATCCTGCGGCTTATCTGCCAGATAATAGGTTCCCAGTTCAACCACTGCCGTGATATTGTTGTCAAACCGCAGCATGATGTTAAAGTAGTCATCGACTTCTTCATTGATGACGTTTCTGATGTCCGCAAATACGCTCTTGATCTTTGCGCCCGGCATCATCCAAAGTACCTGGTCTAAAAGATGTACGCCCCAGTCATACAGCATGCCGCCGCCTTCGCTTACAAGCACATGCCAGTCATGCATGTTTCCGTTATAGCCGTAGAGCTGGTTCTTGATCGCATATACATTGCCAAGGGTTCCCTGGTCAAATACTTCCTTCATCGTACGGAAGTCAAGGTCATATCTTCTCTGATGATGTACCGTGAACTTCACGCCGCATTCATCTGTTACCTTGACCATGTCATCAAGCTCTTCCAGGCTCATTGCGATCGGCTTCTCACAGATGATGTCTTTTCCTGCTCTTGCCGCCTGACATACCAGGTCATGATGCTGGTTATTATTCGCTACGATGAGGACGACATCTACTTCCGGATCGTTCATCAGTTCCTCGTTGGAAGCATAGCGTTTCTCGCCTTCGAATACATCCTCTAACTGTGCCGGGTCGATATCAGAGATACCTACTACGCGGAAGCCTTCTAACTGTGACAGCATTTTCTCATGTTCATGGCCCATAAAACCATGGCCGATGATTCCGATTCCGATCTCTTTCATCATTTCTCTCCTATATCACAAAATTTCTCAGGTATTTCACACTTAATCTGACGGCATTTTTTGCGTCCTCAAGGCTGCCTTCGAATGCCTTGTCCTCTACCTCGATGCAGGTATAGCCTGTATAACCGATGTCAGTCAGCGCTGATACATATCTTCCCCAGTCTACATCGCCGAGACCCGGAAGCTTCGGGCTCATGTACTCGAGCGGGTATGCCATCACGCCCACATCCGCCAGCCTGTCTGCATAGACCTTGATGTCTTTGTAATGCACATGGAAGATCTTATCTTTGAACTCGTACAGCGGCTTGATATAGTCGATCTGCTGCCATACGAAATGGGAAGGATCATAATTGATGCCGAAGTTGTCATAAGGCAGAATTTCAAAGATCTTCCTCCAGTTTGACGGTGTGGTCATGAGGTTCTGTCCACCCGGCCACTCGTCTTTGGTGAACAGCATCGGGCAGTTCTCGATCGCGATCTTCACGCCTTTTTCCTTTGCGTGGTCTAAGATCGGCGGCCATACTTCCTTAACGATCTCGAGATTTTCCTCTGCGCTCTTATCCGGTACACGGCCAAGGAAGGTCGTTACCATGTTGACACCGAGCATTGCGGATGCATCGATCAGGTTATGGATATGATCGATATACATCTGCCGTTTCTCGAGATCCGGATCCAGTGTGTTCGGATAGTATGCAAGTGATGAGATCTCAACACCTTTTTCTTTACAGTATGCCAGGATCTCCTTTGCTTTTTCTTCGGTCAGTGCCGCTGCATCGATATGGCTGACGCCGGCATATCTTCTCTTTGCCCCGAAGTTCGGCCAGCAGGCTACTTCCAGGCATTCGATACCGGTCTCTGCCGCGAAGTCTACGGTTTCTTCAAATGTCATTCCTTCACAGATCGCTGTGATCAGTCCTAATTTCATCGTCTTTCACCTCTCCTTTTTTTGCAGTGACACGTTTCCTGATTCCGGCTCCTTATTTTGCCGGATAGTTCTTATACGGTTCCAGAAGCTCTTTTAAGTTCGGGATCTGTCCCGGTCCGACCGCCTGTGTTTTGATCTCTGTGGAATGCTCCAGCTTTCCTGCCCAGCGGAGACGTGACCGATTCTGCTGTGCTTCAGAGAAATCTGCCTGAATCTTTCCGTCTACGATCTGAATGCTTGCTTCGATTCCGCAGACCGGACATTCAACAACGGAACGATCCTCTGAGAAGGAAAGGAAGTTGCAGTGGCAGACCGGGCAGATTCCCTGCTCTGTTCCGCGCCATTTGGTCCGCTCTTCCTCTGTTTCCGCAGCCAGTGCCGCAGCAACATTTTCTCCCATCAGATGCATACGTGCCATCTCCGGTTCATTGCCAAGCACATGCTCGTGTCCCATCGCACCAAAGTACTCATGCATATCGACAACATCGATTCCCATTGACATCGTGATCTCGTACATAACCGGAAGCATAAATGCCATCCAGTTCTTTGTCATCGCACCGCCAACTGAGATCAGTGCGCCGACACGCTTTTTAAAGCTTCTGACATCCGGCAGCTGTGACGGATCTTTGCCTGCTGCCAGACCTTCTTCATATGTTGCTTTCCGGAATGTGACGTCATGAGACGGTCCGATTCTGTCGCAGACGGTTTTGAAACGGCCTGTCGGGCTTGTTTCATACGCCGGGCAGCCGACAACCAGTCCATCGCACTCCATCAGTGCTTCGTCCAGGATATGGAAATCATCCTTGATCGGACAGCCGCCTTTGCCGCGTCCCGTTGTCATACCGATGACGCAGGAGATGCATCCGGTACAGGGTTTGATATCCATGCTGTCGACATGTAAGAACTGTACCTCATGACCCTGCTTTTCACATTCCATCAGTACGGTCTTTACCATAATGTCGGTATTACTGTTTTTTCTTCCGAATGACAGTCCCAATACTTTTTTCTTTTCCATTATACTATAACCTCATATACATGAAACCGATATTTACATCATTCTGATCGCTTTGATTTAAGCAATCTCAACTTCCCGCTCTTTGATTCCTTCGAGCGGAACCGGAATATAAGCTGTACGGGTTGCAACGGTCAGTTTCACTTTGTGTGATCCCTTTGAAAGACCGCCGTCTTTTAACACGCGTACATAGAGCGGCTCACCATACTCCCACTTATAGGTTGTCACGGTTTCAGCTTCTTTTAATGAGAACCAGTCTTCCTGATCCAGAGAGATCCGAATGTCCTCTGCCGGTACTTCCTCGCCGTCTGCAGCAACCTTTACATACTCTACCATGGAAAGCGGGATGCCTCTGTAATAGGTAATGTTGGTCTTCATCTCATATCCGATGACATTGCCGTTCTCTTCTACATTTTTGCAGCTGTCTGCCAAAAATACATTATTATCAAACATGACGTCCCTCCTATCCGTAGATTTCTTTCAGACATTTCTGAATGTATGCCTGCTGCATTGCCACCTGCTTCTTCTCCTGCATCGGTGTGCCCGGCAGTGTGAAGCGGTTGCCTTCATACTCTGTGGAAACATAACCATGATAGTCATGCTCATGCAGATACTCAAGCAGTGCTTTGTAGTCCATAGAATACTCCGGTCCTTCTTCTGTCATTTCAAACAGTTTGAAGTGGAAATGATAGATGTACGGCATATACTCATCCAGAACTTCGAACGGAAGGTTCTCATATCCGTCGCAAAGCGGTACAAACATTTTGTCATGCTCTGACTGGCATGCAGCTTCAAGCTCCGGCGGATACTGGAAATGATTCTCAAGCAGTACCGCATGCAGATCCGTTCCCTTTTCAAACAGGGTATCGATGTAATCGAATACCTGCGGGCTGGTTCCGTTGTTGGTCTCATATGCTCTGACCACACGCGGGAAGCGGCGGCAGAAGATACCGGTATCGATAACGATGCCTGCATATTTGGAATCCAGACGTTTTACCTCATCCAGAAATTCTTTGGTTGCCTGTACATCAAATGCCATTGCTGCATGTACTTCAATTGCCAGCGCAACATCATACTCTTCGCAGACCGGCATCAACGGCTCCAGTACCCAGTACGGTACCATGGATACCAGGCGGATCAGATGGATGCCCATCTTATGTGCCTGGATGATCTCTGCTGTCAGAAGATCGATACATTCTTTTTTGGTAAGGGTACGGTTTTTGTAAAGATTGGTGTTCAGGAAAACGTCTGCGATAACCGGGGTCAGACCTGTCTCTTCTACAAGCTTATTCCAGTTAGCGATCTCTTCATCGCTTGCATACGGTGATCCTTTGATCATCTGATCCGGCAGGATCTCAACACCCTCTGCGCCCTGCTCTTTTACAAAGTGCATGATATCGGACAGACTCATGCGTTTATTCAAATATTCATCCTGTAAGCTGTACAGGCTGACACAAGCTTTGATATCTGACATAATAAACCTCCGTCTGTTGTTCTGTAATGATTACTGGTTCAGCTTGATCTCTTTGCCTTCTCTTGCGGACTGATAGATCGCATCCAGAATCTGTGTTACGGTAAATGCCTGCTCCGGTTTAACGAGCGGCTCTGTATCATTCAGGATCGCATTCAGCCACTGCTCACACTCTTTTACTTCCGGTGAACCGCCTGTGCTGCCTTCGAAGAACGCGATCGCGCCAGCATCGGAGATATGCTCTTCTGTCAGAACGCCGCCGGTTGTCTGGTTAAAGATCAGATCATAGCCTTCCTGGCTCATGCCGCCGATCATCTCAGCACCTGCTTTTGTTCCACAAAGTGTTGTAGCTGCTTCTCTGGAATCCTTTACATTCAGTGCCCATGCAGACTCAAGGAAAATGGTGGAACCGTCTTCCATCTTTACAAACCCGAATGCAGAATCTTCTACTTCATAGGTTTCCGGATCCCATGGTCCGAACATGTTGCCTTCTGCTGCTTCCGGCAGATGACCGAGTTTTTCAAAAACAGATCCCATAACGGAAACCGGTTTGTAGTTGTCCATGCACCAGAGTGTGATATCAAGCGCATGTGTTCCGATATCGATCAGCGGACCGCCACCCTGTTTGGATTTGTCCGGGAAAACACCCCATGTCGGAACGGCTCTTCTGCGGACTGCATGTGCTTTTGCGAAATAGATGTCGCCAAGTTTGCCTTCGTCGCAGGCACGTTTCAGCATCTGAGCGTCTGTACGGAAGCGGTTCTGATAACCGATCGTAAACTTCTTGCCGGATGCCTTCCATGCATCCATCATCTTCTGTGCATCTTCTGTAGTTGCTGCCATCGGCTTCTCGCAAAGAACGTTCTTGCCTGCTTCAAAAGAAGCAACGGTGATCGGGCAATGTGCTACGTTTGGTGTGCAGACATGTACAACATCGATCTCAGCATCTTTGAGCAGTTCATTGTAGTCTTCATATACCTTTGCGTCAGCTGTACCGTATTCTTTTGCTGCTTTCTCAGCTCTTTCTAAAATGATGTCACAAAATGCAACGATCTCACATTTATCGCTCTGGGATTTTAATGCCGGCAGATGCTTCTGATTAGCGATTCCGCCACAACCGATTACTGCTACCTGAAGTTTTCCGTTTTTCATGGGTATTTTCCTCCTATCGAATTCTGTTTTACGTCCAATTACTGAATGATATTCTCTTCATCTGCAGTTTTACCTGCCAGCTCAACTTCTTTTTCTGCAATCACTTCTGATGCTGCTGCATCTCCTGCTGCTACAGCGCCGACCACATCATTTTCCGCTTTCGCTCCACGGCGGGCTGCCAGCTGTGCACGGATGTCATCCGCATCCTTGTCACTCATCTTCCAAAGCAGACAGCATGCTGCTGCGATAAAGAAGAGGATTGCCGGGATCAGGTTTACTGTAATGTTGATACCGCGCATTGCCTGCGGGGTCTGCTGTGCATTTGCTACATATCCGAATGCGCCAAGGATCAGTACGCCTGCTGCTGCGCCGATCGCGTTACCGATCTTTGTTGCAAGTCCATAGGTCGCATATGCTGTACCGTCTGTACGAACACCGCTCTTTAATTCCATGTAATCTACAGAGTCAGCAACCATTGACAGAGACATCGGAAATCCTACGTTGAAGAGACCGAAGATCCAACATCCGACCAGTACCATCTTGATATTGTCAAACGGTGCCATGAACATGATGATCAGACCGATACCCTGGATGATCATGGAGAACATCAGCACATTTCTCTTACCGATCTTCTTTGCGATCGCCGGTACGAAGAAGGAACCGATGATACCGCCGATCGACGGGATCGTCATGATCAATGCGATCATGGTAAAGGAACCCAGGCAGTAGATGACGTAGAATGCGGTTACTGCGATACGTCCCATGAATGCTGTCATCTGGATGATCATGATCAGTGTGATGATCATCAGATATTTATTTTTTGCAAGGTTCAGAATAGTATCTTTAAAAGAGAACTTCGCTGGGTTAGCAACCGGCTGTACGACCTCTTTTGATGTAAAGAATACGATCAGGAACAGCGGGATCGCAATGATGCCGTATACAACAGCTGTCATCATGTAACCATGTCCGTTTGCCACCTGTGCGCCCGCACCTGAGAACTTCAGTGCAAGACCTGCAGAAGCTGCGTTAACGATGACCATACCAAGGTTCATACCGATGTTTCTGGAAGAGTTGATCGTGTTTCTCTGGTTTGCATCCTCAGACATAACAGCTGCCATAGCGCCGTACGGGATATTTACCAGTGTATAAAGCATACCTGATGATATAGGTAACTCTGCTGCCCAGATGATTGCTGCATGCGAACCTTGGGCAAAAGGACTTGTAAATGTCAATACGCCAAAGATGGCAAGGAACGGGCATCCGAAAGCGATAAAGGGACGGAACCGTCCGAATTTGGTGCGGGTACGTTCAGCGATCGCGCCCATCATCGGATCGTTGAATGCATCCCAGATTCTTGCGATGACCATGATCGCGGATACAGCAATAGGTGCCAGGCCTACGATATCTGTATAGAAGATCGTCAGATATGAACCAACAAACGTCCATACAAACTGTGAAGCCAGATCACCTAATCCGTAGCAGATAACTGCCGGTTTTGAAGCTCTTTTAAGGTTATCCATTTTCATTCTCCTGTTTCGTTCTTGATTTTCCTGTTGCAATACGTCCGGTACGTATCAAAGATGACGGGTCATCTCCTTATGCATATCTTATTAAAAGAGCCTGTTTCTTACTTTGTTTTGATTTCTGATTATGATTCAAGTGTTGCGAGTCTAAAAAACAAATCGGGAGCCTTGCAACAAATGATGTGCATCTGTTGCAGAGCCCCCGCCAGGTCAGACCAGCGCCTGTTATGCCATATAAATATGAACCAATCTTACTTCATGACTCTCAAGTTCCACTGAAAACCCCAGTGTTCCCTCAACCGCCTGATTTTTCTCAAGACGCAGCTTAGGATGGCTTGCATTCCGCAGATATCGGATATCCTGCCTTGTCAGATCTGTTCCATACTGCAGATTAGACCATTCCGCGATCAGGCTTCCTTCCGTCCGGTCCATTTTTCTGGTTTTGATACAATATGTCTCGCCCTCAGGCAGATCACTGATTACAAAATCCAGTTTCAGTGGATTGCTATCCGAAAAATACGTGTCCGGATCTTTTCTTAAGTCAACATCTTCATCTCCCAGATAATACTTTTTATTGAACCATTTAAAATTATAACAAAGGATATAATAATCTCCGGAGTCATCCTTTGTGACGATATGATCATCTCCCTGTTCCACCACGCGATTCCCGAGCATATTCAAAAATACCATGGCATAGTAAGCCGGTTTACAGATCGTATCTTTCGTCAGCAAGCCGACTCCGCCATTCGCGACCCCGTTAAAATCATAATAACTGTTGATCCAGTCTGATCCGGCCATCAGGCAGATCAGGTCTGCTTCCTGACTGATCTCATTCAATTTACGGCTCAGATATGCCCCTCTGAAACATCCGTCATTCAACAGATTTCGGTTTGAGACCGAATTGTTAAACTCGGAGATAAACAGCCGACATTGCTCTATTCCGACCTGTTTTAGCAATTTCCTCATCTGCCGTATCTGGCTGATCTCTGTAGTAATATCCGGAGAGACACGTTTCCTGCGTTCTCCCCTCTCATCGACATACGGGATATACGGATATAAAAGGAAGGAAGCAAAATCCGGCACACAGTTCTCTTCCAGACACTTTCCATAGAAATCAGAAAGAAATGCCCAGTCACTTAATATGATCCCGGATAAACCGCCAACAATTGCTCCCGGAATCTTCGTCCGGATCAGACGGTATACAAACTGATATGCAGCAAAATAATCAAACTGTGCCGCCTCGTAATATCCTTTATCCGGATGACTGCCGTCTCTTGTCAGTTCAAAAACCCATCTGGACACCTCCTCTCTTCCGTAACGGTCTGTCAGATGCCGGATAAAACGTTTCAGAAAATCCTCCCAGATTTCCCTTGATGCAAATGAAATATATTCCTCCTCATACCGCACGATATTATGATCGGAACGGATGATCACATTCGGCTTTCTTCCAAGATCAAGATATGGTTTGATCCGGTTTTTGACAAGAAAATCAAATACCTGATCAAGCATGTCGAAATTGTAGCTGCCCATCGTCTTTCCGTCTGTGATCATCAGCCGCTCAGAAAACACGTTCCAGATTCTCACATACTGAAACTTCAAATGTTCCTGCAGATATAAGATATGGTACTGGATATTCGCCAGTGTCATATCGTACATGGTTCCGATATTGATGCACCGGTTCCAGTTCTTTTCCCAGGCCTTTCCCTCTTTCCGATCTGAAATACACACACGCCGCTCTTGTAACAGGTCTTTTTTGAGCAGATTCTTTTGCCGTATTTCCGAAAGGATCTCTTCTTCCTCTGTCTGCAAAAATCCAGATTCGTCTTCTAATGCTTTCTGTTCCTGCACCCGATATTCCGAAGGAGACATACCATATTGTTTTTTAAAGATCCGGTTAAAGGTGGAGGAGCCTGAGAACCCGTTGTCCACCGCGATCCGCGTCAGATTTTTCTTTGAATAGACCAGATCTTCAACTGCATGCTGCAACCGGATCCTGCTTAAAAAGTCCGCATAGTAAACGCCTGCATATTTTTTAAACAGACGCGACAGAGTAGATGTAGATACAAACATGCTCTCTGCCAGATCGGACAAACTGATATCATTTTGATAGTTCGCATGAATATACTGAATGATCTTTTGAAACCGCAGACTGTCTTCTGCATCACTTTTTGTCTGAAGCTTCTCTTTTCCTTCAGCCTGATAATTCAATAGCAGGTAGTGCAAAAGCTTTAACAAAAGGCTTTCCTCCATGCAGGCGGACTGACGTCTGTCATGCATGCGGTTTTCAGTCAGTTCGAAAAAGACATCCCGCAGCTCCTGATAAGAACGGCTTCGGTCCAATGCACTGTTACAGATGAAGACAGGGATCTCTCCTGCAAGGCGCTGGTATAAAAAGCTTCCGGAAAAAACTGCGCGGCAAATGATCACATCCGCATCTGCACGAAACGAATACCCGCTTCCCTGGCTGAGCAGTATGACATCCTCCGGATGCAGTGTGAAACTGTGGTCATTCATCTGCACGAGGAGATCCCCTTCAAGCACAAACAACACTTCCGGATCCATGCACAGATTCTCTCTTGTGCCCTTCATTTTTTCAATTGCAAATGCATAATCATTCCCTGATATCATGAGTGATTACATCTCCATTCTCTATTCCAATTCCCGAACGATCGTCACATACTGTTCCACAAGCGGTACATAGAACATATTCCCGTAGGAATACCGCCAGCCGCCGTTTCTCTCTATGGCAATCTCTGCATTGAATTCTGTCGTTGCGCCGCCTGACTGCTCTCTGGCAAAGGCTTCCGCCAGTTCAAAGGTATACTCCCCGCCGTTTTCTGCCACATAGGAAATGAATCCCTTTCCATAATTATATGCCTGAATGGCGGTTTTCAGATCGCAATCTTTTTCCTGGGCTTCTGCCAGACATTCCGCAAAATGCTCACAGCCCTGCTCGATCGAGGCCTCCTCTGCAAGCGTATCCATCGGCAGACCTGCCGATTCGCTTGACTGCATTACATCACTCGATCCATAACCGCCGGATTCCACCTCCATGATCGCAAGAAGGTATTCCTTATACTCTTCGATATCGTATTTCTTCGCATAGTGATCGATCAGATCTTCATAAGTCATGACACTCTGAGATACTTCGATTGCGTCTTCATTCAGAGAAGCCATCTTCCGTTTATGACTGACAGACGCACTGATGACGATCGTCAGAACAATAATGATCACAACAAACAGCAATATGATCGTTCTGCTATGCTGTCGGATCTGTTTTCTCCGGCTGACACTTTTTCTGTGTGTCGGCTTTTTGCGACGATAGGATCCTTTGTATGCCGAAGTTTTTCTTCTTTTTGCGTTACTCAAGCAGCTTCCTCTCTATTCCGGTTTCTGTTTCATTTATTTATCCTAATCGATTTATACTGTTTTTGCAATTCATTCTGCAGATGATGGATGGCAGATTTATACAAATCGTGTTATACTGAAACACATAAGGAGGAGAATTTCTATGGCTAATGTATTTCATAAATTTCAGGATGTTTTTTACCGTATCATGGACGCACCGGATGATGAAACCAGAAAAAAGATCATCATGCATGAACAGATGATGACCGCGGATTTTGTCGGTACACTTCGTAATATTCGGGATGCAGAAGACCGGGATGAGGCTTCTAAGATCATCGAAGATGCCAGAACCGGCACGCACAGAAGATTTGCCGATGAGCTGGCAGAATTTGACGCGGCGGAAAACCGTGCGATCGGCAACCGTGCGATCGATTCCCTTCTCGTTTTGATGAATGAATATGCATCCATCATGGTACTGGTCAAAAACGGCACACGCGAAGAAGGCGATGCGATCATCGAAAGATGTCTTGAGTAAACGTTTCTTCATGAAGAATAAAAGCCCTGCCGTTTATTCGGCAGGGCTTTCAGACTGAAGACAAAGCCGCTCTAGGATACACATCCTAGAGCGCTTTTGCGTTTAAATATCATTTTGAAGTAAGA
>SVDH01000004.1 GCA_015057865.1 Lachnospiraceae bacterium
GCGGCACTGCGTGCCGTTTGGAGCGGAACAGCATGCCGTTCTTCTGGAACGGCTATGCTGTTTAACCGGAATATGCAGTTCCTTTGCGAACCATAGTTTGTCAATTTATCAGATGCGGAATACTCACACATTCAAGCAAAAAACCATTTTGGCGTTTTCGTGAAGCCTGACCCTATAATTCCACGTTGGAGCTTCTGAAAACGCCATTTTCGTTTCGTCGATTTTTAGGTTTATTTACGCGGCCTTATGAAACCCAGGTTCTTTGATAAAAGCCTTTTATCTTATTTGGCGTTGCCAGAATTATCTTGTTAAACTATGGTTTGCTGTAGTTGTTTCAATGTCACTAAATAACACGATGAATCATTATAAAAAAACAGCCTTGAATAAAGGCTGTTCTATAAGGTACATGCAGATTTGTTAAAATACTGTAAATTGTGAAATAATTAACAAGTTTCTATATTTTAGTTTCGGCAAATATATGCTCATCCATTATATTAACTCGACGATAAACTCATCTGATCCTTCTTCAAACGCGTTATATTCGTCATAATGAATATGTCTTCCGGGCGATTCGACTGCCAAGGCAGAAAAATGTGCCGCCAGGGATAACAATCCATCCGCATTTGCTGACAGTATTGCTTGTCCGTCTTCGATATGAAAACGTATTTCATGATTATTTTCCCATATTAGTTCCATATTACTCACGCCCCCTTCAATCAGATATCTCTCTTAATTGTTCATAGAATGTTCTTTTTCCCACTCTTCTGCTGTTTTAAGCATTTCCGGTGTAAAGTATGACGCCGGTTCTACGTAGTCAACATGTCTGTAGGGTGGTTGTATTCCGCTACATGATACATCATATTCTTCAGCCAATTCCTTTTCAAGCTTTGCTATCCATTTTTCATTCTGCCAATCCAGTAATGGGCATCGTTTCATATTATCATTATCTGCCATGTTTTCACCCCCTATATATGTATATTTTTTTTACATATACAGTTTAATAAATAAACCTTAAGGCATGGTCGTTTTTAAAGCGACAAATACAGACAACGCTTACTATTCTGAAATCATTGTCGAGATGCCAAATACTTTCTGACAAAACACTTCTCACATTTCAACGAATTGTTCTTTCTCCGAAACAAAGTTGTTATCCTACTAAAAACATGGTAGAATTCAGCTTCGGGCTCGATTTTTGAGCTATTACAGATTTAGGAGGCATAGTAATGAAAGTAAAAGTAGCTATTAACGGATTTGGTCGTATCGGCCGTCTTGTATTCAGACAGTTATTCGAAGAAGAAGCATATGAAATCGTTGCCATCAACGATCTTACTTCTCCAAATATGCTTGCATATCTTTTGAAATATGATTCTGCTCACAGGAATTATATTCATGCAAAGGAAATCACATCGGATGACGAAAACAGCACCATTACCGTAGCAGGAAAAACCATTAAGATCTATGCGGAGACAGACGCGCAGAATCTGCCGTGGGCTGACCTGGGCGTAGATATCGTGGTTGAATGCACCGGATTCTATACAAGCAAAGAAAAGGCATCCGCCCATATTAAAGCAGGTGCCAAAAAAGTTGTTATTTCCGCACCGGCAGGAAAAGATCTGCCGACTATCGTTTATGGTGTAAACCATAAAACATTAAAAGCGACGGATACCGTAATTTCCGCCGCATCCTGTACAACAAACTGCCTTGCGCCGGTAGCAAAGGCATTAAATGAACTTGCACCGATCAACTCAGGTATCATGAGTACGATTCATGCATACACCGGCGATCAGATGCTCCTGGATGGCCCGCACAGAAAAGGAGACCTGCGCAGAGCTCGTGCGGCTGCCATGAACATCGTACCGAACAGCACAGGTGCAGCAAAAGCAATTGGTCAGGTTGTTCCGGAATTGAACGGCAAGCTGATCGGCGGCGCACAGCGTGTTCCGGTACATGACGGTTCACTGGTTCTGCTGTTTGCCGTAGTAGAGGGAGACGTTACCGTCGATGATATTAATCATTTTATGAAAAACCATCGCGATGCTTCCTTCGGATACACCGAGGATCAGATCGTTTCATCAGATGTTATTGATATGAACCACGGTTCTCTGTTTGACGCAACACAGACATCGGCCGTATCACTTGGCAACGGTACAACTCATGTACAGGTTGCGGCATGGTACGACAACGAAGGCTCCTATACAAGCCAGATGGTCCGTACGATCAAATATTTCGCAGAACTGTAAAAGACATTCGCAGTAGAAAAGGAAGCCCATTTGGACTTCCTTTCCTATTTTTTCTGTATGATACTAACTGCTGCCTGATAAATCCATTCTCTTTGAGATAAGAAAATCATACAGGACATCCATTATGACAGGTATGATGATCACAAGTGCAGCATATCCGATCAGATAGCCGGGATTTCCCATGAATCCGGCGATCCAATCAAGTGGCGATCCTTCCGGGGGCCAATTCAAGAACATATAGTTTGCATCAAAAACATGATCAAATATCCAGACTCCGAATGCAGCGATCGCAAGGAAGAAAAATGCTTTCCATAGTTTCTTCAGATTCGGAACGATTTTTCCTGTGCGTAATTGACAAATGATATAAAAAACGATTCCGCCGTGAAAGCAGAAGCCTTCAATCGTTATAAAATGGACCGCCGGATATATGATCCAGTCCGGAAAAAACAATGCGAACAGTGTTCCGGGGAGGCATAGCGAATAGATACTCTGGCTCACCCAGTCCCACTTGGAATACATATGAATCAGGCATAGAAAAGCTGCCATACTACATAAATGTAATGGCAGCTCGTAAACGGTTTGTTTGTCGATGATGATTAAATAGCATGCCCTTACAAGAATCATACAGACAAGGGTCCATCCTGTTATACGGTCGATTCGTATCTGTATTTTATTGTTGCTATGGCAATACATATACAAAAGGACTGTAATTGCCACAGCTATTCCCAACAGCCACAAAAAATGGGCTGATCCAAATTGTTTAAAACCGATATTTGCCGGCAAACTATCCCAGTATGTAAAAAACAGTTTTATACTCATTGTTCAGAAGTTATATCTTACAATTTCGCAATTCTGAATGCCGAATCTGGCATATTCTTCATTTTCCATTTCATAAAAATAGGAATGCACGCTTCTTGCAATCCCATTGTGCGCTACAAGAAGGTATGTTTTCGTATCTGACTCAGCTTTGATCTCATCTAAAAGATTATAGATGCGCTGTGCCAGATGAAGGGTAGACTCTCCGCTTTCGTGCCTGCAGGCAAACCATTCTTTGGCTTTGAGGAAATCCTTACTGTTTCGTGGGGTGGCTTCCCATTTGCCGAAATTCTGCTCGGTCAGACGAGGCTCAACTCTAGCCGGGATCCCGGTGATCTCAGAGATGTGCTGTGCAGTCTGTGTCGCTCTGATAAGCGGTGAATAAAGGATCTCATCTGCATGGATTTTTTCATCCAGGATCTTTTTTGCTGTTTCGATCGCCTGTTGATGTCCAAGATCCGTCAGTGGGATGTCGGTCGCACCGCATATTTTGTTTTCTGCGTTCCAGACGGTCTGTCCGTGTCTTACAAAGTATAAATGTCCCATATGAAATACACTTACCCCCGTACTTCTTCCATTCTCAGAAGAATCCTGTTCTTTAATGCCTTTTCCCTCTCGCGTTTCTTTTTCGTTTCTTTCGCTTTTTCGGCAACGACAGGAGCTAATTCATGCGCGATATAGGCAGTGGTTAATAGAATGATCATAGAACGCCTCCTACATCTGGTGCTTTACCACACGATACTCATCCCCGTTTCTGTAATAAGGGCAGTTTCGATATCCGCTCTCGAGCAATCGGACATAGTCATCTTCATCCATATTGACAGAGCAATAATACATTTCATCATCATCGTCGTACTCAAAGTACGCGCAATCGTCACAGTTGATCTGCATTTTCTTTCCTCGTGTTTACGATTCCTTCCATGGCAATGTTACATAGATTGGTTCGTGATGAACCGCAGGCAGAAATACTTGAAACACATCAGAAATCTTCATCTTAAGACTGGATGTGTTCACGCATGGGTGACAGCCAAAGTACTCTCCTTCCAATACGTCTTCATCAACCAGCAGCTGAACCTCGTTTTCTGTATCGTTCATCAGTCCCATAACACTGACAGCACCCGGTTTGATGTCCAGATATTTTTCCATATCCTCGGCAGATGCAAAGGAAAGACGCTGGATGCCGTGCTGTCCGGCCAATTCCTTTGTTTTAAATGGTTTGTCACCCGGCATCAGAAGCAGATAATATTTGGTTTTCTTACGATTGCAAAGAAACAGATTCTTACAGATCAGAACATCCAGTACAGCATCGATTTCCTCGCAGGCTTCCATGGTATCCGCCGGTTGATGATCGGTTCTCTTATATCTGATGTTTAATTGGTCAAGCAGATCATATACTCTGATCTCTTTTGCTTCGCGGCCGGTTTCAGACGCCGGCCGTCCTTCAAATAATTCCATAGTTTGTTACTACCCTTTTGTTCGTGCAACACTGCTGCTATTATTTCTAAATCCTCCAATCATCTTGTCGATTATTATACCATTCTAACAATCGCCCTTTCAATATTTTCAAATGCGAAGAAGAACTGAAGGACTAATGATATGTTCCGTGTTATTGGTCGGCTAAGAGCTTCGCTGCGTAATACTTATCTGCCTGATAAATCGCGCCGACTGTGTTGTGTGCCATAACGCGATCCTTGCTGACGAGCGTTGTGACCGGCGCATCGGCAAAACGGTAAAACATGCTGTCATGTCCGACACACAGGCCGATCAGAATATTCAGGTCAGTGTTTTCTTTGTTTAAGTACTTTGCCTGTAATACCGGATTGCACATGTTTTCGCCGGTAGCATTACAGAATTCCGGAACGCCGATCGACGTCTTTTTCTGTGTGCCGCATTTGCAGGCAACGCCAAAGACTTCAAAACCATGTTCTCTGAAGATACGGGCAACGGTTCGGGACTCCTGGATCAGACCGGCACAGGTCGCAATGCCGATCTTTTTTGCGTTGAGTTTTTTTGCAAATTCTATGGTTTCCTCTAACCGCGTCATTTTACAGTAGTTTTCAGTCTCTACTTCTGCTGCTGCGACAGCGATTGCACGGATCATCGGATCGTTGTATTCTTCCATTGCGCTTTCAAGAAGTGCCGGATCAATGTTTGTTGTAAGACAGAATGGCGGGTAGCTTGCCTGCATCTTGTTACAGTTTACGGTTCCGCAGTCAATACAGCTGTGTTTTTGTTCCATGATCGTTTTTCTTCCTTTCTTAGGTGTTATATTCTTTTGCTCATCTTAGATAAGGCATCACCGTCAATAAGCAGAATGCCGTTTGCGTCAGCTAAGCGCTTTGCATTGGCGGTAAATGTAGAGTTGGTGATCACTGCGGCTTTTTTTGCCTGATAGTACTGCATGGAAGCAGAAATCTCCTGAATGGGCGCGCTTCCGACAACCGTACTGTAGCGCTTACATTGGATGACCCATTTACGGCCGTGTTTTCTGGCAATGATATCAGCGCCATAATCACTGCTGCCCTGCGTGACATGAACACTCTTATAGCCATTCCTTTTGAGTACTTTTGCACAATATGCTTCAAACTCATGTCCTTCCATCTGTTCCAGTTTTCTTGTGGAAATATTGGCGATCGGATTGAACATGATCATATAAATACAAAGCAGGATCACCAGACAGATGATCGCTGCTACGGCTGCTTTCATAGGGCTTTTGATCGCCTGTAAATCCGGGAACATCCGCAGTGGGATATCTGAAAAAACAATGGTGACCAAAATGGCAGAAACCACTCCCGCAAACAGGACAACCGGTAAAAGAATGACCCGAAGAAAACGTTTCCAGACAGGAAGCAGTCTATACTTATGCTCCCTGAATGTGACAAGGTAAATGATCAGAAACAGAAGCATAAGGGAAAGCAGGGACTGGTCACAGCTTTGCCTGAAAATAAGCTGGGTGAATATGCAGGCGAGAAATACTGCCAGTAAGAAGCCCGTTATAAGATTACATGTTTTGCGAAAAATATGCATACGATATAAACATCCAATCATTCTGAAATCATATTCTTTCACCACCTGTATATCATAGCAGAAATCAGAAAAACCTACAAATAACGAAAGCCCGGATCAGATGATCTCTGATCCGGACTAAGATGTCGTATGAATATGTGATTATACCAGGCAGTTTTTGATGATCTCATCACCGTCTTCACGGGACGGCGCATGCTTGATCGATACCAGTGTGGCAGCATACTCGTTCATCAGAACAAGGAGAGAGTCGATTTCTCTATTGCCGATTTTTCTTGTTGGCGCATTCTTGATGTTGGTCAATTCATCAGCAAATCTTTTATGTGTGCCTGCAATGGCATCCTCCAGAATCTTATCTCCTGCCGCTCTTGTGTCAGCATTCTTGATGTTGTTCAGTGTTCCGATAAAGTCAGCGGTCATCATCTGTTCGAATTTGATCTTCTCATCGCCTGTCTCTCTGTCCGGTGCTTCCAGCAGATAGTTGAAAATGTCCTGGAATTTGTGGAAAATTGACATGGTTTCTCTCCCTTCATTGGTTTCGTGTTCTGCAATCATCTGCAGTGTTTTGGTTTACAGTTTTATCATAATACAGTTTTTGAAAAACAGTAATTCATAATTTTTCTTAAGGCTTGCAGATAATGAATAAGCATGCGCATTACTTACAAAACAATACCCCAGATCAACAGCAAAACAACCAAAGCGATCATCGGAATGATGACAGATACCACAAAAATATCTTTGTAAGATTCCTTATGTGTGCAGTGTGAAACAGCAAGCAATGTGATCACGGCTCCGTTATGGGGGAGCTTGTCAAGACTGCCTGCAGCGATCGATGCGACACGATGCAGGATATCAGGACTGATGCCAAGAGTCTGTGCAACAGCCAGGTACTGGTCCGCAAATGCTGCAAGCGCGATCGAGAGTCCGCCGGATGCGGAACCTGTCGCACCGGAAAGAACGCTTGTTGAAAGTGCTTCTGAAAACAATAACGACAGCGGCGTCGCATTCTGACTGATCAGGAGCGCGGTAAGCAGTGCGAATCCCGGGACGATCCGGATGACAGAGCCAAAACCGACCGCGCATGCCGTATTCATGATCGCTGTGACCGATCCCTTTGCGCCTTCTGTGATGGTCTGAGGCATCCGTTTTAATTTATCCGGATGGAACAGGCAGCAGACGATAATGCCTATGATCAGTGCAATGACGATATTCCATTTAAGGAGATTCAGTGTAATAAATACAACGATGAGCGGGATCAGCCCGGAAAGCCAATAGCGTACTGCTGCTTCTTTCGATGCGGTCTCACTTTCTTTTAAGATCAGAGGATCCTCTGTAAACCCAAGATGATCCTGTCTTGCCTTTTTGACCCTGCGGTTCAGATACAGGTATCCGGGGATCAATACAATGATACTCGATATGATTCCCATAACAGGTGCAGCGGTCGCTGTCGTGCCAAAATAATCCATCGGGATCAGGTTTTGAATCTGCGGCGTTCCGGGAATCGAGGTCATGGTAATGCCGAACGAGCCAAATGCGATCGCAGCAGGCAGCAGGGTTCGGGGAATGTCAGCTGCTTTATAAATGGCATACCCCATCGGATACATAATAAACACAACGACAAACAGTGAAACACCGCCGTATGTCAGAAGCATGCACGGGATCAATACTGCAAGGACAACGAAGCGGGGACCGATTAGTTTGACGATCAGGTCTGCAAGTGCTCTTGCGGCGCCGGTCATTTCCATGACTTTTCCATAGATTGCGCCAAGCAGGAATGTCGGGAACCAGGAAATAAAGTACTCTCCCACGCCACGCATATAGTCAACCGTATAGGAAGAAAGCAAAGTCCGGTCTTCACCAAGTCCCGCACCGAGTGCAAACAGGACAACGATAAAGGCTGATAATGGCGCAACCCAGATAATAGAATGTCCCTTAAATGTCAGGTAGATCATGAGGATGAGACCGGCAAATATGCCAATCAAAGACAATACTTCCATTTCGTGCCCTTCTTAGATATTGTGTGTATGTAATGTGTTTATTTCGTTGTCTGTAAGTCTTCGATATTCACCCGGGGATAATGCCGGATCAAGTATGAGATTTCCAAACTTAATTCGTTTCAGATAAGAAACTTCCATTCCGATCGCCTGAAACATCCGTTTGATCTGATGAAATTTTCCTTCCTGAATCGTGATCTCGACTTCGCAGGTATGCGTATCGGGATCAGCATGCAAAACAGTAAGATCAGCAGGCATTGCGGTAAGGGATTCATCTACCTTTAATCCGTCTTGAAAGGCTTTGATATCCTGGTTTGAAACGATGCCGTTGATCCGGGCATAATAAGCTTTATTGACGTGATGCTTTGGTGATAACAGTTTGTGCGCCAGCGGGCCGTCATTCGTGATCAGAAGAAGTCCCTCGGTATCCTTGTCCAAACGCCCGACCGGAAATAGATCGGATCGTTTGTTCTCTGTGATCAGATCGATCACGGTTTTCTGTGTTTGATCTTCTGTAGCGGAGATCACACCGGCAGGTTTATTGAGCATATAATAGCTGTAGGTTTCATATTGGACCGGTTTTCCGCAATACAGTACAGACATAGTATCTGTCACCTGAAAGCCAGGATCTTTTATGATGCTGCCATCTACAGTCACATTGCCTTTGCGTATTCCTTTTTTGAGTTCACTGCGGGTACCGATGCCCATATCTGCGAGATATTTGTCTAACCGCATATCAGATCGTCTCCTCTTAATCTACGATCAATGTGTCGAGACGGTACTGTTTGTTCAAAACATTCATATCGATATTGCTCTCGTCGCCGTCGTATCCGTCCAAAGAGATCGTATCACAATACTGCCAGAGCACCCAGTCTCTGCCGGCTTCAAAGAATGCCGGATAATAGATGCTTCTGACCCATCTGGGATAATCAGAGAAATCGTCTTTGAGATATTTTTTGTAAATGTCCTTTTGTGCATAGATCATGGGTTTGACACCATATTCCTCTTCAAGGACCGATAAATATTCGCCCAGCTCTCTGACTACGTCCTCCTTTTCAGGTGGATTTTGTTCTTTGTCGGCATAGAATTCCACATCGACAACCGGGATCAGGCATCCGTCAAGATCGCCGACGGTTTCAATATAATGATACGCCTGTTCCGTGCCGTCACTGTCAAATGAGAAGAAATGATAAGCACCGACCTCCAGAGGACTCTCGATCGCGTTTTCCCAGTTTGTGGCAAAACAGGTATCCGTGATCTCGCATCCTTCTGTTGCTTTGACATAGACAAAGGAAAGCCCCTGCTCTGCAAGGCGGTCCATATCTACATTTCCCTGATATTTAGACAGATCTGCACCGATCGTATCATGATCGGAAATAAAATAGGTATTCATTAAAACCCGTTTGGCTTTTACCATAAAGGTAAACTGACTAAACAGGCAAAAGATGATGGCAGCTAATATGATAAGAACGATCCATAAAGCTTTCTTTTTTTTCATATATCTATATTAAAACCTTTCCCGGTTACATGCATGATTGAAACAGCTGCAAATGATGATCTGCAGCTGTTTTAAGATGTTTTATTTGATTGAAGTACTACGGCTGTGAAGGTAATTTGTATGAGCTCTTAAGCGATACGATCCTGTTGAATACAAGGTTGTCCTCTGCACTGTCCTTGCTGTCGACACAGAAGAACCCGTTTCGTACAAACTGGAAGCTGTCATAAGCTTTCGCTGTTTTCAGAGACGGTTCCAGTTTGCAGTCTGTACAGGTGGTCAGAGAATTCGGATTCAGATTCAAAGAGCCATCCTCTACATTATATACGCCTTTCTCTTCATCGATGATGTTTTCATACAGGCGCACCGTTGCAGAGATCGCACTGTTTGCCTCGACCCAATGGATCGTGCCACGGACCTTTCTGCCGTCCGGACTGTTGCCGCCGCGGCTTTCCGGATCATAAGTACAGTGAACCGCGATGATATTGCCGTCGGCATCTTTCTCCACTTCCGTACATGTGACGAAATATGCGTTCATCAGGCGCACTTCGTTGCCCGGATATAAACGACGGTATTTTTTCGGCGGTACTTCCATAAAGTCTTCCCGCTCGATATAAAGCTCTCTTCCAAACGGAACCATCCGCTTTCCGAGTGCCGGGTTTTCAACATTATTATCGATCTCAAGCTCTTCGATCTTTCCTTCCGGATAATTGTCGATGATCAGTCTGACCGGGTCTAGGATTGCCATCACACGGGGCGCATCCATTTTGAGATCTTCGCGGATGCAGTATTCAAGCATGGCATAGTCTACGGCGGAGTTTGATTTTGAAACGCCACACAGGTCGACAAATTTCTGGATGGAGGAAGGGGTAAATCCTCTTCTGCGAAGTCCTGCAATGGAGACGAGCCGAGGATCATCCCAGCCGTCTACGATCCCCTCTTCCACGAGTTTTTTAATATAGCGCTTTCCGGTAACGATATTGGTCAGATAAAGCTTGGCAAACTCGATCTGTCTCGGCTTCGGATCAAAACCGCCGACTTCGTTGACAACCCAGTCATAAAGCGGTCTGTGGTCTTCGAATTCCAGTGTACAGATCGAATGGGTGACACCTTCGATCGCATCTTCGATCGGATGCGCAAAATCATACATCGGATAAATGCACCACTGATCGCCTGTTCTGTGATGGGCGATATGCGCAACACGATAGATGACAGGATCTCTCATGTTCATGTTCGGAGAAGCCATATCGATCTTTGCGCGAAGTACTTTCTCGCCATCAGCGTATTTGCCGTCCTTCATCTCTTCGAAGAGTTTCAGGTTTTCTTCCACACTTCTGTCCCGATACGGGCTGTTTTTTCCCGGCTCTGTCAATGTGCCGCGGTATTCACGGATCTCATCTGCCGTCAGATCACAGACATAAGCCTTTCCTTTTTTGATCAGTGTAATGGCAGCCTCATACATCTGCGGGAAATAATCCGAAGCAAAATAGAGACGGTCTTCCCAGTCTGCGCCAAGCCATTTGATGTCCTCCAGAATAGAATTGACAAACTCTTCTTTTTCTTTTGTCGGGTTTGTGTCATCAAACCGCATGTTGAATTTTCCGCCATACTGCTGCGCAAGCCCATAGTTTAAAAGGATGGACTTTGCATGGCCGATATGAAGGTATCCGTTCGGCTCGGGCGGGAATCGGGTGCAGATCTCTTTGGCTTTTCCCTCGCTCAGATCTTCGTCGATAATCTGTTCAATAAAATTGCGTGATACGACCTCTTCTTTTGCTTCTTCATTTACAATGTCTTTTCTTGTGTCTTCCATGTTATCTCCCATAAATGCTTTGCTTATTTGATGTGCTCATGTGTAAACAGATGATCCTGACAGTATTCGTAATTTCCGTTGCATCTGGAACAAAAACGGAATTCCAGGTTCGGATCGTCAAGCTCTGTTCTGCCGCATACGGCACATTTGTGTTTTGTGATCGTCCCGTTTCGGGAAGTGTAGCCGCTTGATTGGTTGATCTTTCTTTTAAACTCCTGCTTTCTGTGGACTTCCCGCGGTGAGATCCTTTTTAGATTCCTTGTCATCGCCCAGAAGATGAAGAAATTGCCAAGCGAGCAGATGATCGCGACGCGGGCCGGCCATCCGGATACGACTGCTCCGTAAAGTGCCAGTGCGGCATAAATGATCGCAAGCCATTTCATCTTGACCGGGATCAGGAAATATACCAGCACCTGATGCTCGGGATAAGTAACCGCAAAAGCAAGGAATATACTTAAGTTGATATAGTATGTGCTGAAGGTTGACAGTCCTGCCGTCATCACGGCCCCGCCAACGATAAAGTACATAATAAAGGCGCCAACGATCGTCAGGATGATACCACCAAAGATATAGGCGTTAAACTTAAAAGCGCCCCAGGTATGCTCCAGTGCTGTTCCGATCTGATAGTAAAATATGATCATGATGACAGCCCAGATAATACTTGTACTTGGCGGGATCAGAAGCCATGATACAAGGCGCCAGATCTGACCGTGCAGAATAAAATACGGTTCCAGGGAAAGCAGGCTTAAAGAGCCTGGAAAGGCATACATCAGAACATATCCGATGATATAACATCCCACCATATATTTCATCAGGCCGGTGATCGCGAATTTTCCGAACCGCCGCTCCATTTTGTCCAAAAATCCCATAAAAGGGCAGCCTCCTTAAAGTCAAAATAATAACAGGATTGGGCATTCTATCCGCTTTATTATAGAGATTCGGGATATTTTTGTCAATTTTAAATGAATCGTTAAGAAAGTGTAAAGAAGCATTTCGCAGGGTTGTTTCTTTCATTGAAAATATGTATAATACTTGGATAGGTCTGGAATCAGAAACACTATATATATGTAAAGGTGACTTATGGAGAACAAGATATATAAACTTGGAATTGATATTGGATCGACTACAGTAAAGATTGCGATCCTTGATGAAAACGATCATTTAGTATTTGCGGATTATCAGAGACATTTTGCGAATATCCGTGAATCTTTGTCGGGACTTTTGCAAAAGGCCTATGATCAGACAGGCAATATCATGCTCTGCCCGATGATCACAGGTTCCGGCGGTCTGACGCTGGCAAACCATCTGGAAGTCCCGTTCGTACAGGAAGTGGTTTCCGTATCCACAGCGCTCGAACATATCGCCCCACAGACAGATGTGGCGATCGAGCTTGGCGGAGAAGACGCGAAGATCATTTATTTTGAAAATGGTAATATCGAGCAGCGTATGAATGGTATCTGTGCCGGCGGTACGGGTTCTTTTATTGACCAGATGGCATCCCTGATCCAGACGGATGCAAGCGGGTTAAATGAATATGCAAAGAATTATAAGGCGATCTATCCGATCGCTGCGCGCTGCGGTGTTTTCGCGAAATCGGACATTCAGCCGCTGATCAATGAAGGTGCTACAAGAGAAGATCTTGCTGCTTCTATTTTCCAGGCGGTTGTCAACCAGACGATCAGCGGTCTTGCATGCGGCAAACCGATCCGCGGACATGTTGCGTTCCTGGGCGGCCCGCTTCATTTCCTATCCGAACTGAAAGAAGCATTTATCCGGACGCTTGAGCTGGATGATGAGCATATTATCGCACCGGAGAATTCACATCTTTTTGCGGCAATGGGTTCTGCACTCAACTATAAAGAAGAGACACAGATCTCATTGGAAGGTCTGCTGAACAAGCTGACCGGTGAGATCCATATGGAATTTGAAGTTGATCGTATGGATCCGCTTTTTGCGTCCAAAGAGGATTATGAAGAGTTTACGAACCGTCATGCCGGCGCTTCTGTCAAGAAGGGTTCACTTGCTGACTATCATGGAAAGTGTTTTCTTGGTATCGATGCAGGCTCTACGACAACAAAGCTTGCGCTTGTCAGCGAAGACGGCACACTGCTCTACTCTTTTTACAGCAACAATAACGGAAGCCCGATCGCGACTTCGATCCGTGCGATCCGGGAGATCTCTTCGCTCATCCCGGACGATACGAAGATCGTATATTCCTGTTCGACAGGTTATGGGGAAGCGCTTGTAAAGGCTGCGTTCCAGCTGGATGAGGGTGAGGTTGAAACGGTGGCGCACTATACTGCTGCCGCATTCTTTGACCCTTCTGTTGACTGCATCCTGGACATCGGCGGACAGGATATGAAATGTATTAAGATCAAAAACAACACGGTTGACAGTGTGTTGCTGAATGAAGCCTGCTCAGCAGGATGTGGCTCCTTTATTGAGACCTTTGCAAAATCACTGGATTTCAGTGTACAGGATTTTGCAAAAGAAGCGTTGTTTGCTCCGCATCCGATTGACCTGGGTACACGCTGTACTGTTTTTATGAATTCAAAGGTTAAGCAGGCACAAAAAGAAGGCGCGTCTGTTGCGGATATTTCTGCAGGACTGGCATACTCTGTTATCAAGAACGCTCTGTTTAAGGTTATCAAACTGGCTGATCCGAAGGAGCTTGGCGAAAACGTCGTTGTACAGGGCGGCACGTTCTATAATGACGCGGTACTTCGAAGCTTTGAATCCATTTCCGGCTGCCATGCGACAAGACCGGATATTGCCGGAATCATGGGCGCGTTCGGTGCTGCTCTTCTGGCCAGAGACCGTTATCAGGAAGGTATGGAATCTTCGATGCTTTCGATCGAAGAGATCGAGGCGCTTGAATACAAGACACATCTTGAGCGCTGCGGCAAATGCACCAATAACTGTCTGTTGACGATCAATGAGTTTTCCGGTAACCGCCGTTATATCACAGGAAACCGGTGTGAACGTGCACTCGGCGAAGAAAAGAAAAAAGATGATATCCCGAATCTTTTTGACTATAAGTACAAACGGATCTTCCAGTATAAACCGCTGACAAAAGCAGAGGCGATGCGCGGTGTGATCGGCATGCCGCGTGTTTTGAACATGTATGAGAACTATCCGTTCTGGGCAGCGTTTTTTGCGAAACTGAAATTCCAGCTGGTGCTCTCTCCACGCTCAAACAGAAAGGTCTATGAGCTTGGAATCGAGTCCATCCCGAGCGAGTCAGAGTGCTATCCGGCCAAGATCGCACACGGACATGTAACCTGGCTGATCCGCCATGGCATCGACAGGATCTTCTATCCGTGTATCCCGTATGAACGTCTTGAGTTCCCGGATGCAGGCAACAACTACAACTGCCCGATCGTTACTTCTTATGCAGAAAACATTAAAAATAATGTAGAAGAGATTACAAATGGCGAAGTGGAGTTCTACAATCCATTTATGGCATTTACCAATAAGGATGTCCTGAAAGAACGTCTGGTAGAGGTCATGAAGGAAATATTCAATATTTCCCGTGATGAAGTGTCGGATGCTGTTGATGCCGGCTGGGCCGAAATGGAATCAGCCAGAGAGGATATGCGCAAAAAAGGTGAAGAAACCATTGCGTGGCTGAAAGAAAACGGTCGCCGTGGCATCGTGCTTGCAGGTCGTCCGTATCATATCGATCCGGAGATCAATCATGGTATTCCGGAACTGATCACCTCATTTGGATTTGCAGTATTGACAGAAGATTCTGTTTCTCATCTGCAGCAGGTAGAGCGCCCGCTTGTCGTTTTGGATCAGTGGATGTACCACTCCCGCCTGTATGCTGCGGCACAGTATGTTAAAACGACCGAATTCCTTGACCTGATCCAGTTAAACTCCTTCGGATGCGGGCTGGATGCTGTTACGACAGATATGGTCAACGATATTCTGTCCGAATCCGGAAAGATCTATACCTGCCTTAAGATCGATGAGGTCAACAACCTTGGATCTGCCAGGATCCGGATCCGTTCCCTGATCGCAGCGATCCGGACACGGGAAAAACAGCAGATCGAGCGTACGCTCGAGCCGACCGATCATAAGCGTGTACTCTTCACAGAGGAAATGCGTAAGAATTATACGATCATTGCACCGCAGCTGACACCGATTCACTTTGATATACTGGGTCCTGCGTTCAACTCCTGTGGATATAACGTGGTCGTACTTGACAATGATAATACGGCAGCAGTCAATGCCGGACTAAAATATGTCAACAATGATGCCTGCTACCCTTCTATCATTACCGTCGGTCAGATGCTCGATGCTGTCACATCCGGAAAATACGATACGGATCGACTGGCAATCATGATGTCCCAGACAGGCGGCGGCTGCCGTGCGTCCAACTATGTCGGCTTCATTCGCCGTGCATTAAAGAAAGCCGGTTATCCGCATATTCCGGTTATCTCTTTGAACCTTTCAGATCTTGAGAAGAATCCGGGCTTTAAGATTACGGCAAAAATGGCGCAGAAAGCAGTTTATGGTATCGTATTTGGAGACATTCTGATGCGTGTCATTTATGCAACGCGTCCGTACGAAGCAGAGGAAGGCGCAACCAATGCCCTGCATCAGGAGTGGAATAAAAAGATCATTGATTTCCTTTGCCAGGATAAGATCTTAAGTCACAGAAAGTATAAAAAGATGTGCCGTGAGATCGTTCATGATTTTGATGTGCTTCCGAGAAAGGATATCCAGAAGCCGAAGGTCGGGATCGTTGGCGAGATCCTGGTCAAGTTCATGCCGCTTGCAAACAACTATATGGTCGATCTGCTTGAAGCAGAAGGCGCGGAAGCGGTTGTTCCGGATTTCCTGGATTTCTTCCTTTACAGCTTCTATAACAGCAACTTCAAGGCGGATAATCTCGGCATGAAGCGTTCTTCAAAGACGAAAGCAAATCTTGGAATCTGGGCGATTGAAAAACTGCGCGGTGCTGCCCACAAAGCACTTGAGGAAAGCAAACACTTTATACCGCCGGCAAGCATTTTTGATACTGCAAAAGGTGCAGAACCGATCATCTCGCTTGGCAACCAGACAGGTGAGGGATGGTTCCTGACCGGTGAAATGGTCGAGCTGATCCATATGGGTGTCCCGAATATCATCTGCTGTCAGCCGTTTGGCTGTCTGCCGAACCATATCGTGGGCAAAGGTGTCATCAAAAAGATGCGGCACGATTTTCCGGAATCCAATATTGTCGCGATCGATTTTGATCCGGGCGCGAGTGAGGTTAACCAGTTAAACCGTATCAAGCTGATGCTGACAACCGCTGAGCGGAACTTAAAGAAAAAAGAAGCTGCTGCAGATGCTGAAGAAAATGCATCTGAGAAAGCTTCCTGAGAATGAAAAAACAGCTCCTTTCACGGGAGCTGTTTTTATGATTCAATAGGTATACTTTTTAGCATACATTTTAAGATGAGCCAGGCTTAACCGAAATCTCAAAGAAAGCTCGTTTCCCGACGGTGAACTAACTCCTAACTACGACTAAGACACTCCAGAATGCTGTCGTGTCTAAGTCTTCGTAAGGAGTGGATTTCACCTTTGGTCAAAGCACTCGCAAAAATCTTTGCAGATTCCGGTTAATCCTGGCTCATCTATTTTCAAATGTACTGCTAAAGCATAAAACTTCGTAGTGTATTGACACTTGTAAAAAAGTATGTGCCGCCACAGATTGCTGTAACATCGCTTTTTGCGTAGAGAGAGCATTAGTGTTTCCACAAGGTCACAAGGCTTCTAAGGGGGCAATATTTATTATCCGCTATAAATATTGGACGAATAGGAGTGGTGTTTTTATCAAAAAACACCAACGACTATGAGACGTACCCCTTAGAAACCGCAGTTAACTTGTTTGGAAACACTTTGCAAACGGCAAGAAAAAACGATGTACAGCAATTGTGCGGCACATCGTTTTATCAATGCAGAAAAGGTATACCTTATTTCGTCAGCATCATCATAATATCATTGCTGCGTTTTACAAATGCGGTCATCTCTTCTGTTGACAGCGGCTGGTTCGCGATCTTTGCAAGATCATACAGCTGCTGGCAGAAAACAGGAACATTCTCGGAATCCTTATGAGCAAGGATATAGGCTACCAGAGGATGCTTTACATTCAGCGTGATCGTCTCATCCGCGCCGAACATACTGGTATCGATATCACCACCGTACTGGTACATCCGCATCATCTCCTGGATCCGGTGACCTTCTTCAGAGATCGTCAGCACAGAAGCAACAGATTCGTCTTTTAAGGCCTCAGCTTTGACAGTCAGCTTATCATTAGACAGGGCGTCTTTAAACGCGTCCTGAAGCGTTTTGACGGCTTCTTCAAGGTCTTCTGTAGAGGTTTCATCCTTTAACGCGTCTGTTACATCGGCATCGATGCGCATGAACTGGTAATGTTCGTTGCGCTGCTCAAGCTGTGTGATAAAGGAAGCGTCGATATCGGAATCTAAGATCACGGCATCCATACCCTGTTCCTTGAACATCCGGATGTACTGTCCCTGCTGGTTCTTATCGGAAACATAGTATACGGTTTCTCTCTCCGGCTCTTTTTCATTGCTGCCGTCAGTGTTTTCTGCTTCCGTATTCTCTTCTGCTTCCTTTGCTTCTCCGTCTTCTTTTGCGGCAAGCAGTTCCGGCAGTGTCAGGAACTGACCGTCAAGATTCTCAAACAGGATATAATCATTCATACGGTCGCAGAACTTGGGGTCACGCAGGCAGCCGAACTTGATGAACGGAGCGATGTCAGACCAGTATTTTTCGTAATTCTCTTTGTCTGTCTTGCAGAGTCCGCTCAGCTTGTCCGCAACCTTCTTTGTGATATAGTCGCTGATCTTTGTGACAAAGCCATCGTTCTGCAGTGCACTTCGGGAAACATTCAGCGGCAGATCCGGACAGTCGATCACGCCCTTTAAGAGCATCAGGAAATCCGGGATGACTTCTTTGATATTGTCTGCGATAAATACCTGGTTGTTATAAAGCTTAATGGTTCCTTCTGCTGCCTCATAGCGCAGGTTGATCTTCGGGAAATACAGAATACCCTTTAAGTTGAACGGATAGTCCATGTTTAAGTGGATCCAGAAAAGCGGCTCCTTAAAGTCCCGGAAGACCTTGCGGTAAAACTCTTTATAATCTTCATCACTGCATTCGGAAGGCTGTTTGGTCCAGAGCGGCTGTGTATCATTGAGTGGAACAGGACGTTTTAAGATCTTTAATTTTTCCTGTGCCGGCGCGATCTCAACGATCTCTTTTTCTCCGTTTTCGTTTTCGCGTTCTTCTGTTTTCGCCTCTTCAACGATCGTCTCGATGACAGTATCTTTATCTGTCTTTTCTTCCGGAAGGATGGTCTCATATTCCGGTTCGGCATTTTCTTTGCTTAAATAGATCGGATACGGCATGAAGGAGCAGTATTTATCGATCACTTCACGCAGACGGTATTCATTGGAGAATTCAAGACAATCTTCATTCAGGAATAATGTGATCGTCGTGCCGATCACATCTCGGCTGCCTTCGTCCATCGCATATTCTGTGCCGCCGTCACATTCCCAGTGAACAGCTGTTGCACCATCCTGCCAGGACAGCGTGTCGATGTGTACTTCATCGGATACCATAAATGCGGAATAGAAACCGAGACCGAAATGACCGATGATCTGGTCTTCGTTTGATTTGTCTTTGTATTTTTCCAAAAAGTCAGTCGCACCGGAAAATGCGATCCGGTTGATATACTCTTCTACTTCCTCTGCGGTCATGCCCAGTCCGTTATCTGTGATCGATAAGGTTTTATTCTCCGCAGAATAAACGACCTGAATGGACGGTTCATAGTCATCCGGAAGATCATACTCTCCCATGATGTCGAGTTTTTTCAGCTTGGTAATGGCATCGCAACCGTTTGAGATCAACTCACGAAGAAAAATGTCATGATCGGAATAAAGCCATTTTTTGATAATTGGAAATATGTTTTCGCTGTCAATTGACAGACTTCCCTGTTTCATGCTCATCGTATTACCTCCATCTAGTAAAAATCAAACGATTCCGTTCTCATCAAAGAATACGGAATCGGTTTATCCTGACAATTAATATAGAACACAAAAATGGAAAAGTCAATAAAAAATTAGCACTCATTTTATATGAGTGCTAATAAGGCGTTATCTGGTTTTGTAGTTTCCTAGAATACGGAAATGGATCGCCTCCTGTGAAAGCCCGCGAACCGCATTCTGAATGGCCGGATCATTAATGTTTCCGGAGACATCAACGAAGAAACGGTAATCAAGCGGATCGGTGTTGATCACGACAGAACCGATTCGGTTCAGATTCAGATTATTGTATGTGATATGAGATAACAGATGGTATAAAGAACCGCATTGATCCGATGCTTCAAAGCACATGGTTAACGTATTGGCATCCCAAACGGCGATTCGCTTCGCACTGATCAGAAGACACCGTCTGGTCTCATCTCCTTCCATTTCATAGGAACGGATGATTGTCAGATTGTGGTTTGCTATCTCATTATAGTAGCCAAGTACATTCCCGTAATACCATTCCATACCAACTTCTAAAAATCCAACGATGTCGGAATCCTGCTTGATCAGTTTGGCCATTTCGGAAAAGCTTTCACATACGATGACCGCTACATCTGCAGGAATATGTGCAGATGCCGCTTCAGCAGAAGATAAAACGGCTGCTTTTGTGGCGGACACATCATCTGCACTGAATGTAAATTCCGTGTCGGGAGTGATGCCGTGCTCCGTCAGCAACTGGTACTGCTTCTTTCTGCTCATGGTCATGATATGCTCAAACAGTTCGTGTACACCCTGGCGTGTAAATTCAGAATGGGCCAGATCTTCAACAGCAGTGAGCTTCTGCATTTCTCTGTCTGCATCAAATACCTGCTTTCCGGTTGAGATTTTATAATCTGCCACCTGTGTGGTCAGGTCCATACGCTTTTCGTACAGATCGACGATCTGACGGTCGATCGCATCGATGTCTTTTCGGATTTCAGATAACTCTTTCATTTCAAAACCTCAGGATTATACTTCTACAACCAGAAATCTTCCGTCCGGAAGCGGGAAGATCTCAGGCATCTCAGAAAGATCAAGATCTGCTGTGTCCAGTCCTACTTCACGAAGATAGGATTTTACGTCTTTTTTGTCTTTGCAGACAACGGCCATACACATATCCAGAAAATCATCAGCTTCTTCCGGCGTTTCAGCAACTTTTTCAGGGTAAAGCTGCAGCTGGTTTTCTAAAAATGTTTCCAAACAGAGTTTATCATAGTTATATTCCATTTCAGATCTCCTTTAACACATGATACAGTCTCGCAATGGGCAGACCGACAACATTATTATAATCCCCGCGGATCTCTTTGACAAATCTGCCGCCGATCCCCTGAATGCCATATGCGCCGGCTTTGTCCATTGGTTCGCCGGTGCCAATATACGCTTCGATCTCCTCTTCTGTCATAGGATAAAAGGTAACATCTGTCTTTTCGCTGAACTGTACCTCCCATTCAGAAGAGATCAGCGCTACACCTGTATAAACCTGATGCGTCGTTCCGGAAAGTGATTGAAGCATCGAAAATGCATTTTTTTCATCTGTCGGCTTTCCAAGGATACAGCCGTCTTTTACAACGATCGTATCTGCACCGATGATCAGCATCGGTGCATCGGAAGGACCTGCTGCGTTATGTCGTTTTCTGATCTCATCTGCCTTTGCATAAGCAAGCCGCTTGACGATCTCTTCCGGCGGGATGTCATCCTGTGCCTTTTCTTCACTCTGCGCCGGCTCCACATCAAAAGTCAGACCAAGCTGGATCAGGAGTTCATATCGTCTTGGTGACGCACTTGCCAAAATGATTTTTTTGCTGTTCATTGTAATGGTCTCCATTGTTAAACACAAATCGCTTCATTCAGCCAGAAGGAATAGATCCAGGTTTCTTTTACCGTAAGATCCGGGAATCTGCGGTTCAGCGCTTCCCGGTACAGATCCAGCTGTACTCTGTACCGGCTGACAAGTTCTTCTGCCTGTGTGATCCTGTCTGTTTTGTAATCCAGTAATACGATCCCGTCTTCTTCCGTCCAGAAAACATCAATGATGCCCTGTGTCAGCACTTCTTCGCTCTCATCGGCAGTCTCTGGATCCGTATCTGTCCAGATGCGTTCTGCCGGAAGGGACATGACAAACGGCTGTTCCAAAAACAGGTTGTTGTTTCCTGCAGCGATCCGCATTCTGTCTGCGAGCTCTGATTCTGAAAAGATCCTGATTTTGTTTTCTGAGAGAAGCTTTAAGGTCTGCGGATCAAATTTGCTGTTATTCTGTAAAAATGTAAGCTGTTCATGGATGTATCGTCCCCGCTCATGCTTCTCTTTGGGAAGATTGGAAAAATCAAGGTTCTGTAAAAAGAAATGCATGGCAGTCCCGTATCGAGCCCCGTCCGGTTTTTCCTCTTCCTGCATAAAAGCAGGGACATATGGATGCAAAACGGGTTCTTCAAAAACAGCCGCCTCCGGCGCGATCTCCATTTGCCTGCGGTTCTCTTCATATGCCCGATGCTTGATCTCGGAAACAGTGATCTTCTGCTGACGGCCGGCGGTATCCGGATGGGGATAGCGCCAGGAAAATGCCTGGTCAATGTCTTTGAGCAGATGTTCATCCACCTGATAGGACGCGCGGTACAGTGCGTTTTGATCCGTACGCAGTGCTTTTGCCTGGTTTTCTGATAACTGTTCCAGATCTTCGTCACCAAGCAGGGAGATCTTTGCTTTGGTGTCCGCGCAAAAAGCGCCGAGGATCCAGTCAAGATACGATTTGGCCTGATAGCGTTTGGAGAAACCGGACTGAGCGGATTTTCTGTCCGTGGCAGCCTCTTCATATGCATCCGCTTTACAGCTGCCGGTGATGAGCAGTTTTTTCTCTGCCCGTGTCATTGCAACATACAGTACCCGGAGTTCTTCTCCGAGATTTTCTTTCTTTAAATCTTCAGAAAGTGCCCGACGAAGCAGGGTATCCTTTTTATAATGCGCCCTGCGGTTGATGTCGCGCAGACCACAGCCGAAATCCGGATGGATCAGGAGTGTATTATGTCGGTCCCGGTCATTAAAGCCTTTTCCTGCCCCTGCAAGAAAGACGACAGGGAATTCGAGTCCTTTGCTTTTATGAATGCTCATAAAGCGGACCGCATTGATCTGCTCTCCCGGTACTTCCGCTTCGCCAAAGTCGATCTCATATTTTTTGAGCCGTTCAATATAGCGGTTGAAATGCAACAGGCCCTGGTAACTGGTCTTAGAAAACGCAATGGCCTTTTCCATCAGCATATCCAGATTCGCTTTTCGCTGCTTTCCGGCAGGAAGCGCGCTGATCTCGTGTACAAAATCTGTATTCAGATAAATGTCTTCGAGCAGCCTGTAGATTGGCATATCGCGCATCTTCTTTCGATATGCGGACAGCATGGATAAAAATGAGGCGATCTTCTCTGCCAGGCCCGGATCATCGCCCGTATACCGGTGGACAGCCTCAGCAAACATGCCATCGGGGTTAGCGATCCGGATCTTTGCCAGTTCCTCAGAGGTAAAGTGTCCGAACGGAGACTTCATCGCTGCTGATAGCGGCACATCCTGCATCGGATGATCGATCACCTGCAGAAGTGCGAGCACCTGCTGCACTTCTCTTGCCAAAAAGTAGCCTGTTTTGGTTTCGATCAGCAGCGGGATGTCTGCATCATGAAACACATTCTGATACACTTCGGAAACGGCGGAAGGCGCTCTTGTCAGAATCACAATGTCGCCATAGGTCAGTCCCGGGATCTCAGAATCTGCCACCATCTTTTTGATACGCCCAGCGATCATGCGGGCTTCCTTTTCTGTCTGTCTGGCAGCATTTTCTGTAGAATCAAGCAGAATGATCTCAGGCAGATAGTCTCCTGCAGGATCCGACGCGTCATCACGTCCGTGGTAAAGAGCTGCGGCATCGTCATATTCAACGTTTCCGATATCGGCGTGCATGATGTTTGCAAATATCTGATTGGAAAAATCAAGGATCTCCTGACGGCTTCGGAAGTTCTGATGCAGATCGATCCGCTCTCTTTGATCCTGTGAATCCCCATCGGCATAAGTCTGATATTTATCCAGAAACAGTTCCGGTCTTGCAAGACGGAACCGGTAGATGCTCTGTTTGATATCACCGACCATAAACCGGTTAAAGATCCCGTCTTCTTCACCGGATACGGCAGACAGCAGGGCTTCCTGTAAAAAGTTGCTGTCCTGGTATTCGTCGATCATGACTTCTGCGAACTTATTACGGTATTCAAGCGCTGTCTCGGTTGGTTTGCGTGTCTTTGGATCGATCAGGATCCGAAGGGCAAAATGCTCGATGTCTGAGAAGTCCACGATGTGCTGTATATGTTTCTGTTCGGAAAAAGCAGATGCAAAGGCCAGGGTCAGATCACACAGAACCTGATACATTTCAGATGTGGCCCGGATGCCTGCGATCTGTTCGGCAACAGGTATGGGAAAGAATTCCTTTTTCCAAGTGCCGGTCAGCTCTTTTAATTCGTCGCGCCTTTTGGATACATAATCTTTCTTCTTTACATCACCTTCAAAATTACGGATCGATTTCCTCTTGGCAAAGGTATGTTCCAAAAGAAGGTCGTACCATGAAGAATACGTATCGGCTTCTGAAAGGGTCCGGTAGAATGCCAGATCATCCCGCAAAGCCTCTTCATAAGCAGAAGGTCCGTCCGCATCCTGACACAAAGCGATCAGGTGACTGACTTCTTCTGCATTTTCTTTTGCCTGATGTGCCAGATCCGACTGAAGCTTTTGATACCATAGCTGTGCGGAAAGATCAACTTCACATGAAATATCATAAACGGAACGTGTTTCATTAAGCCATTCCTGTGGCCAGGGATTGCTTCGCGCCTGGTCATATAGAGCGAATACCATTTCCTTGATCGCATCATCGTTTTTGCCGGAAGAATAGTTTTCGGAAAAACGAAGGAAGGTATCATCCTGTTCTTCGTAGAACCGATCGATGACTTTTGTAAACACTTCTTCCTTTATCAGATGCAGTTCACCGGGATCTGCTACACGAAAATCAGGTTCTAAACCGATGATATGGAAGTGATTTCTGATCAGCTGCAGACAAAAGCTGTCGATCGTCGTGATCTGCGCATTATGGATCAGAGCCGACTGCCGCTGCAGATGGGTGTTTCCGGGATCTTTTTTTAATGCGTCTTCTATGGATTTTGTGATACGTTCCCGCATACCGGAAGCAGCTGCATTGGTAAAGGTGACGACCAAAAGCCTGTCAATATCGACAGGCGATACGGGGTCCATGATCTTAGAGAGAATCCGTGCGACAAGGACTGCGGTTTTGCCGGAACCTGCAGCAGCAGAAACGAGCAGACTCTTTCCTCTCGAGTCGATCACTTTTTGTTGTTCTTTTGTCCATGATACAGCCATGCGTACTCCATCCTTATAAAGGCTTATCTTCTCCGTATGCTTCTTTGAGCTTTGTCCAGATCTCATCGTCATCCAGGTTTTCAAGCTCGTTCTTATGATAACCCGGGATTCGCTGATCAAATCCGCAGATTTCATGGTAATTGCAGTATTTGCATCCGTTTTGATCGTTCAGCTCGAAAGGAACCGGGGCGATCTCTCCGGACAGGATGCGATCTCCTGTCTTCCGGCATTTCGCCATAGCGTGTTTGCGCAGCAGTAAAAAACCTTCTTCGTCGGTGACCCTTGCAGATTTTGCAAGATCACCTTCTTTTTTCAATGTGACAGGAATCACTTTCGATTGTTTTTCAAACCCTGAATCCATATTGCGGTAGACTTCTTCATCGGAATTGACAAGACCATTTAACTTGTATGCTGCAAAGAGCGCATCTTCTATGGATTCGTCTTTTTTCAAATCCGAAAGATCGATCACAGGATCATCCAGATGGTAATAAAACATGCCGCCCGGCAAAACGGTTTTTCCGGAATCCGCAAAACGCTTTGTGACCGCTTCCAGATACAGTACAAGCTGCAGGGATAGTCCATGATAGAATTCCGGAAGCTTAAATACAGTCGCACCTGATTTGTAATCGATCACACGGATCCAGGTCCTGTCATGATCCTGATAAAGGTCACACCGGTCGATCCTGCCATTTAGGATGAGATGACCGTACCGGAGACGAAAGCCTGTCTCATAATCTGCGGGAAGGAAGGAACCGGCCCGGATCTGTCTGATCAAAGCGTCTGTACTTTGTAAGAGCGTCTGCCTGATCACGTCAAGACGATGCAAACTGGTGGCATTGTCATAAAAGACAGATTCTGACTGTCCAAGCTCTGATTCCAAAATGCTTTCCGTCAAACAGGTCTCCCATTCTGACCGTTCGATCTGCATCCAGCCGCTGCCGGCATCCACCTTTTTAGAAAAGCGTGCCAGCACATCGTGCATAAACGATCCCAGATCGACCGGGGTAACCTGGAATGTTTCGCGTTCTGACAGGCGCAGACCGTAATCCAGAAAGTGCCGGTACGGACAGCGGATAAAGTTCTCAAGACGCGATACGGAATTGGATATTGTCGTTCCGTATAACAACCGGGCAGTATCCAAAGACAGAATCTCTGCTTTTGCGCCTGCGAACCGGATATCCAGATATGACCGGATCCGTTCCTTTTCTGTCTCGTCTTTGGAAAACCAGTGATGCAATGCATTCCAGACAGGCGTCCCGTTCTCTTCGATCGCATCGTTTAAGCCGCAGAGCCAGCTGTTGATCCCGCAGGCTTTTGTAAACGGGATTCGTTTTGTTTCATCTGTGAAGGACGCGATCTCAAGATCAGGAAACAGTTCGGATAGCAGGGAAACAAAATACGAAGGGTGGATCGCCTTACCGTCCGCATCCAGTCTTGCATAGGTCAGGAACAGATTGTCGGAAGGTTTGGTTAAGTTCCAGTACAGATAAAAACGCTGTAAAAAGACATCTTCCCTCGCAGTCGGGGACAGTCTTAATCCCATGCCGGAAAGCTGTTCCCTGTCGTATTGTGAAAGCATACCGCCCTTGTTCGTGTTTTGCGGAATGACCCCGTCATTCAGCCCAAGGAAAAACAGATGTCTGACACCATCTAATCTGGTTCGTTCAATATCTCCCAGGACCACACAGTCACTTGATGGCGGTAAAATACCGATCCTGATGCCTGCAATACCCGAGTCGAGGATTTCTGCATACTCTCTCGCATCCATCGTTTCTTCACCAAGGATGGTGACATATTTATCCAAAAGATCCATGATCTCAGGCCAGATCTGATCGTATACGGATGCGTCATCAACGCAGTTTTCCAAAAGAAGTGCTTCCTGCATGGAAGCAAGCGTTGTTTCTGTCTGGATCGCAGTCAGAAACCGGTATGCTTCAGCGCAGATATCCCGGACAGTGGCCGGGCCGTTTTCAAAGATCTGACAAACCGGCAGGATCAGATTCAGAAAACGTTTTCTGATATCGTTAAGCTTAAGCATTTGGGCTGCCATTTTTTCCTGCCCGGCATCGCCCGTACGGCGCGCAGTATCGCGCATCTGTCTGGTCGGCGTACGGAATGCGGTACCGAAGCGTTTCCGGCCGCGGATTCCCCTTGCGATGCAATAGGTTTCAAGCAGATCGATCTCATCATCCGTAAATGGCATCAGCCCAGTCTTTAAAAGGCGAAGTACGCTCTCTATGGAAAAGTCAGAATAAATGATCTCAAAAAGTGCGCGGATCGCTTCTGTGAGAGGGTGATATGTAATGTCGCGCTTCCGGTCTGAAAAATAGGGAATGCCATATGTTTTCATCAAACCTTCCGCGTAATGATCATAGGTTTCTGCATTGGCACTTACGATCGCGAAGTCCCGGTATCTGCAGCCTTCTTTCCTTACCATCCCTGCGATCTGATAGATGGCATATTCAAGCTCTTCCTTCGGGTTGGCACAGGAAGTAACGTGGATCTCTTCCTGTATACCGAAAAAAGCTTTCGCAGATGGACGAAACAGATTCTTTTCCAAGTGCTGGAATGCCTGTTTCCCTGCAAAACGGGCATGTGCCCCCTGCTTTGCCGCGATCGGCTCTTTGACAGAGATCTGATTCTGATCGGCGAGCCGTACCAGATCCCAGATCATCCGTTTGCTCATATAAAACAGCTGTTCCAATGCGAAGTCCCTTACAGCAGGGCTTGTATGGATGGTCTCTGCCGCATCAAGCGTAACGGTAAAATACAGATCGGATGAGACCGCCATCAAAGCATTGATCAGCTTTTCCTGGACCGGTGTAAAACCGGTAAATCCGTCAAAAGCAAAGACCGCATTTTGCAGCATGGGGATCTTTGATACATACGATGCCAGAACATCGGGAAGCTGTTCTGCGACCAGTAATGAATCATGAAAACGGTCTTCCATGCCGCGGTACATGATCAGAATGTCAGATAATTTATGATGTAAACTGCTCTCCGGTGACAGATCAGAAAGGATTGCCTCAAGATCCCGGGGACCGACAGCATACTGCATCAGCTCAGACAGCATGGACTTTACTTCTTCAACATAGCCGAATTTCCGGATGTTCGCGCGAAGGTAGGTCAGCTCATCTGCATGATCTCCGGCAATTTTTCTGAGCATCAGATTTTTGCCATTATCCTCAAGTACATTCGGGCGCATTCCAATCTCTTCAAAAGAGCGAAAAGCAAGGCGTTCAAAACTGACCACATCAATATTGGTTATGACATGGCCGTCTGAACGCCTTACCATCTTTTTTTGTGTTTCCAGAGTAAACTGCTCAGGGACGATCAGAAAGATCCTTTGAAACGGATCTTTCTTCGCGTGCGCAGTCAGCTTTTCATAGAGGATTTCGGACTTCCCGCATCCGGGATTGCCGTAGATGAATTGAAGTGCCATACTTCCTTAGCTTGCCTCCGCCATTTGCGCGAGTTTTGCTGCCTGGTCTGCAGCGATCAGGCTGTCAAGGATTTCCTGGATATCGCCGTTCATAATGGATTCTAAGCGATATAATGTCAGCTTGATCCGGTGATCTGTCACACGTCCCTGCGGGAAGTTATAGGTCCGGATCTTTTCGGAACGGTCGCCGGTACCGATCTGGCTTCTTCTTGCATCGGCTTCCGCGTCATGTGCCTTCTGCATTTCCAGATCATAGAGTTTGGCACGAAGTACTTTTAATGCCTTATCCTTGTTTTTCAACTGTGATTTTTCGTCCTGACAGGAAATGACGATTCCTGTAGGAAGATGTGTCAGACGAACAGCTGAGTCGGTTGTGTTGACACACTGACCGCCATTGCCCGAAGCGCGGAAAACATCAAATTTGCAGTCGTTGAGATCAACTTCGATATCTACATCCTCTGCTTCCGGCATAATCGCAACCGTGCAGGTAGATGTGTGGATACGTCCGCCGGATTCAGTTTCCGGAACGCGCTGAACTCGATGTACACCGCTTTCGTATTTTAATACGGAATATGCGCCCTGTCCGCTGACCATGAAGCTGACATACTTCATGCCGCCGATGCCGATCTCTTCAACATCCATTGTTTCGACCTTCCAGCGTTTTGATTCTGCGTAGTGGACATACATCCTGTAGATCTCAGCAGCAAACAAAGCAGCCTCATCTCCGCCTGCGCCGGCGCGGATCTCAACGATCACGTTTTTGTCATCATTCGGGTCTTTGGGAAGAAGCAGGATCTTAAGCTCTGTCTCAAGCTCTTCAATACGGGATTTCGCTTCGCCAAGCTCCTCTTTCAGAAGCTCACGCATCTCTTCATCCTTTTCTTCCTGAAGCATCTCCAGACTGTCGGACACGGTTTCCTGACAGGTCTTGTATTCTTTGTATGCTTCTACGATCGGCGCAAGATTACTCTGCTCTTTCATCAGTTTCTGAAAGCGTGCCGGATCATTTGCAACATCCGGTTCGCTGAGCAGAAGCAATATCTCCTCAAATCGATGTAATATATCTTCAAGACGGTCAAACATAGGTTACACTCTCCTTCCTGTAACAATGCGGTCCAGACCATTTAAGTCTTTGATGATCTGTATGTCTGTATAGTCATTTTCGTTCAGCAGTCTGCTGACGGATTCTGCCTGTCCGGCACCGATCTCCATCATTAACAGACCGTTTGCTTTCAGATGATCCGGCGCTTGCGCGATGATCCTCCGATAGAAATCCAGTCCGTCTGTTCCGCCATATAAGGCAAGATGCGGATCATGTTCCCTGACTTCAGGCATTAATGTATCCATTTCTAAAAGACTGATATAAGGCGGATTGGTGACGATGATATCATACCGGTTTTGGATCTGTTCCAACAGATCACTTTGGATAAATGTGACCGGAACATGATGACGCATCGCGTTTTCCCTGGCAATCTTGAGTGCGTCCGGGGAAATGTCTGATGCATCCGTATAAATCCCGGGACACTGATCTGCGATGGTTACGGCAATGCATCCGGATCCCGTGCACAGATCTAACACAGACATACCTGCCTGTAAATGCTTCAGTGCATGTTCTGCCAAAAGCTCTGTCTCCGGCCGGGGAATCAGGACATTTTCGTCGACCATAAATTCCAGTCCGTAAAAGTATGCTTTTCCTAAAATATGCTGCAGAGGAACATGCTGACAGCGTCTGATGATATTTTGATCAAACACAGCCGCATCTGCTTCGCTGATCGCTTCTGTTTTTCGCAGCAGAAAATCCCCGAGGGAAAGCCCCAGCTGATCACAAAGGAGTGTTCTGCTCTCCCATTCGGCATCTTCAATCTCATGTTCCATCAGGCGCTTTGCACCTTCCTGGCAGGTTTCCCAAATTGTACTCATTGTCTGTATTCTTCCACATAAGAACGCCAGTCAAACACAGCCTCGACCGATGCGATCCCGACTTCGATCATCTCGTCATCCGGTTCTTTGGTCGTCATATGCTGCAACGCAAGACCGGGCTTGCTGATCGCATTGATCACAGGATTGTCATATCTTCCGGCAAGACGCAGGACCTCGTAGGAAATCCCGGCTATGACCGGTACCAGGATCAGACGGATGACGATCCGCATGGTATGGGAATCCACACGGATGAACAAAAACAGGATGATACTTAAGATCACAACAAACATCAAAAAGCTCGTTCCGCATCGCTTATGTTCTTTTGAACTGATGCGTACATTCTCCACCGTGAGATCGAGACCATGCTCAATGCAGTTGATGCATTTGTGCTCTGCTCCATGGTACATGAATACCCGCTGAATATCCTTTGATCTGGATATGATATAAATATACAAAATAAAGATCACCAGACGCAGCACACCTTCAAAAACAGCAACTGCTGTGGAGTTTGGCACTGCTTTTTGAAACAGCTGTGACAGATAATACGGCAGGACCACAAAGATCGTGATCGCGATCACAAAGGAAATGACTGTTGTCACACCCATAAAGGCCTTGTCACTGTTTGAGACCTCGTGCGGTCCGTTCTTCTCTTTCGACGCTGGTTTCTTTTTCCGGTCTGTTTCTTCTTCATCCTCATAAAAAGTGGATGAATACAATAACGTAGAAATGCCAAGGACCATGGAGTCAATGAAGCTTAAGACGCCGCGAATGATCGGTATCTTTTTTGCGGTTGTCCCGGTCAGCCCGGAATATTCTTTTGTCATTACTTCAATCTCGTGATCCGGCCTGCGTACCGCGACGGCATACTGATCGGCGTTTTTCATCATAACGCCTTCTAATACAGCCTGACCGCCGATTCCCGAATATCGCATACATTCCTCCAAAACAACGCAAAAAGGTTGAGGGTATGGAAACCTCAACCTTCGCATGACTGAATACTTGCCGACTAATTGATGCCGTATCTCTTGTTGAACTGATCGATACGACCGCGGGCCTGTGCTGCCTTCTGCTGTCCTGTGTAGAACGGATGGCACTTAGAACAGATTTCCACATGGATGTTCTCTTTCGTAGATCCTGTTACAAAAGTGTTACCGCAGTTGCACTGTACAGTGGCCTGATAATATTCCGGATGGATTCCTTCACGCATTCTTTATCACCTCTCATACCCAAATTTCTTTGTATCCTTACGGTAAGACCGCCTGGCGGATACAATAAACTTGTTTCTAATTGTTCTTTGACAATCCACATTAATATAGCATAACATCCGGTAAGTTGCAAGTTTTTTCTGACAGAAAACCTACCGTTTTTGAACGGTTAAACGTTTCTTCTTTTACGGACCAGATTCACAAACTCAATATTGTTCCTGGTGTGTAAAAACATATGCTGAACTGACTCGACTGCTTCGTCTGTTTTCATACCGTTGATGCCGCGGCGGATAATATTAACGGCATCCTGTTCCGGTTTGTCAAGAAGCAGATCTTCTCTTCTCGTACCGGATTTGACAATATCGATCGCCGGGAAGATACGGCGCTCGGATAACCGTCTGTCAAGGACAAGTTCCATGTTTCCGGTTCCCTTGAACTCTTCATATACGACATCATCCATTTTGCTTCCTGTTTCAACCAAAGCTGTTGCAAGGATCGTAAGGCTTCCGCCCTCCCGCATATTACGCGCAGCACCAAAGAAGCGTTTTGGCATATGCAAAGCTGCAGGATCGAGTCCGCCTGATAAGGTTCTGCCGCTTGGCGGGACGACCATATTATAAGCACGTGCAAGTCTTGTGATACTGTCCAGCAGGATGATCACGTCCTTCTTAGATTCCACCAGACGTTTGGCACGTTCGATGACCATTTCGGAAACCCGCTTATGATGCTCCGGAAGCTCATCAAATGTGGAATAGATTACTTCAACATTTTCGCCTTCGATCGCTTCTTTCATATCCGTGACTTCTTCGGGGCGCTCATCGATCAGCAGGATGAGCAGATACATTTCCGGATTGTTCTGCTTGATCGATTTTGCGACCTCTTTTAAGAGCGTTGTCTTACCGGCTTTCGGCGGGGAAACGATCATACCGCGCTGCCCTTTTCCGACAGGGGCGATCAGATCCATGATACGCATCGAGATTCCGGCTTCTTTTCGTTCAAGGCGGATCCTTTCGTTCGGGAAGATCGGTGTCAGATCTTCAAAATGCGGACGTTTTGCGGCTTCAAACGGCGGAATGCCGTTGACATCTGAAATAAACAGTAAGGCGCTGAACTTATCGCCCTGTGTCTTCTCTTTCTTGTTGCCGGTGATGATATCGCCTGTTTTCAGATTAAAGCGACGGATCAGAGAAGGAGAAACATAGACATCGTTCTCTCCCGGGAGATAGTTTTCACATCGGATAAAGCCGAAGCCGTCAGCCATAACTTCCAGAATACCGTGTGCGGTCGCCGCAGCAGGCTGATCGGCTGCCGGTTCTGTTTTCTTTTTCTCAGGCTCAGTTTTAACTTCTGCTTCCTTTGGCTCTTCCGCTTCCTTTGGCTCTTCCGCTTCTTTTGGCTGTTCCAGATCTTGCGCAGAAGCTTCTTTTTCGTCTTCTTCCAGCATACGCAAAATAAGATCTGCTTTCTTTAAAGAAGAGATTTTTTTCATGCCTCTTGCCTTGGCAAGATCACGAAGTGTAGCCAAAGGCAGACTTTCGTATTTTTCTTTCATATTTCCTCCAGTTTCATAGATGTATGGGATAAGATCACTGCCGATCACAGCAAAGAAATGGATGACTCTTAGAACTAAATAGTTTTTATCATTATACATTATCTGGTAAAATATGCAAGGTATTATTTATCGCAACGATCGGGATTTGGTTTGCGTTTCGGAATGGTAAATGGTATCATACGGAAAGAGCTTTCAAACAAAAAGGAATTGGATGCACGGAACCAACGGAGGATGACATAATGGATTTACTGGAAAAAGCATTAAAATTACATGAAGAATGGCAGGGAAAGATCGAAACTGTACCGAAATGTGCGGTAGAAAGCCGGGAAGACCTGGCGATTGCATATACACCCGGTGTTGCAGAACCATGTAAAGTGATCGCAGAGGATCCGCAGGAGGCGTATACCTATACCGGTAAAGCGAATACGATCGCTGTGATCTCGGATGGAAGTGCCGTACTCGGTCTGGGGAATATCGGCGCACTTGCCGCACTTCCGGTTATGGAAGGAAAGTGTGTACTGTTTAAGACGTTTGGAAACGTTAATGCGGTACCGATCGTGATCGAGACACAGGATACGGAAGAACTGATCAACACCATTGTTAATATCGCACCTGCTTATGGCGGTATTAATCTGGAAGATATTTCCGCACCGCGTTGTTTTGAAGTGGAAAACCGTTTAAAGGAAATGCTCAACATTCCGGTCTTTCATGATGACCAGCACGGAACGGCGATCGTTGTGCTCTCTGCAATGATCAACTGTCTGCGGTTGACCGGCCGAAAAAAAGAGGATTGCAGGATCATTGTGAACGGTTCCGGCTCAGCAGGTATCGCGATCACAAAGCTTTTGCTTCGCTATGGCTTTCAGGATGTTACCATCTGTGACAGTAAGGGGATGATCCATAAAGACAATGAGGGAATGAATCCTGCAAAGGTTGAGATCGCTCAGATCACCAATCCGGCAGGAAGAAAAGGCTCTCTTGCGGATGCATTTGTCGGAGCGGATATCTTTATCGGTGTTTCTGCCCCCGGCGTTGTTACGCCTGAGATGATCAAAACGATGCGTCCGGATCCGATCATTTTTGCAATGGCGAATCCGGTTCCGGAGATCATGCCGGATCTGGCAAAGGAAGCCGGTGCACGTATCGTCGGAACAGGAAGAAGTGATTTCCCGAATCAGGTCAATAACGTAATCGCATTCCCCGGAATCTTTAAGGGTGCTCTTGAAGGAAGAGCTCCACAGATCACAGAGGAAATGAAGCTTGCAGCTGCCGAGGCGATCGCATCACTTGTCAGCGATGAAGAGCTTTCGGAAGAATTTGTTATGCCGCAGCCGTTTGATCCGCGTGTGGCCGATGCTGTCGCTGCAGCTGTCAAAGAACATATTAAGAGATAGGAAGATATTTTATGGATCTGAGAACATTATACAGACTGATCGTTTTATATATGATCGGTGAATCAAATGATCCACTCTCGAATACACAGATTACAGGGTTTATCCTGGAGAAAGAATATACGAACTACTTTGTTTTACAGGAAACGATCCGTAATCTGCTGGATTCCGGTTTGATCATATCTGAGTCCGTACATGGGAATACACTTTACTATCTTACAGAGGAAGGTCGTCAGACACTCTCCTACTTCGGGGAGAAAATATCAGATTCGATCAAAGAAGATGTATTGGATTTCCTTGAGAATGCGAACCTTTATTATGATGAACCGGTTGCGGCTTCCGGTTATGAAAAAACAGGTGACAATAAATATGATGTCACCTGTTCGATCAGAAACAGAAAAAAGACGCTTCTGCAGATCGTTCTTTCCGTTTCGACAGAAGAACAGGCGGATGCCATTTGCAGAAACTGGAACGAACAATATATCAATACCTATACCGGTATTCTGGATCTGCTGCTGAATTAGCAGCAGATTTTTTATGCTTTTCCGGTAGAACCAAAACCGCCTTCTCCGCGTACGGTCTCAGACAGTTCATCTGTTTCAATAAAAGAAACACTGAGAAATGGCTGGATCACAAGCTGTGCGATCCGCTCTCCGGCCTGGACAATACGTGTTTCATCAGAATCGTTATGCAGCGCTACGGTCACCGGTCCTCTGTAATCAGCATCGATCACGCCGACACAGTTTGCGGGACGAAGGTTCTCTTTTGTGGCAAGACCGCTCCTTGCATAGATTCCGCCAAAATACCCTTCCGGGATCTCCAACGCAATACCGGCACTGATCTTCTCTGTCGAATGCGGTTTGATCACAACATCCGCGTCAAGATCCGCATAAAGATCGTAACCTGCCGCAAAAGCACTTCCGCGTGTGGGCAGTTTCGCTTCGGGACGGAGCCGTTTGATCTTAATGTCCATGATATGCTTTACTCCTTCTACCATTCAGATTCCGTGTTTTCTGATTTACGGTCACGTGCCATCAGATCGACAACACCCTGCTTTGCAGACTGACCGCCAAACAGAATATTATTGACTTCCTTGACGATCGGCATATCAACATCGTATTTCTCAGACAGACGGTAAGCCGCTTTGGCGGAATAGACGCCCTCTACGACCATCTTAACCTCATCCATCGCTTCCTGCATGGTATAGCCCTGTCCGATCAGCATACCTGCTTTTCTGTTGCGGCTGTGCTGGCTGGCACAGGTAACGATCAGATCACCGATGCCGGTCAGACCGGACAGTGTCTCGGAACGCGCGCCCATCTTTACGGCAAGCTCAGAAATCTCTTTGATCCCTCTCGTGATCAGCGCAGCTTTTGTGTTATCGCCAAAGCCAAGTCCGTCTGCCATTCCGGCAGCAAGCGCTATCACGTTCTTCAAAGATCCGCCAAGTTCGATGCCTAAGATATCAGAACTGGAGTAAACACGGAACACCTGATTCATAAAATATTCCTGGATCTTTTCAGCTGTCGCTTTTGTCTTTGCGCCGGCAACGACTGTCGTCGGAAGACGCCGTCCGACTTCCTCAGCATGACTCGGCCCGGAAAGAACCGCGACATTTGCCTGCGGGATCTCCTGCTCTACGATGTCTGAAAGGATCATGAGGGAATCTTCCTCGATGCCTTTTGAAACAACGACGATCAGCTGATCTTTGGCAACAAATTCAGCCATTTGTTTTGCAGTTGAGCGGATGAACGGAGACGGAACTGCAAGGACTACCATATCCCTATTATGAATCGCTTCGTTAAAGTCAGTTGTAAAAGAAACCGTGTCCGGAATGATCACGCCCGGTAATTTGTCTTCATGTTCATGTTTTTGTGAAAGCATATTGACTTCATCTTCGATCAGAGACCATACCTTTACCGTATGTCCGTTGTCAGCCAGTACGACAGAAAGGGCGATGCCCCAGCTTCCTGCGCCAATAATGCCTAAGTTTGCCATTTGATGTACCCCCTACATATAAAATTGATTGAAGCGAAAATCTGTTATTTTTTTCCGGGACGGAATTTGTTCTCCTGCCCGTGGATCAGACGGTTGATATTTTGCCGATGCTGGATAAATGCCAGTCCAGTGATTATGGCAGCAATGATAAAGTATTCTGCATGAAAGGCTGCCGGTATGCCCAGAAGACTTTCCGGCCCCAGAACGCCAAACAGGATCGTCTGAACAAGAAAGCCAAGACACATTGCAAGGGACCCGAGAGACATGAATCCGGTGGGAATCACTGCTGCAAAAAAGCATGCCGCACAGATCGGAACCATCAATGGATTGCAGGCACAGATAACACCAACAGTCGTTGCAATGCCCTTACCACCCTTAAACTTCAGATAAAACGGAAAGTCATGACCCAATACCGCGCCAAGTCCCGCATACAGCATATAAAGCTTTACAGGACCTTCTCCGTGCCGGAACAAAAGCCACACAACGATGATCGCAACAACAGCCTTAAACAGATCTCCTGCGCATACGATCACACCTGCCTTCCATCCAAGTACACGGATGGAGTTGGTCGTTCCGGTGTTGCCGCTTCCTGTTTTCCGAAGATCTGTCCCTGTTATTTTTCCATAAATTACACCAGTTTGAAACAAACCGGCAAAGTATCCGATCAGAATACTGATGATACGAGCTGTGATCATTTACCGTCTCCTTTGCGTTCGCGAATGATAAACTTCAGTGCTGTACCACGAAATCCGAAACTCTCCCGGATTCTGTTTTCCAGATACCGGGTGTATGAGAAATGCATCAGCTTTTTGTCATTTACAAAGATGACAAATGTCGGCGGTTTTACCGCAACCTGCGTCATGTAATAGATCTTTAACCGGCGGCCTTTGTCTGACGGCGGCTGTTGCAGGGCAACCGCTTCCATCAGAATCTCATTCAATACACCGGTCGCGATACGCATGGAATTATTTTCAATGACCATATCGATCAATGGAAACAGTTTATTTAAACGCTGTCCGGAAAGCGCAGAGATAAATGTGATTTCCGCGTATGGCATAAAACTTAAGATCCTGCGGATGTTATCGGTATACTCTGCGACGGAACGGTCATTTTTCTCAATGGCATCCCATTTATTGACAGCAATAATGATACCTTTGCCGCGTTCATGCGCGATCCCGGCAATCTTTGCATCCTGTTCCGTAACACCTTCGATCGCGTCGATTACGATGATAACGGCGTCAGACCGCTCAATTGCAGTTACTGCACGGATAATGGAAAAGCGTTCCAGCTCTTCTTTGATCTTGCTTTTTCTGCGAAGACCGGCAGTATCGATAAAGACATACTCTTTTCCGTTAAAGCGGATATCCGTATCGATTGCATCACGGGTGGTCCCAGCAATATCGGAGACGATCACCCGGTTCTTCCCTGTCAGACGGTTGATCAGGGAAGATTTTCCGACATTTGGCTTTCCGACCACTGCGATCTTGGGACGCTCGTCTTCGTCTTCTTCGTTATTGCTTTGCGGGAAGTAGGAAACCAGCTTTTCGAGCATATCACCAAGGCCGAGCTTTGCGGAAGCAGAGATCGGCAGCGGATCTCCGATGCCGAGATTATAGAATTCATAGACATCCGCCATGTATTTATCAAAGTTATCAACTTTATTCACAACAAGTAAAACAGGTTTTTTGGATTTGCGAAGCATGTCGGCGACTTTTGCATCCGCGTCCTGTACGCCTTGCCGGACGTCTGTCAGGAACAAAATAACATCTGCTGTGTCGATCGCGATCTGCGCCTGCTCTCGCATCTGTGAAAGAATGATATCTTTGGTGTCAGGTTCAATACCGCCGGTGTCAATGAGTGTAAAGCTATGGTTCAGCCATTCGGCGTCTGCATAGATCCGGTCTCTTGTAACACCCGGTGTATCTTTGACAATCGAAATCCGTTCGCCTGCAAGCGCATTAAATAATGTTGATTTTCCAACGTTGGGACGGCCGACAACGGCCACTACTGGTTTGCTCATAATACTTCACTTCCGTATTGTTAATTCTCTGTTCCAAGAAGCGCATCATACAGGCTTTGCCCGTCAGATGCAGTAATGATGACCGGAACGTTTAATTCCTTTGACAGTGTATCCACTGACATATCATCTAAAAAGACCTGTTCTCCGCTCCGAAGCATATTGCATGGAAGCAGAAGGCGGTCCCCGAGTTCTTCATTTAGCAGTGTGTCACGAATATCTTTTCCTGTCAACAGTCCGGATACCGTGATCTTTTCGCCGAAAAAGTGATTCGGGATCTCAAATACCTGGATTCTGATATCCGGGTGTACACACATAAAGGCGAGGGACAGCTTTCGCAATAATGGAGCTGCAAGGCGCCCGGTTGCGATTGATACAGTCTGCTTTTTCATCGGTGCAGGCTTCCGGAAGAATGAGAATCCATGTTTTCCGGAACGGTCAGAATGTTCTTTTTCATCATTCAGACATTCCATAAATTCGGATTCGAGTAACGGGATCATGCCAACTCCGTTTTCAAGTTGTCCGTATCCATCATAGTATTCTTCTGAAGGGAAATCACTTTCGGCCAACAGATAGAGCTCGTCACTGGCATGAACAAAATGGATGCCATGTTTATCATGACAAATCTTTTGCCATTTATGTACCGTGTCAAGCACTTTCCTGGCATCTTCTTTTTGAAAAGGCTCCAGCGGATAAAGGTTTTTCCGGTATTTTGTTAAACCGACCGGAACAATCGATAAACTCTGCATATGCGGCAAATACCGGGACAGATCACGGATCGAACGTTCCAGTTCGTCGCCGTCGTTGATCCCTTTGCAGAGAACGATCTGACTATTCATTTCAATACCGGCATCATAAAGCCGGTCGATCTTTTTTAACGCATCTCCTGCAAAACGGTTATGCAGCATTTTGACGCGCAGATCTGGGTTTGTCGTATGTACGGATATATTGATCGGTGCAAGCTTATAGCGAATGATCCGGTCAAGATCGGCATCAGAAAGATTCGTCAAAGTAATGTAGTTGCCCTGCAGGAATGACAGTCTGGAATCGTCGTCTTTAAAATAAAGGGTGTCCCGCATACCGGGAGGCATCTGATCTATAAAACAAAAGATACATTTGTTGGTACAGGACCGATAGTCATCCATCAGACCGTTTTCAAATATGATCCCGAGATCTTCGTAATAATCTTTTTCAATTTCATATTCCCAGTCTTCCCCGTCCGCTTTTTTGATCTGAACGGTGAGCCGGTCATCATTGATCAGAAAGTGATAATCAAACACATCGGCGAGTTCCTGCCTGTTTATGCCAAGCAGAAAATCACCGGGGCAAATCCCCAGCTCATCAGCTATGCTTCCCGGCTCTATGCCGTCAATCCGATGTGCTTTGACATCCATAAACGATTGCTCCAATCAAAACATACAAACTTCCCGGAACCCGCAGGTCCCGGGAAGTTTTATTGTAATACATCTTGCAAAAACTTGCAACGATTAGTCTACTGCATACAGATCTACAAGTCTCTTCAGATATGCATAACGATCTTTAGAGTACTGCTCGTTTGCAGCAAACATACGCTCTGCTTTTTCTGCATCCAGGCGGGCAAGAGAATTGAAACGAACTTCGCCGTTCAGGAACTCACGATAATCGCCTGTCGGCTCTTTGCTGTCAAGGCTGAACGGATTCTTGCCTTCTGCCTTAGCAGCCGGGTTGAACCGGAAGTTATGCCAGTAACCGCACTCTACAGCCATCTTCTCTTCTGTCTGTGCTTTGGACATACCCTTCTTGATGCCGTGGTTGATACACGGAGCATAAGCGATGATCAGGGACGGACCCGGATAAGCCTCTGCCTCAGCGATTGCCTTAACGCACTGGTTGTAATCAGCACCCATAGCGATGCTTGCAACATATACGTTGCCGTATGTCATTGCAATACCTGCAAGGTCTTTCTTGTTGGTCTCTTTACCGCCTGCAGCGAACTGTGCAACAGCACCGATCTTTGTAGACTTGGAGGACTGTCCGCCGGTGTTGGAGTAAACCTCGGTATCGAATACCATAACGTTGATATCTTTACCGCTTGCAAGTACGTGGTCTACGCCGCCGAAGCCGATGTCGTATGCCCATCCGTCACCACCGAAGATCCACTGGGATTTCTTAGCCAGGAAGTCTTTCTGCGGAAGGATCTCAGCACCCTTGCCACACTCACATTTCTCAAGTGCAGCAACCAGTTTATCGGTAGCCGGGCCGTTTTCAACACCATTGTTGTAGGTGTCAAGCCACTCTTTTGCAGCTGCGACAGTCTCTTCAACCTTACCGTTTGCTACGATATCTTCAACCTTAGCTTTGAGGTTCTCACGGATCGCATTTGCACCAAGAAGCATACCATAACCAAACTCAGCAGCATCCTCGAACAGGGAGTTGGACCAAGCCGGTCCTCTGCCTTCCGGTGTTACGGTGTAAGGTGTAGACGGTGAGGAGTTACCCCAGATGGAGGAGCATCCTGTTGCGTTTGCAATATACATTCTGTCACCGAACAGCTGTGTCAGCAGTTTTGCATACGGTGTCTCACCGCAGCCTGCGCATGCGCCTGAGAACTCAAGCAGCGGCTGACGGAACTGGCTTCCCTTTACGGTGTTCGGTTTGAACTTCTCTAATACATCCAGCTTAGCCGGAAGCTCTCTTGCATAATCGAAGTAAGCCTGAATGCCTTCGTTTGCTTCGAAGTTTGCCATGGTCAGAGCCTTGTTGCCCTTCTTACCCGGGCAAACGTTTACGCAGGAGCCGCATCCTGAGCAGTCATATGCAGATGTAGCGATCGTAAACTTGTATGCCGGCATTCCGGTCATAGCTGCTGTCGGCATGCCTTCCGGAGCTGCTGCTACTTCTTCGTCTGTCAAAGCGTACGGACGGATAACAGCGTGCGGGCAGACATAGGAGCAGAAACCACACTGGATGCAGTTTTCCGGATCCCATACAGGAACATCGACTGCGATACCGCGGCGCTCAAATGCTGCTGTACCGGACGGTGTATTACCTGCTACATAATCGTTGAATGCAGATACCGGAAGGGTGTTACCCATCTGAGCATTGATCTTTCTCTGAATGTTGTTAACGAAATCAACAGCATCCTGACGTGCGCCGGTTACCGGTGCGCCGAACAGATCTTCTTCTGCAGCAGATTTCCAGCTTTCCGGAACTTCGATCTCAACATAGTTCTGAGCACCTGCATCGATCGCATCATAGTTCATCTGAACGATCTTATCGCCCTTCTTGCCATAGGTTGCTTTTGCAGCAGCTTTCATCAGATCGATCGCATGCTCTTTCGGGATGATACCGGAGATTGCGAAGAATGCTGACTGAAGGACTGTATTGATACGTCCGCCAAGACCGATCTCTTTACCGATCTTGATACCATCGATGGTATAGAACTTGATATCATTGTTAGCGATGTAAGCTTTTACCTGGCCCGGAAGATGTGCATCAAGCTCATCTGCGCTCCACGGGCAGTTTAACAGGAAGCTTCCGCCCGGAACCAGATCCTGAACCATGTTGTACTTACGTACGTATGCCGGATTGTGGCATGCTACGAAGTTTGCCTTGTTGATCAGGTAGGTTGAGTGGATCGGGCTGGTACCGAAACGAAGGTGAGAAATCGTAACACCGCCGGACTTCTTGGAATCATAATCGAAGTAAGCCTGTGCGTACATGTCAGTGTTGTCACCAATAATCTTGATGGAGTTCTTATTAGCACCTACAGTACCGTCTGCACCAAGTCCCCAGAACTTGCATGCTACAGTGCCTTCCGGAGCGGTATCCGGATTCTCGTCCAGCGGTAAGGAAAGACCTGTTACGTCATCTTCGATACCAACTGTGAATTCTTTTTTGTCAACATTCTTGTAAACTGCGATGATGCAAGCCGGTGTGGTATCTTTAGAACCAAGACCATAACGACCGGTATTGATGGTTACGCCATCAAATTTTGTGCCCTTTAATGCAGCTACAACATCCAGATACAGCGGCTCGCCGTTAGCACCCGGTTCTTTTGTACGATCCAGAACATTGATGACCTTAACGGTATCCGGGATCGCATCGATCAGTGCTTCGTTGCAGAACGGACGATACAGACGTACCTTCACAACGCCGACTTTCTCGCCTTTTGCAAGCAGATAGTCAAGTGTCTCATCAATGGTATCACATACAGAACCCATAGCGATGATGATGCGCTCAGCATCCGGTGCACCATTGTAGTTGAACAGTTTGTAGTCTGTTCCGATCTTCTCGTTAACTTTGTCCATGTACTCCTGTACAATGCCGGCCATGTTATCGTATGCCGGATTGCATGCCTCACGAGCCTGGAAGAAGATATCCGGGTTCTGTGCGGAACCCCACTGCTCCGGATGATTCGGATTCAGTGCGCCGGAACGGAATGCCTGAATGGCATCTTTGTCGATCAGATCTGCAAGATCTTCATAGTCCCAGGTCTCGATCTTCTGAATCTCATGAGAGGTACGGAAACCATCAAAGAAGTTAATGAACGGCAGTTTGCCTTTTACTGCTGCGCAGTAAGCAACCGGTGTAAGGTCCATGACTTCCTGTACGCTTGATTCACAAAGCATTGCACAACCTGTCTGACGGCAGGCATAGACATCAGAATGGTCACCGAAGATACACAGTGCATGTGTAGAGATCGTACGAGCGGAAACATTGATCACGCCCGGAAGACCTTCGCCGGCGATCTTATAAAGATTCGGGATCATCAAAAGAAGGCCCTGAGATGCAGTATACGTGGATGTCATCGCTCCTGCTGTCAGTGAACCGTGAACCGCGCCTGCAGCACCTGCTTCAGACTGCATTTCTACGACCTGTACAGTCTGACCGAACATGTTCTTTCTGCCCTGGGTTGCCCATTCATCTGTAGCTTCTGCCATAACGGATGAAGGTGTGATCGGATAGATAGCCGCAACATCTGTGTAAGCATATGATGCATGAGCTGCTGCATGGTTACCATCCATGGTTTTCATTGGTCTTTTCATCGAAATCCCCTCCTATGAAAATGTGCATAAACAAGTATCTTTGTTAGATACTTAACGATAAATCAATGATACCATTAAATCTATGCTATCTCAAGGCATAAACGATTAGGGACACGAAAAAATACAAGACGCTTTTTTCGAAAATGTGAGCAGATTGCACAAAAAAAAATACAAGTCAACACGATGTTGACTTGTATACATAATCCAAATTACAATATATTATTACTCTTCTGTCTCGGTAAAGGTATATACGGTTCTCTTTCTTGCCATTTCATCACTTTCAAGATATTCATCATATGTTGTGACCTTATCGATGATCGTTCCATCCGGCATGATCTCGATGATCCGGTTGGCGGTTGTCTGTACGATCTGATGATCCCGACAGGCAAGAAGGATGACACCCGGGAATTTGATCAGACCGTTGTTCAATGCGGTGATCGACTCCATATCAAGGTGGTTGGTCGGCTCGTCAAAGATCAGAACATTCGACTCTTCAATCATCATTCTCGAAAACATGACACGTACTTTTTCTCCACCGGAAAGAACACGCATTTTCTTAATGCCGTCTTCACCTTTAAACAGCATTCTCCCGAGGAATCCGCGGACATAGGTTGCGTCCTTGATCTCAGAAAACTGTGTCAGCCAGTCTGCAATGGCCATATCGGTATCAAAGATCTCAGTATTGTCTTTCGGGAAATAGGACTGGCTTGTTGTAACGCCCCATTTAAATGTACCTTCATCCGGCTCCATCTCTCCCATCAGGATCTTAAACAGTACGGTTTTTGCATGCTCGTTGCCGCCGACGAAAGCGATCTTGTCATCGTGCTCTACGTTAAAGGTGATGTTGTCAAGTACTTTGACGCCGTCGATGGTTTTGCTTAAGCCTTCTACCATCAGCACTTCATTTCCGATTTCTCTGTGCGGTCTGAAATCGATATAAGGATACTTTCTGCTGGACGGCTTGATCTCATCGAGTTCGATCTTTTCAAGTGCTTTTTTACGAGAGGTTGCCTGCTTGGATTTCGAGGCATTTGCAGAGAATCTGGAAATGAACTCTTTTAATTCCTTGATCTTCTCTTCTTTCTTTTTGTTTGCCTCTTTCATCTGCCGGATCATCAGCTGACTTGACTCATACCAGAAATCATAGTTACCGGTATACAGCTGGATCTTACCATAATCGATGTCGGCAATATGCGTACATACTTTATTTAAGAAGTAACGGTCATGAGACACGACAATGACGGTATTGTCAAAATTGATGAGGAACTCTTCCAACCATGCGATCGCATCCAGGTCAAGGTTGTTGGTCGGCTCATCCAAAAGAAGGATATCCGGATTTCCGAACAAAGCCTGCGCCAACAGGACTTTCACTTTCTGTGCACCGCCAAGATCACCCATCATGTTATAGTGAAGATCCGTTTCGATGCCAAGACCTGTCAGGATCGTCGCTGCATCAGATTCTGCATTCCAGCCATCCATTTCAGCGAATTCCGCTTCCAGCTCGCTGGCGCGGATGCCGTCTTCGTCGGAAAAATCTTCTTTCATATAAATTGCTTCTTTTTCCTTCATGATGTCATAAAGATGCTGATTGCCCATGATGACCGTATCAAGTACCGGATATGCATCATATTTAAACTGATCCTGCTGAAGGAAGGAAAGCCGTTCGCCCGGAGAAATCACGACTTCTCCATTGGTCGGCTCGATCTGTCCGTTTAAGATCTTTAAAAATGTGGATTTTCCTGCGCCGTTTGCACCAATGATGCCGTAGCAGTTCCCTTCCGTAAACTTAATGTTTACTTCCTCAAAAAGGGCTTTTTTTCCGAATCTGAGCGTAACATTGTTTGCGCTGATCATAAATGTGGTTCCTCCTGTAAATCATAAATCTATAGGTAAAAGTTTCCAGCATAATCAAAAGCGTTCCGGATCAATCGGATCCCTGAAGGTGTGACTGCCGCGATATCAAAACGGCAGGGTGTGTCGGCAGGAATGCGATTGCTGTATAAATAATAGCTTGCGGCATTCGATATGCGCTGCTTCTTTTTGTGATCGACCGCTTCGGCCGGATCCCCGTATTGTCCGGCATGACGGTACTTAACTTCCAGAAAACAGATGGTCTCTCCTTCTTTTGCGATCAGGTCGATCTCTCCGAACCTGCAGCGAAAGTTCTGCGTCAGAATCTGCCAGCCGTTCTGCTTTAAATATCCGGCCACCTGCATCTCATGCTCCGTTCCGATCTGTCGTTTGTTTTTCATCTGTTCTCCTGTCGGGTCAAGTATGATCATAAATATTGGTCAGATAAAATTTTTGATAAAGGTTTTTCGGTGGATCGGGCTTGGCCCGTATGTCCGGATCGCCTCAATGTGTGCCGCGGATCCATATCCTTTATGCGAAGCAAATCCGTACGCCGGATACTGTTTGTCATATTCCATCATGATACGGTCTCGTGTGACCTTAGCCATGATGCTGGCAGCAGCGATCGATATACTTTTAGCGTCTCCTTTGATGATCGAACATTGCGGCTGTGAAAGGCCGGGGATCTCGACAGCATCGTTTAGCAGCATTTGAGGAGCCGGGATTAACTGACTGACGGCTTTCCGCATCGCTTCGTATGTGGCCTGCAGAATATTGATCTCATCGATCCGTTCGGGTCCAACGATCCCGACAGCCCAACTGACGGCTTCCTGTCTGATCTGCTCATAAAGTTCTTCGCGCTTTTTTGCAGTCAGTTTTTTTGAGTCGTTCAGATAAAGCATATGACAGTCTTTCGGAAGGATCACAGCACCGGCAACGACCGGACCTGCAAGCGGGCCTCTTCCTGCCTCGTCGATTCCGCATATGATATCATATTTCTGTAAAAAACGGTCTTCATAAACCCGCATTTTTTCGATGCGGACCAGCTCTTTTTCATAATCTTCAAACAGTTTTTTTGCCCGTTTGACCAGAGCCTGTACGCCGCTTCTGTCATCATCGGAATAAATGCTGCAAAAAGACATCAGCTCCTGTGGCGGATAACTGTTTAGTTCAGCTTTGATACTGGCAATGCTTTTTCGTATTTCCATTTGCTTCCCTGTGATTTCTTTTGAAAAGTAATTACGATTGTTCGGGTGTTTCGAGACTGATCTGTCCAAGCTTCCCGGAACGAAAATCATCAAGCAGCAGGGATGCTGCCTTTTCATAATCAATCTCAGCGCCCTTTTTGATGCAGTTTCGGCAGGCTGCGATCTCTTCAAGAATGGAAACCGGTGTTCCGTCTGCAGAAATCGGATAATAACCGGCGATCGCATCCGGATATAAAGACCGGAGCATTTCGATCAATTCCAGTGCAAGATCCGTAACAGACAGGATCTGATCATTCATAGAGCCGATCAGCGCAAGATGAAGTCCCACAGTCTGATCTTCAAACTTTGGCCATAATATACCCGGGGTATCGAGTAATTCGACATTTTTGTTCAGCCGGATCCACTGTTTACCTTTCGTGACACCGGGCCGGTTGCCGGTTTTGGCGACAGCACGTCCTGCAAACGTATTGATAAAAGTGGATTTTCCCACATTCGGAATACCGACGACCATTGCGCGGATCGGCCGGTTTTTGATACCGCGCTTTCGATCCCGTTCGAGCTTCGCACTGCAGCTTTCCATAACAGAAGCAAGTACCTGCTTCATCGCATTTTTTTTTCGGGAATCCAGGCAAACCGTCTCAAATCCGAGCTTTTTATAATGTTCCGTCCACAAGCGGTTCTTTTCGGGATCCGCGAGGTCTGCCTTATTTAAAAGGATGAGTCTGGCTTTGTTATTTGCAAGAGAATCTATATCAGGATTTCTGCTTGCATTTGGGATCCTGGCGTCTGCAAGCTCGATGATCAGATCGATCAGTTTCAAGTCTTCCTGCATTTGACGCCTGGCTTTTGCCATGTGCCCCGGATACCATTGAAAGTCCATAATCTGTTCCTTTCTGTTATTCTATACGTCCAAAATCATCAAACGGTGATATACGAAACCATATTTTGCCGACGATCGCGTCTTTGCTGATCAGTCCAACCGACTCATACCGGCTGTCTTCGCTGGTGGACGGATCATCTCCCATAAGGAAATATTCGTCATCAGACAAAAGAATACCGTCTTTGGCGGAACCGGACATATCGATCCTGGTCTTTGCATAAGGTTCATAACGTGTGTCGTTGACATAGAGATATCCGTCTGTGATCTGAACATAATCACCCGGAACGGCAACGACACGTTTGACCGTGTTATGCTGCCAGCCGCTGCCCTCTGTGTTATACAAAACGATATCATCGGCCTTTGGATCAGACAGATGATATACAAAACGATTCAGCAGAACACGCTGGCCGGGCGATAAGGTATCTTCCATGGATGTATCAGAGATCCGGACCTGAATGCCGAAAAAAAAGACAAGCAGAAATGCAAGTATCAGAACGCCGGCGATCTGTAACGGAAATATGAATTTTTTAAACGGGCGCCTCCGATCCCGCAGATCATAAAAGGGATCTCTGGTTCTGCCTGTATAAAACCGGTCTGACGGCATTTCAAACTCCTTGTATAGGAAAAGGCATGCACGATGGTGCATGCCCAAAACCTGATTATTTCTAGCTTATCTCGGAATAACTTTCTCTTTAACCTTGGTTGCCTTTCCGACACGTCCGCGCAGATAATGCAGTCTTGCTCTTCTGACTTTACCTCTGCGAACAACTTCGATGGTAGCAACGTTCGGAGAATTAACCGGCCAGGTTTTTTCAACACCTACACCGTTGGAGAATTTACGTACGGTAAATGTCTCACGGTTGCTGCCGCCCTGTCTCTTCAAAACAGTGCCTTCGAAAACCTGAATTCTTTCACGGTTTCCCTCTTTGATCTTTGCATGGACCCTTACAGTATCACCGACACGAAAGTCCGGCAGGTCCTCGCGGATATCAGCCGCTTCGATACTTCTTAAGATTTCCTGTGTATTCATTTGTGACCTCCTGTTTATCCGGATGTTCATAACACAAGCTTCGTGCCAGCGGACCATCTCCTCTTTTATTCACACCAAAATAATTTATCATATTGAAAAAAGAAAAGCAAGTATTTTCTGTGATTTTCAACGTCTGATCTTACAGTCTGTTTTTATGCTTCAGGATCTGCGAGATCTCTTCCCGTGTAAGATCTGCCTCTTTTAAAAGATCAGGTCGCATCGCAACTGTGCGTTTTAAGGATTCTTCTCTCCGCCAGGAACAGATCCGTTCATGATCTCCGGACAGCAGTACATCCGGCACGTGCTCTCCCATCCAGCATTCCGGTCTGGAGAACTGGGGATATTCCAATAGTCCGTTTTCAAAGGATTCGCCTTCTCCTGAAACTTCATTTCCGAGGACGCCCGGGATCATACGTGAAATGGCATCGATCATCATCAGTGCCGGCAGTTCGCCTCCTGTCAGAACAAAATCTCCGGCAGATACAGGATCTGTTACGATCTTGTCTAAAACACGTTCATCAACACCTTCATAATGTCCGCACAGAAAGACCAGATCCTCTTCTTTGGCCAGTTCTTTGGCCATATCCTGGTCAAAGGTGCGTCCCTGGGGCGTCAGATAGATACAGCGCGGTTTTCCGGAGATGCCTGATATGACATCTGACCAGGCATCGTAGATCGGCTGGGCCTGCATGACCATGCCGGGACCGCCGCCATACGGATAATCGTCTACTTTTTTATGCTTGTCCAGAGAATAGTCCCGGATATTGACTGCCCTGTAGGAAAGAATGCCATTCTCACATGCCCGTCCGAGAATGCTCGCATCCATATAAGCAGAGATCAGTTCCGGAAATAATGTCAGAATATGATACTTCATCACAGTTCCCTCAGTCCCGGCATCAGGTAAACAGTAAGCTTTCCTGATTCAAGATCGACTTCTTTGACACACTGACGGATCGCCGGAAGCAAAAGCTCGGTCCCATTCGTATGTTTAACGACATAAACATCGTTTGCGCCTGTCGTGATCACGTCTGTCAATTCGCCCAGGGATTCGCCCTCAGTAGAGTAAACACTCAGACCGATCAGATCCGCTATAAAGTATTCGTTTTCAGCAAGCGGAACGGCCTGTTCTCTGGTAATATAAAGACCTTTGCCCCGAAAGCCCTGGATCTCATTGATATTATTGTATTCTGCAAAACGCAGGACAGCCATGTTTTTGACAAACTTTACCTGCGTGACATGCAGGATCATATTCTCTTTATCCGGCTCCAGGATCACGGTTTTAAGCTTTTTAAAGCGTTTGATATCATCTGTAGTCGGAAACACTTTGACTTCACCGGCGATTCCATGTGTATTTGCAATGACGCCAACTTTTAACAAATCATCCATTGATCATAAATCTTTCTTTAAAAAATGTGCTCTCGTGATCGAGAGCACATTCAATTATACGATTTCTACAATGACTTTCTTGTCATTCTCCCTGGAAGCGGCCGCTTTCACAACGGCACGGATCGCTTTTGCGATCCTTCCCTGCTTTCCGATAACTTTACCCATATCGGCTGATGCAACATGGAGTTCATAAACGACCAGATGGCCTTTTTCTCTGACAGATACCGTAACTTCTTCCGGGTTATCGACAAGTGATTTTGCAATTACTGCGATTAACTCCTGCATGTTTTTACCTCACGAATCTATTTCTCAATACCGGCATTCTTCAGAATTCTTTCTACAGTAGCTGTCGGCTGAGCGCCGTTGGAAAGCCATTTTTTAACAGCCTCTTCATCAACCTTAACCTCTGAAGGCTCTTTGCACGGATCGTAATAACCGACCTGCTCGATGAATCTGCCGTCACGCGGGCTTCTGGAATCAGCTACTACGATTCTGTAAAAAGGTGCTTTTTTCTTTCCCATTCTTTTTAATCTGATTTTTACTGCCATGATTTGTTTCCTCCCTATAATCAATTCTTTATTTATTTATCTATGTTAAAACGGAAGTTTTAATCCGCCGAACATACCACCGCGTTTACCTTTGCCTGTCAGGCCGGGCATGGATTTCATCATTTTCTTTGCCTGTTCAAACTGCTTGACAAGACGATTGACCTCTGAAATATCTACACCGGCGCCGGCAGCGATCCTGCGCTTGCGGCTCGGGTTCATGATAGATGGTTTGCTGCGTTCCTCAGGTGTCATCGAATAGATGATGGCTTCAATACGTGCCATCTTTTTGTCATCAACAGCATCCTCGATCTGCTTTAACTGGCTGCCGCCCATGCCTGGCATCATGGAAAGAACGCTTGTCAGGCCGCCCATCTTTTTCATCTGCTGCATTGAGGTCAGATAATCATCAAAGGTGAACTCCGCACGCTTCATGCGCTTTTCCATCTCAGCGGCTTTTTCTTCGTCGATCTCTTCCTGTGCTTTTTCAATCAGCGTCAGGACATCGCCCATTCCAAGGATTCTCGATGCCATACGATCCGGATAGAACTGTTCCAGGTCAGAGAGTTTCTCTCCCATGCCGGCATAAAGAATCGGCTTTCCTGTAACCGCGCGGATCGACAAGGCTGCACCGCCTCGGGTGTCGCCGTCGAGCTTTGTCAGGACGACACCGTCGATGCCGATCCTCTCGTCAAAGGTCTTGGCAACATTAACAGCATCCTGACCGGTCATCGCGTCAACCACAAGAATCGTCTGAGCGACATCTACCGCTTCCTTGATCGCCTCAAGCTCCTGCATCATATCATCATCTATGTGAAGACGCCCGGCGGTATCGAGAATGACAAGACGGTTGTCATTTTTGGAAGCATGTTCAATGGCGGCTTTCGCAATGTCAACAGGACTGTGTCCGTCCCCCATGGAGAACACTTCCACACCCTGCTTTTCGCCGTTGACCTGCAGCTGTTTGATCGCGGCAGGACGATAGATATCACAGGCAACAAGCAGAGGATTTTTCCCTTTCAGCTTATATTTGCCTGCCAGCTTGGCGGCTGTTGTTGTTTTGCCGGCGCCCTGAAGACCTGTCATCATCAGGACTGTGATCGATTTGCCGGGACGGAATGCGATCTCTGTGGTCTCACTGCCCATCAGTGTAACCATCTCATCGTTTACGATCTTGATCACCATCTGTCCGGGGTTCAAACCGTTCATCACGTCGGAACCGATCGCGCGCTCTTCAACGGATTTGACAAATTGCTTCACGACGCGGAAATTAACATCTGCCTCTAAAAGTGCCATCTTGACTTCTTTTAAAGCAGTCTTAACATCTGCTTCCGTTAACCGGCCTTTGCTTCTTAAGTTGCGAAACACATTTTGCAGTTTTTCAGAAAGACTTTCAAATGCCATGTGATTCTCCTGATATACCTTTTAACAGGTTATCTGTTACAATTCTTCAGAAAGTGCTGCGGCGATCGCAGCAATCTTTTCCAAATGATCCTTTTGCGCATCTTTTGGACATTCCTCGGCAAGCTTACGGATCTCATCAACCTGATGACGTGTCTGTCTGAAACGTTCAAACAGGTGAAGCTTGTTTTCATATCCCTCCAGGAGCTTGTCACATCTTCTGATCAGATCGTGAACGCCCTGTCTGCTGATCGAAAGCTCGTTTGCGATCTCTCCAAGAGACATATCGTTTAAAACGGCGTCCTCATATACCTGTCTTTGATGTTCCGTCAGAAGCTCTCCATAAAAATCATAGAGGAAAACCTGACGATCGATCTTCTCCATAAAAGCACCTCGAATGACTGGTTTTTGTATACGGACAGTCTTAGCCCGGATACGCACCTGTACACACTAACACACAAAAACAGAGGTGTCAAGTATTTTTTCTTGACACCTCTGCGTTTACAGTACAACATGCACTTCTCTTGGTTTATATCCTTCCAGACTCAACCGTTCCAGTATCTTTTGCTTATGTTCAGTACCGAATGCCTCCAGGGTGATCCTGAGCTCAACCGCATCATTTCTGTTTGTGCTCACAAACTGATTGTGATCAAGACGGATGACATTACCCTGTGTATCTGCGATCACTCCGGCGACTCTTGAGAGCTCACCCGGTTTGTCCGGCAAAAGGACAGATACGGTAAAGATCCTGTCGCGAAGGATCAGTCCGTGCTGGACAACCGATGACATCGTGATGACATCCATATTACCGCCGCTTAGAACGCAGGCAATGCGCTTGTCTGTGACATTGAGATGACGGATCGCCGCGACTGAGAGGAGACCTGAGTTCTCGACGATCATCTTATGATTCTCGACCATGTCCAGAAAAGCTGCGATAAGCTCATCATCAGAAACTGTTACGATCTCATCGATGTTTTCTTTTAAATATGGGAAGATCGTCTCGCCGGGCGTTTTGACTGCTGTACCGTCTGCGATCGTATTAACGGAAGGAAGTGTTGTGACTTTTCCGTTTTGAATGGAAACCTGCATACAGTTTGCGCCTGCGGGCTCGACTCCGATCACACGGATCTTGGGATTGAGCATTTTTGCAAGTGCAGAAACGCCAGTGGCAAGTCCGCCGCCTCCGATCGGCACCAGAATAAACTCTACCAGTGGAAGATCCTGGAAAATCTCCATCGCGATGGTACCCTGTCCCGTAGCAACGGTCAGGTCGTCAAACGGGTGGATGAAGGTAAATCCTTTTTCTTCGGAAAGTGATTTCGCATATTCATAGGATTCGTCATAAACGTCTCCATACAAAACTACTTCTGCTCCGTAGCTTTTGGTCCGGTTGACCTTGATCAGCGGTGTCGTTGTGGGCATGACGATCACAGCGCGGACGCCGTATTTTTTTGCAGCATAGGCAACGCCCTGAGCATGGTTGCCGGCGGAAGCTGTGATCAGACCTTGTTTACGCTCCTCTTCTGTCATGGTGCTGATCTTATAATAAGCGCCACGTACCTTATAAGCGCCGGTCAACTGCATGTTTTCCGGTTTCAGCCAGACCTGATTCTGCGTCATTTCCGAGAAATAGTCGCTGTAGATCATTTTGGTTGGCATGGTTACTTCTTTTACGAGTCGGCTGGCTTCTTCGAATTTATCTAATGTCAACATTTCAAGCCTCTTCCTGCGCAAACAGCGCTTCCACAAATTCATCCGCGTCAAATCGTTTCAGGTCTTCTGCACGTTCTCCGGTCCCGACATATTTTACAGGGATGCCAAGTTCTGATTTGATCGCAACAGCGATACCGCCTTTTGCGGTGCCATCCATTTTTGTCAGGATAATACCGGAAATCTCTGCAACTTCAGAAAACTGTCTGGCCTGTGCCAGTGCGTTCTGTCCTGTTGTGGCGTCCAGGACAACCAGTGTTTCCCGGTGCGCTTCCGGAAATTCGCGTTCCAGAATGCGGTTGAGTTTTTTCAGTTCTTCCATAAGGTTCTTTTTGTTGTGCAGACGTCCGGCGGTGTCACACAAAAGGATATCGGCTTTTCTGGATTTTGCTGCCTGAATCGTATCAAATACAACTGCGCCCGGGTCAGAGCCTTCCTGACCGGAAACGATATCGACGCCGGCACGATTCGCCCATTCGGTAAGCTGCTCTCCGGCCGCCGCTCTGAAAGTGTCAGCGGCGCCCAATACAACACGTTTCCCCTGGGATTTGTATTTTGCGGCCAGTTTGCCGATCGTGGTTGTTTTGCCGACACCATTTACGCCGATCACAAGAATCGCAGATGTCATATCTTCGAATGCATACGCTTCGGGATCTGTCTGCATCATTTCGCGCACGCTCTCCATTAATAATGTCCGGCAGCCTTCCGGTTCCTTAATCCGGTTTTCCTTTACCTGATCCTTTAATGTCTCGATCAATTCTTCTGTGGCATGAATCCCGATGTCTCCCATGACCATGACTTCTTCCAGTTCTTCATAGAATTCATCATCGATTTTAGAAAATCCACGGAAAAAATTCTTAAAAAATCCCATTTGATACTCCTTTATCAAAAAAGTTACTATTCATCCAGTGTGTCTTCGATCAGATTAACGGAAACCAGTGCGGAAACACCTTTTTCCTGCATTGTGATTCCATACAGTCTGTCTGCAGCGATCATCGTGCCCCTTCTGTGTGTGATCACGATGAACTGCGTGTTTTTGGTGAGTTTATGCAGATAGGAAGCAAAACGTCCGACGTTGGAGTCATCCAATGCTGCTTCGATCTCATCAAGCAGGCAGAATGGTGACGGTTTCAGGTTCTGTATTGCAAACAGCAGAGAAATCGCTGTCAATGCCTTTTCCCCACCTGAAAGCTGCATCATATTCTGCAGTTTTTTGCCCGGAGGCTGAGCGATAATAAGGATACCCTGTTCGAGGATATCATCGCCTTCTGCCAGTTCAAGGGTTCCCTGTCCGCCGCCGAAAAGCTCACGGAAAACATGATTGAATTCCTGCTGGATGTCTTTGAATTTTTCGCGGAACTGCCTCCGCATCCCATCATCCAGATCATCAATGATATTGACAAGTGTCTTTCTGGCATCCTCGAGATCATTTCTTTGCGCATTCATGAAATGAAACCGCTCAGAGACACTCTTATACTCTTCGATCGCGTTTACGTTGACCGGCCCGAGCGCACGGATCTCGCTGCGAAGTGCGGAGATCTGTTTTTTCAGCTCAGCAACACCGGGAAGTGAGTCATCGCGCAGGGATTCGGCGTTATGAAGCGTCAGCTCATACTCTTCCCACATGTAATCCCGCAGCTGCTTCAGCTCGGTTTCTGTTTTTTCTTTCTGCACACCGAGCCGATATACTTCTTTATCGGTTTCGTTGATCACCTGGTTCAGCTCTTCCCGGACTCTGATATGATCCTGGCTTCTGGCAGCGATCAGTTCTTTTTCTTTTGAAGCATCTGTCAGTTTCTGTCTGTTCTCTTCCGAAATGACGGAGAATGATTTGATCTCATCCTGCATACGCAGAATCTCTGCCTGTTTTTTGCGAATGTCTTCTTCGCTGTTAGAGCGGGAATCCCTGATATTGTCTGTTTCATCCGAAAGCTGTTTCAATTCCACATAGATCCGCTGGATGTTTTCGCCGATGAAGATCACTTTTTCAGACAGTGCGGTTTCTTTGACAGCAAGCGCCGAGATGTCTTCTTCGAGTTTTGTACGTGCGCTTTGCGTCTCTTCTAAAAGGACCTGCGCTGCTTCCATGCTTTCGTCGAGATCTTTTTCCATCTTTGCAAGTTCATCGAGGGCTTCGTTGTCTTCGCCTTGCGCAGATGTGATTTCGCTCAGCTCGCTTTGCAGCCTGCTGATCTCGGCATGGATGTGTCGGAAGGATTCTTCTTTGGCATCTTTCTCGCGTTTGGCCTGTTCAAGCTGAAGCTTTGCTGTGTTTTGCTGGATATATGTTTCCTGCAGCAAAAGATTTAATTCAGAGAGTTCATCCTTTAGCAGGTCGCTTGCGGTACGGATCTCGTCTATGCGGTTGCGTTTGTCTTTTGCCGCATTTTTTACTTCTTTGATCTTTTTTTGCAGTTCGTCGATTTCTCTGTTTCTTCCAAGAAGAGCACTGCTGTTTTTATAAGCGCCGCCGCTGATGGCACCGCCCGGCTGCAAAAGCTCCCCTGCAAGTGTGACGATCCGTATCGAGAACCGGTGCTTTCTTGCGATCGCAAGCGCATGATCGATCTCATCCACGACAAGTGTTCTGCCAAGAAGATGAGAAGCGACGGAAGTATATTTTTTGTCGGTTGATACGAGCTCATCTGCCATTCCGAGAGCACCGGTATCTGAAAGCGCCTCACGCGCTGCTTTGTTTTTGGATGCAGTGATGCTCGTCAATGGCAGGAATGTCGCTCTTCCGTACTTATGCTCCTTTAAGTAAGCGATCATTTTTTTTGCGGTCGCTTCATCTTCCGTTACGATATTCTGAATACTTCCGCCAAGTGCCGTTTCGATCGCTGTTTCATATCGTTTGTCGACCTGGATCAGATCAGCCACGACGCCGATCAGTCCGGGAACAGCAGATTTCTGCTCCATAACGCGGCGGATACTGTTTCCATATCCGTCATATCGCTCGGCAATGTTTTTCAGCGACTCCAGACGGGAAGAAAGTTTATGGAAGGTCTCCATATTGGATTCGAATGATTTGCGTGCTTCTTCCAGCTTTTGGCGCCAGTTTTCTCTTTTCTTTGTGATCTCTGTACGCTTTTCTTCTAATTCGGAAATGGTGTCAGAGACTTCCTGAAAGGCTTTTTCTTTTGTAAGGACTGCTTCCGAAAAATCGCATTCGCCATCCTGTTCATTCAGAAGGTCCGCATGCAGAGATGAAATATGGATCTGTGTCTGCTCATACAGAGTTTCCAGCCGTTTGATGTCCGCCTGGATCTCTGCTTTTTTGTTTAATCTTGTAATGACCTGCTGTCTGCTCGACTCCAGATCAGATTCTATTTTCTTAATAGAAGCAGTCAGTTCACGATGCTGTTTATCGAGCAGGTACTTTTCATGCTGCAGCTCTTCTAAGGCATGATTCTGATCCGCCTGTTCTGATTCGTACTGTTCGCGCAGACGGGTCTTTTCATTGACTTCTGTTTCGATCGCATGAATACGGGTATCGTAATGCTGCTCGTCGTTTTGTATGCCGCGGATCTGCTCCTCTAATATCTGAATATCACCCGTATGCTTTTGCCGGTCCATATCCATCTGGCTGATCTGCTCCCGCAGCTGCTCCATATCTGCTTCAATCTGTGCGGAAGCATCCCGGGATTTCTGATATTCCGTACCGATGCGGGCATATTCACGTCTTGCTTCATCTCGCTGGTTTTCTGCGATCGTAAGCTTTTCTGTCAGTTCTTCTGTCTGTGCTTCGAGACGCCCGTCTTCCTGAAGGAAGAGATTGACATCCAGATTCTTTAAGACATCTCTTTTGTTTAAATAGATTTTTGCGGCTTCTGCCTGTTTGTTCAACGGTCCGATCTGGCGCTCGAGTTCTGTCAGGATATCGTTCACACGGACCAGATTTGCTTCTTCGCTTTCAAGCTTTTTCTGGGCAGCCGCCTTTCGACGTTTAAATTTAACGATACCTGCCGCTTCATCAAACAGCTCCCTGCGGTCTTCCGGACGGCCGCTTAAGATCTTATCGATCTGTCCCTGACCAATGATGGAATAACCTTCTTTACCAATGCCGGTGTCATAAAACATTTCCTGTATGTCTTTGCGTCGGCATGCGCGGCCATTCAGCAGATACTCACTTTCACCGGAACGGAAAATACGTCTGGCAACCGTGATCTCATTATAATCAAGCGGAAGCTGATGGTCACTGTTATCCAGTGTCAGTGCCACATATGCATAGCTCTGAGCTTTTCTGTTTTCTGTGCCGGCAAAAATGACATCCTGCATATTAGAGCTGCGAAGCTGTTTTACTTTTTGCTCTCCAAGCACCCAGCGGACCGCATCAGCGACATTACTTTTTCCGCTGCCGTTCGGACCGACGATGCCGGTAATGCCGTTATGGAATTCAAAATGAATCTTCTGTGCAAAGGATTTAAATCCCTGTATTTCGATTGATTTCAGATACATGTTATGTCCTCTGGTGCTCCTTTAGTAATAAAATGGTCTGATAAGCCGCTTCCTGCTCCGCGGCTTTTTTGGTATGTCCGGTGCCTGTTCCATAGATCTGATCACCGATTTTCGCTGAAACCGTATATTCTTTTGCATGATCGGGCCCGGATTCGGAAACCAGGATATAGGTTAATGCACCGTCTGACCGGCTCTGTACGATTTCCTGCAGGATGGTCTTACTGTCATGGAACAATTGCATATGTTCAATATCATACATGACAAATCGTTCGATAAAAGATCGGGCGGGGGTGAGTCCGCCGTCCAGATAGATCGCGCCGATCACGGCTTCAAAGGCATCTGAAAGAATGGACGGCCTGTTTCTGCCGCCGGTCAGATGCTCTCCTTTGCCGAGAAACAGATACTTTCCCAATTCGATCTGCCTGCAGCAAAAAGCAAGTGTCGGCTCACAGACAATACTTGCACGGCATTTTGTCAACTGCCCCTCTGACCAGTCAGGATACGCAGAGAACAAAATCTCACTGCTGACGATTTCCAGAACAGCATCTCCGAGAAACTCCAGTCTTTCATTGTCGCGCCGGTTTTGTCCGGGGTTCTCATTTGCGTAAGAACGGTGTGTCAATGCTTCTGAAAGCAGATCCGTATTACTGAAATGATAGGAAATCTTATTCTGAAATTCTTCTATATCGATCAATGATAAGCTCCTTGTTGGTTTGACTTAAAAGAAGCCGCTGCGAAAATCATCCATTGATATCCGCAGCAGCCTGTATAGGTGTTTTTGTTGATCAGATTACTCTCTTGTAGCAGCCTGGATCTGTTTAACAGCATCACCGACCGTGACAATATTCTCAATCGCGTCATCAGGAATCTCGATACCGAAAATGTCCTCAAGCTGCATAACGATCTGAACGACATCGAGTGAATCTGCGCCAAGATCATCAATGAAAGTGGTTTCTTCCGTGATCTCATCAGTAGAATAATCCAATACATCAGCAATTACTTCTTTGATTTTCTCAAATTCCATGTCACTTTCCTCCATTAATCTGATTCTAACAGGTACTCTGTAATCTTTTCATTAATCTTCTGTTCTTTAAACTGCAGACATTGCAGGATTGCATTTTTGATATCGTTGGCATCTGCACTGCCGTGTGTCTTTACGACCAGGCCGTTCAGACCAAGAAGCGGTGCCCCGCCATATTCTGAAACATCAAAAGCTTTTAGTGTGTTCTTCAGAGCAGGTTTTGCAAGAAGTCCGCCGATTGAAGCACGCGGGGAAGATTTTAGACCTTCCTTGACTTTTGACAGAAGGACGGAAGCAACGCCTTCATAGAGTTTCAGAACCACATTTCCGGAAAAAGCTTCACATACAATGACATCGGCGTATCCGTGTGGAATATCTCTTGCTTCTATGCTGCCGATAAAATTGATGTTTTTGCATTCTTTTAACATGGGAAATGTTTCTTTGACCAGCTTATTCCCTTTTTCTTCCTCTGCACCGACATTAAGGATTGCAACACGCGGGTTTTTAACGCCGACGATATGCTCCATATAGATTGCCCCCATTTGAGCAAATTGCAGCAGATGATTGGGCCGCGGATCCATATTAGCTCCACAGTCGATCAACAGAGAAACCCCGTTTTTGGTAGGGATCAGCGGGGCCAGCGGAGAACGGCCGATGCCTTTCTTTTTACCGACCAAAAGCTGTCCGCCTGCCAGAATCGCGCCGGTACTGCCTGCGGAAACGACAGCATCCGCTTCATTGTCATGAACCAGCTTCATGGCAACGACAAGGGAAGAATCTTTTTTGTGACGGATCGCAGCAACCGGTGGCTCTGCAGTCTCGATTACTTCAGTTGCCGGAATGATCCGGATCTGTTCTTTTGGAAATTGATACTGTTCGAGCTCTTTTTGCAGCACATCAGACTGTCCAACCAGAAGGACACGGATCGTCCGGTTGGCTGAAACTGCATTAACAGCTCCTTTTATGATCTCGCCGGGAGCATTGTCGCCGCCCATGGCATCAAGTGCGATCGTAGTGATATCTGACATAGAGATCAGACTTCCTTTCTATTTAATATAAGAATTACATGCAATCAGAGTTAATATACTATATGTTTTCTTAGAAAGCAATAAAAAGCCGGAGAATTCTTTCTCCGGCATCTTCAGCACAAAACAAGCCCGGACAAGAAACTGTCCGGGCTGTTAAAGACATATTAATCTTCCATACTGATGATTTCTTTTTTATTGTAAGAACCACAGTTTTTGCAAACACGATGCGGAACCATCAGCTCTCCGCACTTGCTGCACTTCACCAGTGTCGGATTAGACATCTTCCAGTTTGCTCTTCTCTGGTCTCTTCTGCCTTTTGAAGATTTATTCTTTGGGCAAATAGACATGTGAAACACCTCCCATTTATATAAATTAGCTTAATTTTCTAACACACTCGGTAAATTATACAGATATGCGAGGTGTTTGTCAATTAAAATATTCGATCTGAATCGAAAAGTTTAATTATACCAGAGCAACGGTCTCTCTTGCGATCGCAAGTTCTTCGTTTGTCGGGATGATCGCAACTTTTACCTTGGAATCCGGAGTAGAGATCATCAGATCCTCACCGCGATGTCCGTTTGCTTCTTCATCCAGAGTGATTCCGAGATATCCAAGATACTCTACGACTTTCTTACGAACAAGCGGAGCGTTCTCACCGATACCTGCTGTGAAAGCAATACCGTCAACGCCGTTCATTGCTGCTACATAAGCACCGATGTATTTTGCAACACGATATGCGAATACTTCGATTGCTGCTTCGCAGAGCTTGTCACCTTTGTTCATGCCTTCTTCCAGATCACGGAAGTCGGAAGAAACTTTGGAGATACCCTGTACACCGGATTTCTTGTTCAGAACGTTCATAACGCCTGCAATGTCGAGGTCCTCTTTCTTAGCGATGAACTCCATGATCGCCGGATCGATATCACCGGAACGGGTTCCCATTACCAGACCTTCAAGCGGGGTAAGACCCATGGAAGTGTCAACACACTTGCCGTTAACAACAGCGCTGATGGAAGCGCCGTTACCAAGATGCGCTACAACGATCTTGGAATTGTTGATGTCGAGGCCTGCGAACTCAGCGAAATGCTTGGAAACGAAGCTGTGGCTGGTTCCGTGGAAGCCATATCTTCTGACTTTATATTTCTCATAATATTCATAAGGAAGACCATATAAATAAGCCTTGGTCGGCATGGTCTGATGGAATGCTGTATCAAATACGCCTACCATCGGTACACCCGGCATCAATTCCTGGCAAGCGCGGATACCGATCAGGTTAGCCGGATTGTGAAGCGGTGCAAGATCATTACACTCTTCAACTGCTGCAAGCATCTCATCATCGATGATCGCAGATGAAGCAAATTTCTCGCCGCCGTGTACGATACGATGTCCGACAGCCTGAACCTCGCTCAGATCTTTGATCGCGCCGGTGGTCGGATTTACAAGAGCATCCAGAACCAGCTGGATCGCTTCTTTATGTGTCGGCATAGCCGGTGAGGACTGTTCTTTGTCACAGCCTGCCTTCTGATAGGTCAGCGCGCCGTCGATACCGATACGCTCGCAAAGGCCTTTTGCCATTACTTCTTCCGTCTCGGAATCAATCAGCTGATACTTCAGAGATGAACTTCCGCAGTTGATAACTAAAACTTTCATTTGTTTAGCTCCCTTCCTTATAAATTAAAAATGTCACAGATAATTTCATTATAAACATATTTCTAAAGTTCGCAAGAATTTTCTTTGCATTTTGCCGGTAGAACAATATAATTAACAAATAAACCGATCTGAATGGAGATTATGATGAAAGTCGCGGGAATCATAGCAGAATACAATCCGTTTCATAACGGGCATCAATTTCATATGAAAGAAACGCGTAAGCGCATCGGGGCAGATTATTGTATCGTTGTTATGAGCGGTGATTTCATGCAGCGCGGCGGGCCGGCTGTCGTGGATAAGTATCTGCGCGCGAAGTGTGCTCTGGAAAACGGCGCGGATCTTGTGATCCAGATGCCTGTAACAGGCAGTACGGCCAGCGCAGGCGAATACGCCGGATGCGGCGTGGCACTTCTCTCTCGTCTTGGCATTGTCACTGATCTCTCGTTTGGATGTGAAGCAGAATCTGATGAGGAAAAAGAGATTCTTCTGGAAGCTGCAGGCCATCTTCATACTGAACCGGCCGGCTTTCAAACCATTCTTGCGGAAGGAATGCGTCAAGGTATGACCTACCCGGCTGCAAGATTAAATGCACTAAGTTCCTGTTTTGGTGATGACGAAAGGAAAAAACGGATCCTTTTGTGTCAGCTGAACGCGCCGAACAACATCCTTGCCCTGGAGTATCTGAATGCAAATATGGGCTGTGACCGCAGGATGACGCCCTGTATGATCACGCGCGCCGGTGCATCCTATCACGAGGAGAATCTTTCAGAAGCAGACCGTTTTCCGTCTGCAACTGCGCTCAGGAACCGGCTGTTTGAGACAATGGAAACTGTCGGTGGACCATCGATTTCTTTTGATGGCCTTTTGGAATATATGCCGGCTTCTTCTCTCAACCATCTCACAGACTATCTGTCCGGACATCGTCCTCTGTCAGAGGATGTTTTTTCGGATATGCTTTTCAATGCGCTGCTGACACAGAAAGATGCGCTGAACCAAAACTATTCACAGCATGAAGAATTGAACAACACCATCAGAAACAAACTGGAGACATTCTCTGACTGGAAACGTTTTGCACTTGATTGTAAAACAAAAAATCTGACGCTCACAGCTGTGAACAGACATTTGACACATATTCTTCTTGGAATCGATGATCCGATGTATTCTCTGGCAAAAGGATATGATCATGCTCCGTATGCCCGCATACTCGGATTCCGTCGCGAGGCTGCTCCTCTTCTTTCCGAAATTGAGGCACATGCCACCCTTCGTGTAATCTCACATCCCGCCAAAGCGCTTCGTGAGATGGATGATCATGAAAAGGCATTATTCCGTCTGGATCTTCGTGCAGGGGATCTCTATTCTTATGCCGCCAGGCAGAATTCTGATGCTATTGTTTCTGAATTGCGCCATCCGCTGGTCTATCTTTAAGATGTAATCGTCTGCTTTGGCAGTTGTTTGCCAAAACAACTGCTTTTTTTGGCGCTTTCCCGTTGACTTTCCCTTGAAATCCATATGCTGATTCCTTATAATTGTATATGAAGTTGTACAAGATTTTCCGAAAGGAAAATCGTTTCACTTTTTACATGAGGCAAGGAGAAGAATTATGAGTGATGCAAAAATCAGACCTTTCAAAAAGGTCATGGTGGCAAACAGAGGGGAGATTGCCATCCGGGTATTCCGTGCATGTCAGGAATTAGGAATATCCACTGTCAGCATTTATTCAAAGGAAGACCGCTACGCAGCATTCCGCAGCAAATCAGATGAGTCCTATCCGCTCGATCCGAACAAGGGACCGATCGATGCGTATCTGGATATTGATACGATCATTAAAATTGCTGTTGCAGAAGGCGTTGATGCGATCCATCCCGGTTATGGATTCCTTTCAGAGAATCCGAATTTTGTAGACGCTTGCGAGAAAAACGGCATCGTCTTCATTGGACCGACAAGCACGATCATGAATCAGATGGGTGATAAGATCTCATCCAAGAAAATGGCGATCGAAGCTGAAGTTCCGATCATTCCTGGTGTTGACTATGCCATTAAGGATTATGAAAAGGCAGCTGAAGTTGCACAGATGGTTGGGTTCCCGGTTATGCTGAAGGCTTCCAATGGTGGTGGCGGACGCGGTATGCGTATCGTTAACTGCCTCGAGGATCTTGAGCAGGAATTTGAAGAAGCAAAGAACGAATCCAAAAAGGCTTTCGGTGATGACAAGATCTTCATCGAGAAATATTTAAGAAGCCCGAAGCACATCGAAGTACAGGTGCTTGGTGATAACTACGGTAACGTTGTTCATCTGTATGACCGTGACTGCTCCGTACAGCGCCGTCATCAGAAAGTGGTTGAGTATGCTCCTGCTTTCTCGATCCCGGATGAGACAAGAAAGATCATCTTTGATTCCGCGATCCGTATGTGTAAGGCAGTTAACTACCGCAATGCAGGAACCTGTGAGTTCCTGGTAGATGCAGATAATAATCCGTACTTCATTGAGATGAATCCGCGTGTTCAGGTTGAGCATACTGTATCTGAAGAAGTGACCGGTATTGATATTGTTGCTTCACAGATCCTGATCGCTCAGGGTTATCCGCTTGATTCCCCGCAGGTACGTATTCATGGACAGGAATCCATCACATGCAATGGTTATTCTATTCAGACACGTATTACCACAGAGGATCCGCAGAACAACTTCCTGCCGGATACCGGTGAGATCACTGTTTATCGTGCAGGCGAAGGTGCAGGTATCCGTCTTGACGGCGGTAACGGATTCCAGGGCGCTGTGATCACACCATTCTATGACAGTCTTCTGGTTAAAGTAATCTCTCACGCACGTGATTTTGATATTGCGATCAATAAATCCATCCGTGCGATGTCCGAGATGCGTATCCGTGGTGTTAAGACCAATATTCCGTTCCTTGTAAACGTGCTGAACCATCCGCTCTTCCGCAGTGGTCAGTGTTACACCACATTTATTGAGGAGACACCGGAGCTGTTCGACATGGCGATGAGTCAGGACCGTGCCACAAAGGTACTTGAGTTCCTCGGTGATAAGATCGTCAACGAAAGCGGCGGAAAGAAAGACAAATTTGAAAACCGTGTGCTTCCGTATGTGGATGAGTCCAAACCGGTTTACGGTATGCGCGATGAGTTCCTGAAGCTCGGTGCTGAAGGTCTGATGCAGAAGATTCTTAAAGATAAGAAGCTTTATGTAACGGATACCACGATGCGTGATGCGCAGCAGTCACTTATGGCAACCCGTATGAGAAGCAAGGATCTGTGCGGTGCTGCAAAAGCAACCAATGCATATCTGGCTAACGCTTTCTCTGCTGAGTGCTGGGGCGGTGCTACATTCGATACCGCATATCGTTTCCTGCATGAATCACCGTGGGAGCGTCTGGAACTGTTAAGAGAGCGTATGCCGAATACATTGCTGCAGATGCTGCTTCGTGCTTCCAATGCAGTCGGATATACCAACTATCCGGATAATGTTGTAACAGAATTCATTAAGATGTCAGCTGATTACGGCATTGATGTATTCCGTATCTTCGATTCCCTGAACTGGGTTGAGAACATGAAGGTGCCGATCGATGCTGCATTAAAGACCGGAAAGATCGTTGAAGGTACGATCTGCTACACCGGCAACGTGATCAGCCCGGATGAGACCAAGTATACGCTTGATTACTACATCAACATGGCACTTGAGCTTGAAAAACTTGGTGTTCATGCGATTGCGATCAAGGATATGGCAGGTCTTCTGAAACCGCTGGCAGCGAAGAAGCTTGTTTCTGCACTCAAAGAAGAGCTGCACGTTCCGCTTCACCTGCATACACATGATTCCACAGGTAATGGTGTATCTACCGTATTAATGGCAACTGAGGCAGGCGTTGATATCGTCGATCTGGCAATTGAGTCAATGTCCTCTCTTACCAGCCAGCCGTCTCTGAATGCTGTTGTTGAAGCAACGGAAGGTTCTGATCGTGAAACAGGTCTGAAGTATGAAGAGCTTGATGAGCTGAGCCGCTACTACAGCCGTGTCCGCAAGGTATACACATCCTTCGAGAGCGATATGAAATCTCCGAATGCTGAGATCTATAAATTCGAGATCCCGGGCGGCCAGTACTCCAACCTGCTTGCACAGGTTACCAGCATGGGTTCACCGGAAGACTTCGAATTCATTAAAGTCCTTTACAAAGACGCAAATGAGCTGCTTGGCAATATCGTTAAGGTTACACCGACCTCCAAAGCAGTCGGCGATCTTGCGATCTTCATGTACAAGAACGGCCTGACCAAAGAAAACATCCTCGAAGCCGGCGCAGGACTCTCCTATCCGGATTCTGTTGTCTCCTACTTCCAGGGTATGATGGGACAGCCGTACGGCGGATTCCCGGCTGAGCTTCAGAAGATCGTCTTAAAGGATATCGAGCCTCTGACCGATCGTCCGGGCAAGACACTCGAACCGGTTGATCTGGATGCCATTGCAAATAAGCTGCGCGAAGAACATGATTTCTTCAAAGACAAAGATGATCGTTATATGAAGAGATGTGCATTAAGCTATGCACTGTATCCGAAAGTATACGAAGATCATTGCGAATATTATGAGACCTACAATAATATGACCCGTCTGGAGAGCCATGTATTCTTCTTTGGTCTTGCAAAGGGTGAAGAGACATACTTAAGACTTGGCGAAGGTAAAGAAGTTCTGATCAAATATCTGGATCAGAGTGATCCGGATGTCAACGGTATCAGAAACGTGATGTTCCTGGTAAACGGTGCTGTACGTACCGTTAAGATTCAGGATAAGACCCTTGAGATCAAGTCCGATCGTAAGCTCAAAGCTGAGAAGAACAATCCGAAACATCTTGGATCTTCTATCCCGGGTACTGTCAGCAAGGTTATCGTCAAAGAAGGCGATGTAGTTGAGAAGAACCAGGCACTGATGACAGTCGAGGCCATGAAGATGGAAACCACTGTTGTTTCCAAGATCAATGGTACTGTAGACAAGATCTACGTACAGGCCGGCGATTCTGTAAGCCAGGATGACCTGCTGATCTCCTTCCATCTTGCAGATGATGAAGATGCAGGCGAAGAATAATAAGATTCAGGTTCGCTAACAGTTTAATAAGCAAAAAGCCCCTGCCACATAATGTGACAGGGGCTTTTGTTTTTTATCATTCAAATCGAACGCCAGGACAGCGTGGATATCTTCAAAGAAAACGGGCTTCCCTCCGGTGACCTAACTCCCAACTCTGACTAAGACGCTCAGGATGAGCCTTTGCGCCTAAGTCGTCGTAGGGAGTGGATTCCACCTCCGATCAAAACGCCCTTAAAAAATCTTTGAAGATATCCACGTCTGTTCCTGGCTGTGTAATTGATTGTTTGCCAAATAGCAATAGCCAATACTGTATACAGAGCAGTCAAAAACGAAATGCTTTTTCGACAAAACATTTTTCTGAAGGCGCGGTTAGCGTGTAGGGAAGATCCACTGCTTACGGAAACTTAGAGTCGAAGTCGATCTGAGACTCTTAGTTGTAGTTAGCAATTAGCTTGCCCGAAACGCTGCGCCCATGTTTTTCGAAAAGCATTCCGTTTTGACTGCTCTTATGTTGTCCGCGCTGTTCTGGCGGACATTTTAAATGTAAGTATAATTTTAGTGGTGGAACAGTCTTAATCCCGTGAAGCACATGGCGATACCATACTTGTTGCAGGTCTCAATGACGTTATCATCACGGATCGATCCGCCCGGCTCAGCGATGTATTTAACACCACTCTTTCTGGCGCGCTCAATGTTGTCGCCAAACGGGAAGAATGCATCTGAACCAAGCGCAACATCTTTATTGCCTGCAAGCCATGCTTTCTTTTCTTCTCTTGTAAATACCGGCGGTTTTACCTTGAAGATCTTCTGCCATTCGCCTTCGCGGAGAACATCTTCATATTCATCGCCAATATAAACGTCGATCGCATTGTCTCTGTTTGCACGGCTTAAGCCATCAACAAACTGCAGGTTCTGAACCTGCGGAGACTGACGAAGATACCAGTTATCAGCTTTCTGGCCGGCAAGTCTTGTACAATGGATACGGGACTGCTGTCCTGCACCGATGCCGATCGCCTGTCCGCCTTTTGCATAACAAACGGAATTCGACTGTGTATATTTCAATGTGATCAGTGCAATGATCAGATCGATCTTTGCAGAATCCGGGATTTCTTTGTTCTCCGTGACAACGTTTCCAAGGAAATCGCGGTCGATCTTAAGCTCATTTCTGCCCTGTTCAAATACAACGCCGAATACTTCCTTGTGTTCGATCGGATCCGGCACATAATCAGGATCGATCTGGATGACATTATAATTGCCGTTTTTCTTTTGTGTCAGGATATCCAGTGCTTCCTGTGTATATCCTGGCGCGATCACACCGTCAGATACTTCTCTTTTGATCAGTTTGGCAGTATCTGCATCACAAACATCTGACAGGGAGATAAAGTCGCCGAAAGATGACATACGGTCTGCTCCACGGGCTCTTGCGTAAGCACATGCCAGTGGTGATAATTCGCCGCAATCATCTACCCAATAGATTTTCTTTTCGATCTCTGTCAGCGGCAGACCAACTGCTGCACCGGCAGGTGATACATGTTTAAAAGAAGTTGCGGCACAAAGACCGGTTGCTTCCTTTAATTCCTTTACAAGCTGCCAGCCGTTAAAAGCATCCAGAAAATTAATATATCCTGGTTTGCCGTTTAAAACGGTGACCGGCAGTTCGCCTTCGTTCATAAAGATACGGGACGGCTTCTGATTTGGATTGCATCCATACTTTAATTCAAGTTCTTTCATTTCAATCATCTCCCATTATGCATAATTATTTGTTTTTATTCACAATACGTGTTTCATACGTACCGTCAGCAATATTGATATAACGAACAAATAAAGATACTTTATTATCTTCATTTAAGTTGTTCCAGAGAAGCTCAGTATAGGCGTCGATATCATCGACGGTTTCACAAAGCTCCGGCTCTCCTTCAAAGCTCGGAAGCGGATTGCCGTCACTCATATATGTATGGATAAATCTTGCCTCTCCTGCGATCGGTGTTTCATATGCAAAGGTGTAACGGTTGCATGCAGCTTCATTTCCATTGTTACTCTTTAAAATAGACATCGCATAGCTGTAGTTGCCGCCTTCGACATGAAGTACGCCGGAGATACGGGGTGTCAGATTCGGTGCGTCCGGTTCAAATTTACGGCTTCTTAAAGATGCTTCAAACGTCAGCTGACGATCCAGCCCTGCATAGATCGTGTCGGTCTGATCGCCATTGGTAACGATCGTTTTATTACCAAGTACGCGGACCGGCGCATAGATGATCAGACTTGGGTCTTCCATCAAAGAAGGATCAAATGCTTCGGTACGGATGCCTTCTCCGTCTTCTACAAATACACGGTTGCGGCTGTTTGTGCTGCGTCCCATGATAAAGTATGCAGTTACTGCTTTGCTTCCATCCGGTGTCCGGCCGATAATGATACCGCGTCCCGGATATGCATTTTCACTGAGTCTTTTTGCAATTGAAATCATTTCCATAATCATATCCCCCTTTATTCTCTTTATAATGAATGCTTTAAATCACTAGTTTTTGAAACTATGTACCGGTGCAGGGATCCTGCCTAACCGGGAAACAAATGCTTCACAGCTGTGATTGTTTACCGGCATGATCGGTGCATAGCCTAACAGCCCGCCAAATTCTGCCTGTTCACCGACATCTTTTCCGATCACCGGAATGATTCGGACTGCCGTTGTCTTCTGGTTGACCATACCGATTGCCATTTCATCAGCTATGATTCCGGCGATGGTGGCTTCTGACGTATCGCCCGGAATGGCGATCATGTCAAGACCGACTGAACATACACAGGTCATGGCTTCGAGTTTTTCAAGAGTCAGTGCATTGATCCTTACCGCGTCAATCATACCCTGGTCCTCGCTGACCGGGATAAAGGCGCCGCTTAAGCCCCCCACATAAGAGGAAGCCATGATACCACCCTTTTTCACCTGATCATTTAACAGTGCAAGAGCTGCTGTCGTGCCAGGTGCGCCTGCGCATTCAAGACCGATCTCTTCTAAAATCTCGGCAACACTGTCGCCGATGGCCGGTGTCGGAGCAAGAGAAAGATCAATGATGCCAAACGGAATATCCATCATACGGGAGGCTTCTTTTGCGACAAGCTGACCGACACGTGTGATCTTAAAGGCAGTCTTTTTGATCGTTTCACAAAGAACTTCAAAGCTCTCACCTCTGACTTTCGATAACGCTGTTTTTACAACACCGGGACCGCTGACACCGACATTGATGATCGCATCGGCTTCGGTCACTCCGTGGAAGGCGCCTGCCATAAACGGATTGTCATCCGGTGCGTTGCAGAATACAACGAGCTTTGCACATCCAAATGAATCTCTTTCTTTTGTATGTTCAGCGGTTTGCTTTACGATCTGTCCCATCAGACGAACGGCATCCATATTAATACCTGTCTTTGTTGATCCGAGGTTGACAGAACTGCAGACGAGCTCCGTTTCGGCAAGTGCCTGTGGAATGGAACGGATCAGCATTTCGTCACATGGGGTCATCCCTTTTGAGACCAGTGCAGAATATCCGCCGATAAAATTGACGCCTACTTCATGCGCAACATGATCCAGTGTCTTCGCGATGGTAACATAATCTTCCGGACATTTGCATGCGGCAGAACCAATCAATGCGATCGGTGTAACGGAGATCCGCTTATTCACGATCGGAATCCCGTAATTCTGCTCGATCTTCTCTCCGGTAGATACAAGGTCCTTTGCCAAAGTTGTCATTTTCTGATAGATCTTTTGATTCAGTCGATCCAGATCAGAATCCATACAGTCTAACAGACTGATGCCGAGTGTAATGGTTCGAACATCGAGATGTTCATGTTCAATCATCTCATTCGTCTCATTCACTTCAAATATATTGATCATATATCGAGTCCTTCCTGTTAATGCCTGATTAAATGCGATGCATCATATCAAATATCTCTTCCTTCTGACATCTGATGATCACACCGATCTCTTCACCAAGTGCTGCGATATCCTCAGACGTCTTTGAAAACGGCTGGTCTGCGGTTGAAAAGTCAGCGATCATCATCATGTTGAAATAATCCTGAACAATGGTCTGTGAAATATCCAGTATATTAATCTTATGCTCTGCCAGATAAGTACAAACCCTGGCGATGATACCGACGGTATCTTTTCCTACTACTGTAATGACAGTTCGTTTTGCGCGATCTTCCATATCTGTTTCCTTTCTGCTATATTGTGATCAATTCTGATAAGGAATCTCTTGGGGCGATCTCGATCGGAAAATCATTTCCCTTATATGGAGAGCTTCCCATTGTAATTTCCATTTTTACCGTCTCATAGGCCAGCTGGGGGTAATTGTTTTCTTTACTCAGATGACCCAATAATATTTTTTTCATCCCGTCATGCAGCACCTCATCCAGGAGCTGACCACAGGTTTCATTCGAAAGGTGTCCTTTGTCTCCAAGGATCCTTTGTTTCAGATAATAGGGATAAACACCAACCTGAAGCATATTGACATCATGATTGGCCTCTAATAATAATACATCGGTGTTTAGCAGGTTGTCCACCAGAGAATGGTCGTATTTACCCAGATCTGTGATAACCCCAACCGAACGGTCCTGATTTTTCATAATATAGGCAACAGGATCGGCCGCATCATGTGAAGTGCGGATGGGATGGATGGTAATCTCTCCGATCGAGAAATCCGTTTCCGGTATAATCGGGTGAAACAGATCATTGTCGATCTCGCCGAGTCTGCCATCGCGTTTGATCGCAGCTATGGTTCCGGTTGTCGCATAGATTGGAATTCCGTATTTCCGGGACATGACACCAAGTCCTTTTATATGATCACTGTGTTCGTGTGTGATCAGGATCCCGTTGATTTCGTCGGCTTTCAACCCGATTTCATTCAGTCCGAATTCAATCCTCTTTTTACTGATCCCGGTATCGACCAGAAGGTGTACATGATCCGTTCCGGCATAGATACAGTTTCCACTGCTGCCGCTTGCGATACTGCACAGTTCCATCATTTTGTGATCCCCCTTGCCAAAAGGGCCTGATCGATCTGTAAAAAGCTCTCTTCATGAGAACCGTTATTATCGATTACGACCGAACAGTGTTTCCGGAATTCGGCTTCTGACAGCTGGGATGCCATGATGCTTTCCGATTTTTCTTTTGTATAGCCGCGTGAATCCATAAGACGCTTCATACGATTCTCTTTACTGGTATAGATATACCAGATTTCGTCACAGACATCAGCATATCCTGCTTCAAGCAGCAATGCGGCCTCCAGAATCAGGACATCGATCTGACCGGAAGCTCTCTCAGCCGCCACCTGATCCATGACATATGCATGAACAGCAGGATGAACGACCGCATTCAGGCGTTTTCTTTTTTCTTCATCTGAAAAGATAACTTTCGCCAGTTTCAATCGGTCGAAACCGCCTTCCGGAAGAAAAATGTCTTCTGTTTGAAACATGTCTGCCAGTGTCTGATAACATAAAGTGCCGGGTTCCATCTGTTGATGGGCAATTTCATCGGCGACCAGTATTCTGCTTTTATAATGATCCCTGATATAACTCAGGATTGCTGTTTTTCCGGCGCCTACTCCGCCTGTAATACCAATAAAAAGCATAGTTTCTCCTGTTAGTGTGCTTCGTACCAATTATTTCCTGCCTGCATACCAACCTCAAGCGTGACGCGAAGACTGGCAGCACTTTGCATTTCTTCAGATAAAATCTGTTTGACCTGTTCAACCTCATCAGGCGCAGCTTCGATAAGAAGTTCATCATGTACCTGAAGGATCAGGCGGGAGTTCAACTTTTCTGCCTGCAATCTGTTATAAACGCGAAGCATCGCGATCTTTATAATATCAGCCGCCGTTCCCTGGATCGGTGAATTCATCGCGATCCGTTCACCGAATTGACGCTGCATATAATTGCTCGAGGACAGTTCAGGAACAGGGCGCCTTCTGTCATACATGGTGACAGCAAAACCGGTTTCTTTTGCGTCTGAGACAAGTTTGTCCAAAAACTGTTTGATCCCGGGATAGGTCTCAAAGTACCGGTCGATGTACTCCTGTGCCTCTTTTCTGCTGATTGAAAGATCCTGGCTGAGGCCAAAGGAACTGATACCGTACACAATCCCGAAATTGACAGCTTTCGCATTTCTTCTTTGCAGATCTGTGACTTCGTCAAACGGCACATGGAATACCTGTGAGGCAGTGATTCTGTGAATATCTTTTTCTGCCTGATAGGCGGCAATTAGGTTCTCATCACCGGACATATGCGCCAGGACACGAAGCTCGATCTGGGAATAATCCGCGTCGATCAGAACGTATCCTTCTTTGGGAATAAACACCTTACGCAGCTGTCGTCCGAGTTCCATACGGATCGGTATGTTCTGAAGATTCGGATCTGCGCTGCTTAAACGACCTGTTGCAGTGATCGTTTGATGAAATGTCGTATGGATCCTTCCGTCGTCGGCGATGAAGCCTGCAAGACCGTCGGCATAAGTGGATTTTAGTTTGGTCAGCTGCCTGTATTCCAGTATTTTAGATACAAACGGATAATCCGGAGCCAGACGCTCAAGGACATCTGCTGCCGTAGAATATCCGGTTTTTGTCTTCTTTCCATAGGGAAGCTGCATCTTTTCAAATAAGATCACACCAAGCTGCTTCGGCGAGTTGATATTGAATTCCGCTCCTGCTTCCTGATAGATTTCTTTTTCCAGGATCGCAATGCTCTCAGCAAGCTGATCGCCATATGCTTTTAATGCTTTGGCGTCGACACGGATCCCTTTCTGTTCCATGTCAAATAAAACATGGATCAGCGGCAGTTCCAGTTCCTCATATAGCTTCCACATCCCCGCATCCTTTAACGCAGCGGCTGTTTTTGCCCAGGCATTGGCAGCGGTCCATGCGATGTAAGCAGCCATTTTACCGTATTCATCCGGTTTTTGGACGATGGCTTTTTCATCCTTTAATTTGCCGAACAGATCCTCTCTGGAAGGAAGAAGACGGTCAAGATAGTCTTTTGCTATGTCATCATATGTGTATATGTTTTTCAGCGGATCCAGCAAATACACCGCAACATGCATATCATATACAAGCCGATCCTTCAAAGCCGGCAGATATAACAGACTCTTTTTATAATCCGGTGTGATCAGAATCTTTGCATTGGTAAATACGGGTTCCAGATCTGCGAGAATCTGATCACCGCTGATCTCTCCTGTCCGGATGACTGCTGTATGTCCGGAAGTGTCTGAGATCGAGACAGCAAAAAGCGAGTCCTTTGACGGATCAGGGAAGACCGCAAACCCGATCGTTTCATATGACAGATCCTTCAAAAATGAAAACAGTTCCTTTTCGGTGTACAGATATTGAAAAGCTTTGGCAATATCATTCTGCATCTGCGTACCGTCAAATCTGGCCAGCATGTTTTTAAACTCCAAACGTTTAAAATAGGGATAAGCCTCTTCGGTAAAGAGATCTTTCAGAAGGGCCTGGTCGAGATCGACATCAAGGCCGGCATCCGTTTTGATCGTGGCCAGGATCTTGCTCATTTGTGCCATATCATAGTGTTCGGTCAATGCGTTTTTAGCACGCGGTGGCTTCACATCTTCCAGATGCGCATAGGTGTTTTCGATGGAACCGAATTCCTGAATCAGCTTTGTTGCTGTTTTTTCGCCGATCCCGGGAACCCCGGGGATATTGTCGGAAGAATCGCCCATAAGAGCCTTGACATCAATAAACTCTTCAGGTGTTACCCCGTAAGCGGTTTTTACATCTTCCGCATAGTAGTCTTCTACTGTGGTACGACCCTGTCTGGTTTTCGGGATCCGGACCATAATCTGATCCGTGGCAAGCTGCAGCAGGTCTCTGTCTCCGGAAATGATTCTGACAGACCATCCGTTTTTCTGTGCATTGCAGGCAATGGTGCCAAGGATATCGTCTGCCTCGACACCAGGCTGTTCAATCGTTAAAATGCCCATCGCATGAAGCACTTCTTTTAAAACCGGGATCTGCTGGCGCAGTTCATCGGCCATAGGCTTTCTGGTCCCTTTGTAATCATCAAACATCTGATGACGAAATGTCGGTTCAGAACGGTCAAAGGCAATGATCAGATGTGTCGGTGCTTCTTCTTCGAGAATCTTAAACATGATATTTAAAAAACCGTAAATCGCATTGGTATGCAGACCTTCGGAATTGGTCAGGTCAGGAACACCGTAAAAGGCTCTGTTTACAATGCTGTGTCCATCGATCAAAACGATTTTATGATTCATTGGTAATCTCCTGTGTACATTGAGAAAGCCACTGCTTCTCTTCTTCGTTCAGAAACGGTGCGATCTTTTTATATACTTCTCTGTGATAGTCGTTGAGACGTTTGATATCTTCCTGAGACATCAGCGAAACATCGATTGCGTCTGTGTCGATCGGGCAAAATGTCAAAGGCTCAAAACGAAGAAACTGTCCATATTCATTGTTTTCATCCGCAACACAGAGCAGTTCGTTTTCAATCCGGATGCCATATTCTCCATCAATATAGACGCCGGGTTCATCGGTCGTGATCATTCCGGGCACGATCACTTCCTCTTTCGAAAAGGCGGTTGTACGTTTCCAGCGAAATGCATTGGGCCCTTCATGGACATTTAGTATATGTCCTACTCCGTGTCCGGTACCTGACCGATAGTCTGTTCCGACTTCCCAAAGTTTTTCTCTTGCCAGAATATCCAGAGAATACCCTGTGCACCCCTGTAAAAACTTGACATCGGAAAGCCTTAGATTTCCGATCAGGACCCGTGTATAAGACTCTTTTTGTTCATGTGTCAGCGGACCGAGAACGATGGTTCTTGTGATATCAGTCGTTCCATCGATATATTGTCCGCCGGAATCGACCAGAAGCATACCGGATGGCATCAGTACTGCCGCAGACTCTTTTTTTGCCTGATAGTGCATCATGGCGGCATTGGCACCATAAGCGCTGATGGTATCAAAGGAAAGGTCTGTACATTCCTCCTGTGCCAGACGAAGATCATCCAGATATCGTGCCGCGTCATATTCTGTCAGATCAATCTTCCCGATGTTTGTCTTAAGCCAATATATAAATTTCGTCATCACGACACCGTCGCGGATATGAGCACGTCTTGTACATGCGATCTCGGTTTCGTTTTTGATCGCGCGCATGATCTGTGACGGATTGTTCTGATCTATGATCATATCATCATGTAGTTGATCTGCAAGCAGGGCATTTACCGACTCTTTATCCAGCAGGATTTTTGAACCGGATGGAATGGAGGAAGCCGTCTCATAAACCGTATCATAAAAAAAGATGCGGACGCCTGCCGCTGACAGGAAACGTCTGACTTCATCACTGATACAGTCTTGTGCAGTAAACAGATCTGCTGTAGATGCGGTAATAAACAAAAAGGATAAGAATACAGGAACATGATCGATGTCATTTCCGCGAAGGTTTAAGATCCAGCAGATATCATATAAAGAACTGATGATATGCACATCGCTTCCGGCTTCTTTCATTTTTTCACGAATTCTTGAAAGCTTCGAGGAAACCGATTCTCCGGTAACTGCCTGGTCCAGGATACGGATCTTTGATGTTTTGAATGCAGGTCGGTCTTCCCAGATTCTGCCGATCAGATCGATCTCCATGCGTACCGATCCATGTACTTCTTTTACAAGATTGCAATATGAAGCAGCACTTTTTGCCGAAATACACCGACCGTCAAATCCAATCGTACATTCCTCAAAAAGGATGCTTTTTATATATTCACGAACAGAAGGCGTCCCTTCTGTTCCTGCACGGAACAAAGTGACGCCACTACCCGCTAATTCCTGTTCGGCCTGAATATAATAACGGCCGTCTGTCCATAATCCTGCAAAATCTGCAGTGATCACGGCTGTACCTGCGGATCCTGTAAATCCTGTGATGAATTCTCTGCATTTGAAATAGTCTCCGACATATTCTGATGCATGAAAATCTGCGGTTGGAACGATGTAGATATCGATACTCTCTTTGTGCATTTCTTCCCGCAGCATACGGATCCTGTCTGCCTGTAACATAGATAACCCCTTTATTCTGTAACTACAGCATGCGCAACGATCAAATCCAGTGCTTTTCTCGTAAGGATATCCTGACGGATCATGTATTTGCCTTCATCACCCAGTGCATCGACAATCTGTTCATAATCCATATGATAGCTTAATGCCATTTCTGCCAGTTCACGCTTCAACTCGTTGTCATCACAGGTGATGCCTTCAATCTCTGCAATCTTTCCAAGAACAGCCTGACCTTCCAGCATGGTTTTGGCATCACGCTCCATATACTCATCAAATTCCAACTGTGAAATATTGTGGTACTTCATGTATTCGTTCAGCGTCATCTGACTCTGCTGAAGCTGAGCTGTAAGGCTGTTGATCAGTCCAAGCTTACGCTCTTTGATCGCTTCCTCGGGCACTTCTACCATACAACCGCTCATGACCTTCTCAAGAACCTCGTCTTCAAGCAGCTGAGCTGCTTCCATTTTTTTACTGTTATAGATCTCACCGTGAACAAATTTATGGAATTCTTCGACAGTTTTGAATTGAGATACTTTCTGTACTACTTCGTCAGACATTTCCGGAGCAGTGTTCGTGCGGATGCTGTTTACTTTGACTTTGAATACAACCGGTTTCCCTGCAAATTCTTTTGCATGGTAGTTTTCCGGGAATGCCAGATCAACATCTACCTCATCTCCGGCTTTCGCACCGACTAACTGATCTTCAAAGCCGGGAATGAATGTGTTGGAACCAAGGGTGAGCGGAAAGTTTTCTCCATCTCCGCCCGGAAACGGTTCCCCGTCCAGATATCCCACAAAATCGATGGTAAGAAGATCTCCGATCGCTGCCGGCTCAGTCGTTTTCTCTTCATTTTTGGCAACAAGTGCACAAGCTTTCTGGAATTCTACCTGAATCTCCTCTTCTGTTACTTCAAAAAACGGTTTGGTAACTTCGATTCCCTTGTACTGCCCTAATACTACTTTTGTTTCTGCCATAACTGCATCCTACGTTTACATCTGTATGATGTAAACATCCTTTCTTTTTTTAATCTGTATGAATTACAGGAAATAGTTTACACCTGACTGGAACAGCTTCATATTCTGTTCGCCGTAAATGTTGATCGCTACATGTGTGCCGCGCCGCTCAGAGTGGCACATCTTTCCGTAAATACGACCGTCAGGACTTGTGATTCCTTCAATGGATCCGTAAGAAGCATTGATGTTCCATTCTTCATCAGTCGTCGGATTTCCTGCTTCATTGACATATTGTGTAGCGATCTGTCCGTTTTCCGCAAGCTTTTTAAGCCATTCATCGGAGGCGACGAACCGACCTTCACCATGAGAGGCAGGATTGACATAAATGCCGCCAAGCTCTGCTTCCTGGAGCCATGGAGATTTGTTGGAAACCACACGGATATTAGCCATTTTCGAGATGTGACGTCCGATACGGTTGTACGTCAGTGTCGGTGCATCCGCAGGGGAAACTTCACAGATCTCACCATATGGAACCAGTCCAAGCTTGATCAGAGTCTGGAAGCCGTTGCAGATACCAAGGCATAGACCGTCGCGGTTTGAAACGAGATCCTGAACTGCTTCTTTGATCTTTTCGTTCCGGAATGCAGTTGCAAAGAACTTTGCGGAGCCTTCCGGTTCATCACCTGCGGAGAAACCACCCGGGAACATAATGATCTGTGCATCCCGGATCGCCGCATCGAAGATCTCCACGGATTCTTCAATGTCCTGTGGCGTCAGGTTGCGGAATACCTTAACACTGACATCCGCCCCGGCTTCGATAAACGCCTTGGCAGAATCATATTCACAGTTGGTTCCGGGCATAACAGGAATGAAAACCTTAGGTTTTGCCACTTTGTTTTTACATACATAGATATTCTTTTCTTCAAAGAGAACTGCTTCCTGTTCATTGCGGTCATTAGCGGATCTGGTGGGATATACATTTTCCAGTGTTCCCGTCCACGCATCAGTGATCTCTTCTGTTGTAAGGATATGGCCGTGATAGGAGAACATGGAGTCGGATGTCACGCGTCCGATAAGTTTCACATATTCACCAAGATCAGCTTCGCGCATATATTTCATAACGTCAGAAACATCTGCTTCTCTGACTTCTGCGACAATATCGCCAAATGCAGGCAGGAATGCTTCCTCATCGGTAACATCAGGAAGCTTTACACCAAACTGATTGCCCAAAGCCATTTTGGTAACAGCTGCTACAACGCCTTTTCCATCTACTGCATATGCAGACAGGATCAGCTTCTTGCCGGAAACCTCATGGAAAGCGTCATATAATCTGCAGATCTGTTCAAAATCAGGCATGTCATATTCATCTCGCGCGATCGAGAAACGCAGGATTCTGTTACCGCCATCTTTAAACTCAGGTGTGATAATGTCGTTCGCATTGGCCACATCCACAGCAAAAGAAACCAGTGTCGGAGGCACATCAATCTCATTAAAGCTTCCGGACATGGAATCTTTGCCGCCTATACTCGGCAGTCCAAGACCGAGCTGAGCTTTATAAGCTCCAAGCAAAGCCGTGAAAGGCTGGCTCCAGCGATGCGGATCAGAAGTCATTCTGCGGAAATACTCCTGAAAACTGAAACGGATCTTTCTGAAATCACCACCGCTTGCGACAATTTTCGCAACAGATTCTACAACCGCATAAGCAGCGCCGTGATATGGACTCCAGGAAGAGAGATACGGATCAAAACCGTAGCTCATCATCGTTACGCTGTCAGATTCGCCGTTTTCAACCGGGATCTTTGCGATCATTGTCTGTGTCTCTGTTAACTGGTATTTGCCGCCATACGGCATGAATACACTGCCTGCGCCGATCGATGCATCAAACCGCTCTACCAGACCTTTCTGGGAGCAGACATTCAGGTCGCGCATTGTATCAAGCCAGGCGATATGCGGCTTTTTCGCCTCCAGGTCTTCTTTTACAGCCGGAATCGCGTACTTGTAAAGCCAGCAGTTCTCCTCGTCAGGAACATCCACGATAACAGATGTCTCCTGATGCGCGCCGTTTGTATCCAGAAATGCACGGGAAAGATTTACGATCTCTTTGCCTCGCCAGTTTAATACAAGACGTGGGGATTCTGTTACAACAGCAACTTCTACAGCCTCAAGGTTTTCTTCAGAAGCGTACTGCATAAATGTATTGACATCTTCCGGTGCGACAACGACTGCCATTCTTTCCTGAGACTCTGAAATGGCAAGTTCCGTACCATCAAGACCTGCATATTTTTTCGGTACTTTGTCAAGGTCGATCTGCAGGCCGTCAGCAAGCTCGCCGATCGCGACAGATACACCGCCGGCACCAAAATCGTTACATTTTTTGATCAGATATGCAGCTTCTTCTCTTCGGAACAGCCGCTGGATCTTTCTTTCTGTCGGCGGGTTACCCTTTTGGACCTCTGCGCCGCAGGTGTCGATGGATTCGGTCGTATGTGCTTTAGAGGATCCGGTTGCGCCGCCGCAGCCGTCTCTTCCGGTACGTCCGCCCAATAATATGATCACATCACCCGGAGCAGGTGAGAGACGCTGAACGGCACGTCTTGGTGCGGCAGCGATCACGGCACCGATCTCCATTCTTTTTGCAACATAGTCCGGATGGTAGATCTCTTTAACCAGTCCGGTTGCAAGGCCGATCTGATTACCGTAAGAACTGTAGCCTTCTGCAGCACTGCGGACAATTTTGATCTGTGGAAGTTTTCCGGGCAAAGTATCTTTTACGGACACGGTCGGATCAGCAGCGCCTGTTACACGCATTGCCTGATATACATATGTTCTTCCGGAAAGCGGATCTCTGATCGCTCCGCCAAGGCATGTAGCAGCGCCACCAAACGGTTCGATTTCTGTCGGATGGTTATGCGTCTCATTTTTAAAATTAACAAGCCACTCCTCTTCTTTTCCGTCAACGACAAGCGGCACGATGATGCTGCAGGCATTAATCTCTTCAGATTCTTCCTGATCATCGAGTTTTCCTGCTTTTTTCAACTGCTTTGCAGCAAGAAGCGCGAGGTCCATCAGACAGATGAATTTATCATTACGTCCGCGATACAGTTCCTCGTGTGCAGCTTTATACTCTTTGAAGGCACCCTCAAGGGCATCCTTGTAATATCCGTCTTCAAAGGTGATGTCCGTCAGCTCTGTGGAAAAAGTGGTATGACGGCAATGATCTGACCAGTATGTGTCAAGAACACGGATCTCTGTCATCGTCGGATCACGATGTTCTTCATTTAAAAAATAATTCCGGATATGCAGAAAATCTGCGAAGGTCATAGCAAGACCGAGAGAATCGTACAGTTCCCGTAACGCATCGTCTGACATGGTCTGGAATCCGTCAAAGATGATCACATCTTCCGGCTCATCGAAGACCTGAACCAGTGTATCAGGCTTATCCAGTCCTGTTTCACGGGAATCTACGGGGTTGATACAATAAGATTTGATAGAAGCCAGTTGATCGTCCGAAATGCTGCCGCGAAGCACATATGTCGTTGCGGAGCGGATAATGGCATCTGATTCTTTGTGGAGCAGTTTCAGGCACTGTTCTGCAGAGTCTGCTCTCTGGTCAAACTGGCCCGGCAGATATTCAACGCTGAATGTGATCTCATCTTCAGCTATCGGAAAGGTCTCTTCATAAATATGATCAACCGGCGGCTCTGAGAAAACCAGTCCCAACGCTTTTTGGTATACATCGTCCGGTACATTTTCAACATCATACCGAACCAAAACCCGTACATTTTCAACCTGCGGAATGTCGAGATAACCATGGATCTCAGACAAAAGCTCGGCTGCCTTGATCGCGAACTCTTCTTTTTTTTCTACATAGACTCTGCGTACACTGTTCATGTTAATCTCCTGTTTGTTTTTTCTGTTTTTCCTTTATCTGTTCTAATTTAATGATTTTTTTCTCGTATTTTTTCAAGTCACGGATCTCATTCTTTTTCTGACGGACCATAATGCGATAGTCCTTTTTGTCGGAACGTTCCTGCCGTTTCATGCGTTTGCTGTGAAGAGATTCGTATTTCTTCCATACACCATAATATAATATATTTCTGATAATACTGCCATATGAATGCGCCGAAAGCCGCTCATAAGAACGGGCGCATTCCGAGATCAGGCTGTTTAAGATCAGCCGGCTGATGGTTTCGGTGTCTTTTGGACTCTCCATCTCCATGGTGATAAAGGGATTGTAGTCCTTGTTTTTTGAATCCTTATCAAGATCCGTATAGGCATCCATCAGATAAATAAACTTACCGACATGATAACCCAGATAACGCAGCTCATCGCTGTATTCGTCGTTTCTCCAGGCATAAATCTCGCCGAGCATATCACCTGTGAGTCCTGCGATCGCATCCATATTCTGTACGCGGTTACTTTCAAACTCTGCGATCTGACGGACATAGGAAACAAGAGCCTGATTCTGCCTGGGATATTCCCTTGCTACCTTCTGATAGTCTTTTTCCAGGAGCTTGAGGATCATGATCTTTGAATAGCTTTTATCTGCAGTCAGCTCTTCCTGAATATTATGATATGATAAAAGAACGCTCATTGCCGCAGCATATCTTGTCGCATCATTCACCAGGGCAGTCTTTTTCTTGCCGGGATGGACGGGACAGATAAACTCAGCGCTGCGCTGATGAAAACGATATAGCCCGGACAGAAGCACTGTCAAAAAGGTCATATCATAATTCACAAGAAGCTGACCGCGGATACCGAAATCCTTTTTTAAGCACTGGCAAAGCCCGCAATAATAGGCACCATATATTTTTGTTTCCTGATCAGACAGTTCTCTCTCATCAATCTGAATATAACCGAACATAATGATTCCTCTTATCAGCAAATAGCGTTAAACTTTACAGAAAAATACTCATATCATCATGTTACGTTTTCAGAAATTGCAAGTCAACGAAGGGCATCTGTTTTTAACAAATATTTTAGAATAAACGAGCGGGACGATAAGCCGGGTTATGTCGTGAGTGATCATCTATCTGGTACTGCTGTTGCCAGCAGTCTCAAGCGACCTACCGGAAGCTGGCGGGCCACGTACGCTTCACCTTGGTCTTGCTTCGAATGGGGTTTACATATGCCCCGGTTGTTACCAGCCGGGCGGTAGTCTCTTACACTGCCTTTCCACCCTTACCGGCGCGAAGCCGGCGGTTTATTTCTGTTGCACTATCCTTAGAGTTGCCTCCACCGGACGTTATCCGGCATCCTGCCCTATGAAGCCCGGACTTTCCTCAGCTGCAAAAAGCAGCCGCGATCACTTATCCCACTCGTTTATTTAAAACACTAAAACCTTAAATATTACGTATATATGATTCGCTAAATTCGGTGGCTTAATTCGGTCCTAATCCCAAGATGTGACTTAAAACCATTGAATTTCTGCGATTAAATCAATATTTTGTAGCCGAGAAGGTGGATTTAGAAGCATATACGTGGTATACTTATTACGTAAGTTACGTAGATATATGAGGTACCGCATATGAGCATCCCAGAATCCATAAAACGTCACAAGCCGACCCAGTTCGGTGCACTCGAGATCCGCTGTATCGGTGGCGATAAGTACTATGTTTACCAGATCTCATCCAGATGGGATCCGGAGAAGAATCGCCCTCGCAAGGTCACGGGCAAGAGTATCGGCAAGATCACAGAGGCTGATGGCTTTATCCCTAATGCCAATGGCCTCAGGCTCATGCAGGAGATGCGTATCACACCTGACGTAGCTCCTGTGGTCAGGAACTACGGATCATATGAACTGCTTCAGCAATTATCCGGCGATCTTGATAATCAGCTCAGGAAATACTTTCCTGACTGCTTCAGAGAGATACGAACCATAGCTCTTATTCGCCTTGTTGACAGCGTATCCTCCACTAAGATGATCCAACCTATCTTCCTCGACTCATATATGAGTGATCTCTGCGGTGACATAGCAGTCTCCGAAGGATCTGTTCGGAGATTCATCTCCAGGCTCGGGAGGATGCAGGATCAGCTTGATGCTTTCATGCGAGATCAGGTTGTGCCAGGTACCACGCTCCTGTTCGACGGGACATCGATCTTCACAAGGTCGGCAGACTCCCTTTCAGAAAAAGGATACAATCCCGGGCATAGACTTAATCCTCAGGCGAGGATCCTTTATGTCTTCGAGAAGGACTCGCACAGACCGGTATTCTACCGTGTAGTGCAGGGCTCGATCGTAGACAAAACTGCATTCGTTGACACGCTCAATGCCTCGGGCTGCAAGGACTGTATCATCATTGCAGACAAGGGATTCTACTCCAAGCGAAACCTGTCCGCTTTAATGACTGCCAGCATGAAATTCATCCTTCCGCTGCAGTCAAACACTGTCAATGTTGAAGATGAATTTTATGCGAACAAGGATGATCACAAGTTCGATGGTGTATTCACCTACAACAAACGTACCGTATGGTACCGGAAGAAACCTAGTGGCAGTAAGGGCAACTTCATCTATACATTCCGTGACGACATCCGCAAAGCAGAATTGCAGGAGCGGTTCGTCGAGGAGGCTGAGAAGCATTACGGAGAGGCTGAATACTCTCCGATGGATGTCCTCAACGATACACGCATGGGATACTTCTCGTTCTGCAGCAATCTGGATGTCGATGCCAAAGAGATATACCTCAGCTACAAGCAGCGATGGGACATCGAGCAGTGCTTCGATTATCTGAAGAACAGCGTTAGCAGCTCGGCATCTCATGCACATACGGATGAGTATTTCCGAGGTTGGGCGTTCCTGAATCACATAAGCCTGATCTACTACTACGGTCTGCTCAATGCACTCAGAGACACCAAGCTTGACGGGAAGTTTACTGCCGAGGATGTTCTGAAGCTGACCAAGAACATATACCGCGTCGACATTGGAGACGGTGAAGGCTACAAGGTTTCTGCTATCCAGAAGAAGACCAGAAAGCTGCTTGAAGGTCTCGGAGTCGACCTATTACGTAAAAATTAATGTTTCAGTGTTAAAATCAAATAATGAAACAACCTCCGCCGATAAACTCTCTGATAATCGAGTTTAACGCAATCTGCTCCGCCGGGATCGGTAAAAAGTTGTCCAGAAGACGCAGCAGTCTATTGGCGACGTCATAATATGGACTTCCTTTTTCAATCTGGAAAAGAAGCGGTTCCACATAGGTCTTTAAGACGGATGTTTCATAGATACAGGAGGAATTAAAGATCACATCCGCTTCCTCCTGGAACGGGAAAATATTATCCTCTTCGCCCCTTCTGACGGATGGCCAGCGTTCAAGTGTCACTGCAGCAGTTGTATTGCGTGTTCTGGCATCCCGTACCATCCTTCGCATCAGCCTGCCGTCTGCAGTTGACATATTGTTATGATGGTCAATGCTTAGCTGTGTCAAAGCACTGATGTAGATTTTATATTTCGCTTCTTTCGGGACCTTGGAAGTCAGTCTTTCATTCAGCCCGTGAATCCCTTCGATCACGAGAATGTCATCTTCTTTCAGCTGCATTTTGTTCCCGCGGTATTCCCGCATGCCGGTCTTAAAGTTGAACGTAGGCATGCTCAGCTCTTCTCCTGCAAGAAGATCAGTCATCGTCTGATTAAACAATGGGATATCAAGCGCTTCGATTGCTTCAAAATCCATTTCCCCGTTTGCGTCTAAAGGGGTGTCCTCTCTATTTACATAAAAGTCATCCATAGAGATCGTATGCGGTTTCTTTCCCTGTGCAGCAAGCTGAATGGAAAGCCGTTTCGAGAACGTGGTTTTTCCGGAAGAAGAAGGTCCTGCGATCAGGACGATCTTAATCTTTTTATCTTTTGTGATCCGTTCCGCGATCCTGGCGATCTTAGCTTCCTGCAGTGCTTCCTGAACAAGGATCAGATGTGGTACATAGCCCTTTGCGATTGCCCGGTTCAGATCTCCCGCAGTCCGTATGCCAAGTGTTTCACCCCATTTTGCGGATTCTTCAAACGCGGCAAACAGTTTGTCGTTCCCGTGAAAAACATCTGCCTTGACTTTATTCTTTTTCGGAAACAGAAGCATGAATCCATGCTGATACGGTTCCAACCGGAAACCTTTGATCTGTCCTGTACCATCCAGCATTGCGCCGTAAAAGTAATCCATAAAACCATCCAGCATATAGGATGCATAATGGTCTCTGCGGCAAAACTGGAGAATTGCAGCCTTGTCCTGCATATTCTGTTTTTCATAGATCCGGATTGCGTCTTCTGTAAACGGGTGTACTTTCTGAATCGCCAGATCCTGGGAAGCAAGTTTTTTCATTTCCGCTGTCAGTTCGTTCAGGTATTTTTCAGTAGGCTTTTTCCGTTTGCCGTCTTTGAATATTTCACAGTAATATCCATTGGAAATGGAATAACAGATCCTTACCTGACTGGAAGGATCATTGCGTCTGACAGCTGTGATCATGAGAAAGGTTAAGGAGCGACGATATTTCTTTGATTCGTTCTCGTAGGTGAATTTGTTTACTTCAGCCATTGTTAACTCCTTTCACATGTGGATCATTACCCAATACAGCACTGATCTCCTGTTGCTTCTGTCTTAGTTCGTATAATCTGTTCAGGTTCTGATCTGTTTTTGATGCAGATTCCAGTCGGTCGATAATCTGTTGATTCGTTTCCATTTGGTTTAGAAGCATCTTTAAAAACGCGTCAGTCCGTTTTTTTAACAGGATTGGCCCGAACCGATCTTCAAAAGTAACACCGTTTTCGTCGGATTCCGCACATGAGCGGTCATGTCCCGGTGTGGCCTTTATGATCGTATAAAACTTCTGTACATCAAGGATCACTTCCTCATCAGTGATCACAAATCCATTCGTGCGCAGAAACTGCCTGACCATGGGGATATCAGACTGCGGAGAAAGGATCAGTTCCTTCAGGCTGCATACTTTTTGATGTGCATTCTGAAGGATGGAAATGATCAACATACCGCCCATGCCGCTGATCACAATGGTATCGGCCTCATCTTCCTGCAATTGATCCAGACCATCTGACAAACGCAGCTCCATTTTGTCTGAAACTCCTGCAGATTGCATATTGACTCTGGCGTGTTCCAATGGTCCCGGTCTGATGTCCATACCGATCGCATAAGGGATCCGATTGTTTTGAAGCAGCCAGATCGGCAGATATCCGTGATCCGTCCCGATGTCAGCCAGACGATAACCGGCAGTGACCATTCCGGCGATCGCGCGGAGACGTTTTGATAATTGTATGCTTTTAGTCAAGATAATCCTTCAGCTTTCTGCTGCGGCTTGGATGACGCAGCTTGCGAAGAGCCTTTGCCTCAATCTGACGGATACGCTCTCGGGTTACGTGGAATTCCTTGCCGACTTCTTCAAGGGTGCGCGCTCTGCCGTCATCGAGTCCGAAACGCAGGCGCAGTACCTTCTGCTCACGCTCTGTAAGTGTGCCAAGCACCTCGACGAGCTGCTCTTTTAACAAGGTAAATGCCGCCGCGTCTGCCGGGACAGGTACATTGTCATCCTGGATAAAATCTCCAAGGTGGCTGTCTTCTTCCTCTCCGATCGGTGTCTCTAAAGATACCGGTTCCTGCGAGATCTTTAAGATCTCCCGGACACGTTCTACCGGCATATCCATCTCTTCTGCGATCTCTTCCGGTGTGGGTTCACGTCCAAGCTCCTGTAAGAGCTGTCTGGAAATACGGATCAGCTTGTTGATCGTTTCTACCATATGTACCGGGATACGGATGGTTCTGGCCTGATCAGCGATTGCTCTGGTGATCGCCTGACGGATCCACCATGTAGCATAGGTGCTGAACTTATATCCTTTCCGATAATCAAACTTTTCAACCGCTTTGATCAATCCCAGATTGCCTTCCTGGATCAGATCAAGGAAAAGCATGCCGCGGCCAACATATCGTTTTGCGATACTGACGACAAGACGAAGATTTGCTTCAGCCAGACGTTTCTTCGCAAGTGCGCCAAGTGCGGACTGTTTCTTTAGCTCATTGATCTCTTCTTCGGAAAGTGTTGCAGTCTGTTCTTCGTCTTCAAGGATCTGATCGGCGTTTAAGCCTTCTTCCATCTGTTTTGCAAGATCGATCTCTTCTTCCGCATTTAAAAGCGGCACTTTACCAATCTCTTTCAGATACATTCTGACCGGATCTTCGATGCTGATACCATCCGGTACTGTAAGATCAATGTTGCTGACATCTTCATCGTCTTCAGAATCATCAGAATCATCCAGTAAGATGGTTTCGTCCTTATCATCTGTGATCTGCAGGATATCGACGCCCTTTACTTCCAGATATTCGTAAATGAACTCAATGGTTCCAGGATCAAGCTGATATCCTTTGAAAAAATCATTGATCTCATCTGTTTCAAGAACGTTCTTTTTCTTCTGCGCGATCTCAAGCAGACCGGGAATCAGTTCAAGCAGTTTTTCCTGTGTGAGCACATCAGCAGATTCCTTCGTTTCTTTTTCAGAACCTGCCTTCTTTTTTGTGTCGCTTTTTTCTGCTGTTTTCTCAGTTGTTTTCTTTGACTTGCTTTCAGCCATGGTTCACTCTCCTTAGTATTACAATAGTTTTCTGGTGCGAAGCATATCCAGTTGTTGTTTTTCTCGGATCAGATCCTGGTACTTCTCAAGTGAAGTACTCTCCTGCATCTGTGTATCAATATGATTCTTTTTGATCTTTATGATCGTATCACGGAATGCCGTCTCCTTTTCCTGCTCATTTGAGAACGGAGGCAGTTTTTCGTGAAAGATTGCTGCAATTTCTTTTTGCTTTTCTTCTTCCTCAAACCGATTCATGATGGAAACAGGATGCAATTCCCCGTTTTGATACTGCTGATAGATTTCTGCAGCGATCTCACGATAAAGTGGATCGGTAAAGTCATCAGGGGTAATATATTGCATCACGACGGGGAACAGATCCGGTTCATCGATCAGCCAAGTAAGAAGCAGTCTCTGGGAAAGACGGATACCGTCTTTTTTTTCCGGCTTTTTAATGCCGCTTTTTAATGGCTGTTTTTGACGCACGATCCCGCCGCGTGTCCCTTCTGCCCGCACGAGAGACCGCATGTTTTCAAATCCGGTGTGATAGCGCTCTGATACAGCGGTGATATAGTTTTCCCGTTCGAGTTCATCCGGGAACCGCAGGATCATCCTGGCGATCTTTCTGTGAAACTCTGTTTTTTCTTCCGGATCATCCAGATTGTATTCCGATTCCAGTGCACGGACTTCAAACAGAAAACTGTTTTCTGCGTTTTGGATCCGCTCTTCAAAAGCATCAGCACCAAGATTCTTGATAAATTCATCCGGGTCTTTATAGGGATTCATGCTGATAACCTTTGTCTGGATGCCGGCTTCCTTTAAGATCGGAATTGCCCGAAGCGCTGCTTTGATACCTGCCCCGTCACTGTCAAATGTTAAAAATACTTCATCTGTATATCGTTTCAAAAGGCTGGCATGCCCGGATGTCAAAGAAGTACCAAGCGCTGCGACAGCATTGTCAAATCCCGCCTGGTGCAGTGCGATCACATCCATGTAGCCTTCGCAAAGCAATATGCCTTTTCGCCTGGAAGAACGTGCATAGTTCAGGCCATACAGATTTCTGCTCTTATCAAAGATCTCTGTTTCAGGCGAATTCAGATATTTCGGTTCGCCGTCGCCCATGACCCGTCCGCCGAACGCGATCACCCGGCTGTTATAGTCCATGATCGGGAACATGGCTCTGTTCCAGAATTTATCAAAGGCTCCCTTTTGCTCCCGATATGAGATCAGGCCGCTGCCGCGAAGCAGTTCGTCGGAATATCCTTTGCTTTTCAGATATCGGTACAGATCATCGTTATAGACATCAGAAAACCCAAGTCCGAACCGCCGGATCGTCTCATCCGTCAAGCCTCTGTCATGAAAATAGGATAATGCCCGCTCTCCTCTTTTGGTATATAAGAGATGGAAATAGTATCTGGCTGCTTCCCGATTGATCTCAAGAAGCCTGGAACGTCTGTCAGCTGCTTTTTTGCCGGCTTCTGAGAGCTCCTGCTTAGGCAGTGAGATTCCTGCCCGGTCAGCCAAATGCTCCATTGCCTCCGGAAATGTAAAATTCTCATACTGCATCAGAAAAGTGACAACATTTCCACCGGCGCCGCATCCAAAGCAATAATACATTTGTTTGCCGCGGGAAACAGAAAAGGATGGCGTTTTTTCATTATGAAACGGACAAAGGCCAAACCATGTGCTGCCTTTCTTCGTCAATTTAACATATCCGGATACGACATCTACAATATCATTTGCAGAGCGTACCTCTTCAATCAGATCTTCTGAATAGAATGGCATAAAAAGCTCATACTCCATTAAGTGAATAAACAAAATCTCTCATATACTAAATACCGTAAAGAATTTGGATATCCTTTTTTAGAAATAAAAAAAGTCCCAGAAGCATGCTGTACATACTCCTGAGACCTTTACCTGCGGAAGATGGGACTTGAACCCACACGTGTTTGCACACACAAGATCCTTAGTCTTGCTCGTCTGCCAATTCCGACACTTCCGCATGTCCTCCGTATCGACGACTTGAATATAATAGCAAAAAGATACTTTATTGTCAATAACCCGTTTTTTTATTTTTTGAAAAAAAAGCTTGACTTATAAAAACGAATCGGGTATTATAACATCGTTCTGTTTCGCAGGAATGGCGGAATTGGCAGACGCGCACGGTTCAGGTCCGTGTGAGCATTGCGCTCATGAGGGTTCAAGTCCCTCTTCCTGCATTTAAGTCGTATCAGCTGATACGGCTTTTTTGTTTCTCAAAAAAAGACCGATGATTATTTCATCGGTCTTTCGTGATTATACATTGATTTCAGCTTTTACGCCAAGTTCGTCTTTATTTGCATCAAGTACAGGCTGTACAACATTTTTCAGAAATGCTTCCACCTGTTCCGGTGCTCTTCCGATATAACGTTCCGGCTTCATGGTTGCCTTTAGTTCTTCTAAGCTTAATCCAAAGCTTTCATCGGCTGCAATGAGCTCGAGAAGGTTGTTGTCCAGGCCGCGTTTTTTGACATTCTCGCCAGCCTGCATGGACAATTCGCGGATCCGTTCATGAAGCTCCTGTCTGTCGCCGCCTTTCTTAACAGCATCCATCATAATGTTTTCCGTGGCCATAAAAGGCAATTCTGCCATCAGATGCTTCTCAACCACCTTATCATAGACAACGAGTCCGTCAACGACGTTTAAGCAAAGATCCAGTACACCGTCGATCGCCAAAAATGCTTCGGGTACAGAAAGTCTTTTGTTTGCGGAATCATCAAGCGTTCTTTCAAACCACTGTGTGGCAGAGGTGATCGCCGGATTCATCGCATCTACCATAACATATCTTGAAAGTGATGCGATCCGCTCGCTTCTCATCGGATTTCTCTTATACGCCATGGCGGAAGAACCGATCTGTGTTTTCTCGAACGGCTCTTCTACTTCTTTCAGATGCTGAAGCAGGCGGATGTCATTGGACATCTTGTGCGCACTTGCGGCAATTCCGGCAAGGATGTTCAGAACCCTTGTGTCAACTTTTCTGGAATAGGTCTGTCCGGATACCGGATAGCAGCCGGAAAATCCCATTTTTTCAGCGATCTTTCCATCAATCTGTTCTACCTTGGAATGATCTCCGTCAAATAATTCCAGAAAGCTTGCCTGTGTGCCGGTCGTTCCTTTTGAACCCAGAAGCTTCAAGGAACCAAGAACATATTCGAGATCCTCCAGATCGATCATGAATTCCTGCATCCAAAGGGTAGCGCGTTTGCCGATCGTAGTCGGCTGTGCCGGCTGGAAATGTGTAAAACCAAGCGTTGGCAGTGATTTGTATTCATCAGCAAAAGAAGCCAGCTCGTTGAGTACGCTAAGCAGTTTTTTCCGCACAAGCATCAGTGCTTCTTTCATCAAAATGATATCCGTATTGTCTCCTACATAACAGGACGTCGCGCCAAGATGAATGATTCCTTTTGCTTTTGGACACTGTACGCCATATGCATGTACATGTGACATGACATCATGACGAACGATCTTTTCGCGGGCAACGGCCACATCATAATTGATATCATCCTTGAATGCTTTTAATTCATCAATCTGTTCCTGCGTGATATCCAGTCCCAACTCGCGTTCTGTCTCAGCAAGAGCGATCCAGAGACGTCTCCAGGTTCTGAATTTCATGTCCTGTGAAAAGATATACTGCATCTCAGGACTGGAATAACGCTGGGAAAGCGGGCTTGTATAACGGTCTGTTCCCATATGATAAGTCTCCTCTCGTCTATAGATTAGCAGGCATCAATCGAAAACGGCTTACCGGTCAACAGTTCGAAAGCCTCTTTGTATTTTTCAATTGTGCGGTCAATCACATCCTGCGGCAGATTATAGTCACTGTCCGGATTTGCTTTCAGCCAGTCTCTGACAAATTGTTTGTCATAAGAAGGCTGACTCTTACCCTCTTCATATCCTTCAAGCGGCCAGAAACGGGAACTGTCAGGCGTCAGCATCTCATCGCCGAGAACAATCTCACCGTTTTCATTCAATCCGAATTCAAGCTTGGTATCTGCGATGATGATGCCTTTTGAGAGAGCATATTCCGCACATCTGTTATAGATTGCAAGTGTCATATCGCGGATGGTTGCAGCATACGCTTCTCCATGTCCCGGATATGCTTTTTCAAGTACTTCAATGCTTTTCTCATAAGAAATATTCTCATCATGATCGCCGATCTCAGCTTTGGTAGAGGGGGTATAGATCGGTTCCGGCAGTTTTTGTGATTCTTTTAATCCTTCCGGGAGACGGATCCCGCATACCGTGCCGTCCTTCTGATAGCTTGCCCAGCCGCTTCCGGTGATATATCCGCGTACAATGCATTCGATTGGAAGCATGGAAAGCTTTCTGCAGAGCATGCTTTTCCCCTGAAAGCGCTCCTGACGAAAGAATTCCGGCATGTCATCTGTACTGGTGGAGATCATATGGTTCGGAATCAGATCTTTTGTAAAATCAAACCAGAAGCGCGACATTTGCGTTAAAACAGCGCCTTTGTCTACTATTTTGTTCTTCAGGATCACATCAAATGCAGAGATGCGGTCAGTCGCGACCATGATCAAGGCATCTCCTACATCATAGATCTCTCTTACTTTTCCTTCTTTCACCGGAGTGTATTCCTGCATGTCGTTACCTCTTTCTGTATAGATTTAATTACAATTTGAAATCATTTATTTGCGGATCAGAAGGGAATGACCTGTCATTTCCTCAGGCTGTTCCATTCCCATCATCTCGATCAGTGTCGGAACGATATCAGCAAGTCTTCCATCTTCCGCCAAAGTGTATGCCGGATCATAATTGATCAGGATAAACGGAACCGGATTGGTGGTGTGTGCCGTAAAGCTCTCGCCGGTATTATAATCAATTTCCTGCTCGCAGTTGCCGTGATCGGCACAAAGGAACATCTGACCGTCTTCCTCAAGCAAAGCTTCCACTGCACGGCCAACACAGGTATCAACAGTTTCAACCGCTTTTACGGCCGCCTCCATCACACCTGTGTGTCCAACCATGTCCGGATTTGCAAAATTGATGATGATCACATCATAGTTCCCGGAATGAATCGCTTCAACAAGTCTGTCACATACTTCAGGAGCACTCATTTCCGGCTGCAGATCATATGTGGCAACTTTTGGAGAATGTACGAGGATCCGATCCTCTCCAGGATTTGGTTCTTCTACGCCGCCGTTAAAGAAAAATGTGACATGCGCATATTTTTCTGTCTCAGCGATTCTTGCCTGACGAAGACCGTTTTGCGCAAGAAACTCACCGAATGTGTTGTGCAGTTCCACTTTCTTGAAAGCGATCAGCTTGTTCGGAATCGTAACATCGTATTCCGTAAAGCATACATAAAAGACATCTTTACGCGGTCCGCGTTCAAATCCGTCAAAATCATCGGCGCAGAACACTCTTGTGATCTGGCGGGCACGATCCGGGCGGAAATTAAAGAAGATCACAGAATCTCCATCCTGAATCGTAGCGACAGGTTTTCCGTCTTCTTCTATAATGACAGGTATGACAAATTCATCGGTAACGCCATCATCATAGGACTGCTGCATCGCATCGACAGGATCCGAAGCCTTATTTCCTTCACCTTTCGTCAATGCGACATATGCCTTCTCGATCCGGTCCCATCTGTTATCACGATCCATTGCATAATAACGTCCGGAGATCGAAGCGATCTTTCCGACACCGATCTTAGCGATCTCATCTACAAGTTCTTTGACATATTCGATTCCGGATGTCGGAGCAGTATCCCGGCCGTCCATAAAGCAATGGACAAATACCTTTTCAAGACCTTCACGCTTTGCCAGTTCGAGCAATCCGTAAAGATGGGTATTGTGGCTGTGTACACCGCCGTCAGAAAGCAATCCGTATAAATGCAGCGCAGATCCTTTTTCCTTGACATTATTGATAGCTGCAAGCAGCTCTTCGTTGCGGAAAAAATCACCGTCTTCGATCTCTTTTGTGATTCTTGTCAGTTCCTGGTAAACGACACGGCCGGCACCCATGTTCATATGACCGACCTCGGAATTGCCCATCTGTCCGTCCGGAAGGCCAACGGCAAGGCCGCTGGCATTTCCTTTTACAAACGGATAGTTATTCATAAGAGAATCGATATTTGGTGTGTTTGCTGTATAGACCGCGTTTGCTTCCGGATTGTCATTTAAGCCGAAGCCGTCCAAAATCATTAAAACAGTTGGTTTTTTACTCATAATTTACGATATCTCCAAATTCAGCTTTCAGGGATGCGCCACCTACAAGTCCGCCGTCAATATCCGGTTTTGCAAACAGGTCAGGTGCTGTTTTTGCATTGACAGAACCGCCATACTGAATACGGATCGCATCTGCAGTTGCTTCGTCATAAATCTCACGGATGCAGTCACGGATCGCGCCACAGACTTCCTGTGCCTGATCGGACGTAGCGGTCTTACCTGTGCCGATCGCCCAGATCGGTTCATATGCGATCACTGCTGCCTTTGCCTGATCTGCAGTGATGTCAAGGAATGCGATCTTGATCTGCTGACGGATCCAGTCGATCGTAATGCCCTGTTCTCGCTGCTCAAGAGACTCTCCACAGCAAATGATCGGAGTAAGATCATGTTCAAATGCCTTTTTCACCTTTTTATTAATATCAAGATCAGTCTCACCGAAGTATCCTCTGCGCTCTGAATGTCCAAGGATCACGTGGGAAACACCTGCATCAACCAGCATATTCGGCGCGATCTCGCCTGTATAGGCACCACTCTCTTCGAAATACATATTCTCAGCACCGATTTTGATATTTGTTCCTTTTACCGCCTCAACAGCCGGGATGATATCGATCGCAGGCACACAGAAAACGACATCTACAGCATCGTTTTTTACAAGCGGGATCAGTTCTTTGATCAATGCAACCGCTTCGCTTGGGGTCTTATTCATCTTCCAGTTTCCTGCTATAATCATTCTTCTTGCCATTTATAATCTCCTTTTGAAAAATATCCCGTTAGTGAATACTATTTATCATTTGCAGCAACGATACCCGGAAGCTCTTTTCCCTCCAGGAATTCCAGAGAAGCACCGCCGCCTGTGGAGATATGTGTCATCTTATCGCCGAAGCCAAGCTGGTTTACAGCAGCTGCGGAATCACCGCCGCCGATGATCGTCGTAGCATCTGTTTCAGCAAGTGCTTTTGCAACTGCGATCGTACCTTTTGCAAGGATCGGGTTTTCAAATACGCCCATCGGTCCGTTCCAAACAACTGTTTTAGCCGTTTTGACAGCGTCAGCAAACAGTTTCTGTGTCTTCTCACCGATGTCCATACCCATTTTATCAGCCGGGATGCTGTCAGAATCAACAGTAGAAACCGGAATCTCTGCATCGATCGGGTTCGGGAAGCTGTCTGTAACGACAGTATCGATCGGAAGAAGCAGATTCTTACCAAGCTGCTCTGCTTTTGCCATCATTTCTTTGCAATAATCAACCTTTTCATCGTCAACAAGAGATGTTCCGATCTCATAACCTTTTGCTTTCAGGAAGGTATACGCCATACCACCGCCGATGATCAGAGTATCACATTTCTCAAGGAGGTTTGAAATAACATTGAGCTTATCAGCTACTTTTGCACCGCCGAGGATCGCGACAAACGGACGAACCGGATTGTTAACAGCGTTGCCAAGGAAATCGATCTCTTTATTCATCAGATAACCGACAGCAGCAACCGGTGCAAGTGCAGCAACACCGACATTAGAACAATGTGCACGGTGAGCTGTTCCAAATGCGTCATTTACAAAAACATCACAGATTGAGGCAAGCTCCTGGCTGAATGCTTCGCCGTTCTTGGTCTCTTCGATCCGGTAACGTGTGTTCTCAAGCAGGATCACATCACCGTCTTTCATTTCTGCGATAGCCGCTTTTGCATTTTCGCCAACAACAGTATCATCAGCAGCAAATTTTACTTCCTTACCAAGCAGTTCGCTCAGTCGAACAGCAACCGGTGCAAGGGACAGTTCCGGTTTCGGTTCCCCTTTCGGCTTACCAAGATGTGAGCAAAGAATGACTTTACCACCTTCACTGATCAGCTTATTAATCGTAGGTAATGCGGCAACAAGACGGTTCTCATCTGTGATCACACCATCTTTTAACGGAACATTAAAGTCGCATCTGCAAAGCACGCGCTTTCCCTGTACCTGAATATCATCGACTGTAAGCTTGTTTAACATTTTCTCTTCCTCCTTGTAAAAAAATATAACAACAGTAACCAAAAAATTGTAAAGCGGATTCGATGCAGGCACCGGATCCGCCTGTTTATGTTGATTAAACCAGTCCTTCGAAGAACGTGATCGTACTAAATCCTAGACCCCTCTATTTTATATGATTAAAACCTAGAAAGCAAGGGAATCTACGTATTTTGACAAGTTCAGAGCAATCAAATATACTGGTTTCATAGTAATTCTTTTTGATCAGAGGAGTTGTGCATGATGATTTGGGATTCTCATATACATACATGTTTTTCAGGGGATTGTGATACAGAAATCCCGGATATAATAAAGCAGGCCCAAAAACAGAATCTGCCCGGCATCACGATCACAGACCATTTGGATTTGGTTTATCCGGAAGATCCTTCTCTATTTCTGCTGGATCTGGAACAATATGATAAGACCATCCGCGATCTGTGCAGTCATTCGGAAGAGATCAGGATCCTATACGGGATTGAGCTTGGGCTTGCTGAAGGTATTGAAGAAGATTACAGAAGGATCACGGATACATATGATTATGATTTTGTGATCGGATCTTCGCATATGGTGCACGGAAAGGATCCGTATTATCCGGAGTTTTTTGAAGGCCGCTCTGTTAAGAGCGCATATGAAGAATATTTCGAATCCATCCTGGAGAATATCCGCGGTTGGGACGGATTTGATATATATGGACATCTGGATTATGTTGTCCGATATGGCATAGATGACAATCATCCGTATGATCCGATGGATTACATGGATCTCTTTGATGAAATCTTAAAAGAACTGATTACCAGAGGAAAGGGAATTGAGGTTAATACAGCCGGTTTGTCCTATGGCCTCTCTCATCCGCATCCGGCGCTGCCGATCATCAAACGATACCGCGAACTCGGCGGTGAGATCCTCACGATCGGATCTGATGCGCACAGATATGAAAATGTCGGATTTGGATTTGAACAGCTCCCGGGGCTGCTGCGGGAATGCGGATTCGATTATTATTGCCTGTTCAAAAACAGAATACCGGAATTTCTTCCGTTATAACGAAAAAGCATTCTGCCAAAAATGAGGCAGAATGCTTTTTTAATAACTGATATAAATGGTTTATACACGTGAAAGATACTCGCCTGTACGTGTATCGATCTTGATCACATCACCGGTCTCAACAAACAGCGGTACGTTTACCACTGCACCTGTTTCAACGGTCGCCGGCTTTGTTGCGCCTGTTGCGGTATCGCCCTTGAAGCCAGGCTCTGTCTCTGTGATCTCAAGCTCTACAAACAGAGGCGGCTCAACTGCAAAGATGTTACCCTTGTAAGAACACATCTTAACCATCTCATTCTCTTTTACAAACTTCAGGGAATCGCCGATATCATCTTTATTCAGTGCAACCTGATCATAGTTCTCAGCGTCCATGAAATAGTACAGATCACCATCATTATAGAGATACTGTTTATCAGAACGGTCGATATGCGCCTGTTCACACTTTTCTGTCGGGCGGAATGTTTTTTCTACCACACCACCGTTTACAATGTTTTTCAGCTTGGTACGAACAAATGCTGCACCCTTACCCGGTTTTACATGCTGAAACTCGATTACCTGATAAATGTTGTTGTCAATCTCAAGTGTCATGCCGTTTCTGAATTCACCTGCTGCTATCATAAAAACTCCTCCTTAATGGGTTTTTTCCGCGATACATCTTCTCTATTCTATATGATAGAACGAAATATTTCAACCTCTCTCTTCGATTTGTGTAATTAAATTTACTCTTTCCTCATGACGTCCGCCTAATTCTTCTGCATTCAGATAGGCATCCAGTATCGCTGTTGCCATTTCATATCCGATCACACGTGCGCCGAACGTGATGATATTGGCATGGTTATGCTCTCTTGCCAGACGTGCTGTTACAGGCTCAGAGCAGACGACGGCACGAATGCCTTTTACTTTATTGGCAGCGATCGCCATGCCTGCGCCTGTTCCGCAGATCAATACACCAAGATCTGCTTTTCCCGATGTGATATACCCTGCCGCTTCTTCGGCATAATCAGGATAATTACAGCGTTCTTCCCGGTCGATCCCGATATTGATCACATCATGGCCCAATCCGGTCAGATATTCACAAACCTCTTTTTTCATGGTTACAGCAGCATGGTCATTCGCGATAACAATCTTCATTTAGTTCCTCCGTCCTCTCGTATAGTGTGATATCAGATTCAAACTGTCCCTCCTGCGTTTCGAAAAACGATATGCAAGTAAAACAAAAAATTCCAGAAAACGCTTGAAAACGATCTGTATTTCCTCTTTCCAGTAGATTTTCTTTACCATGATGTTGAAGATGCCGGCCCGGTTTGCGCCCCAGATATCCGTAAAGATCTGATCTCCGATAAATACTGTGGAAGACCGATCTGTCCCCATCATCAGCATGGCTTTTTTATAATTCTCCGGATTTGGTTTATGTGCGTTATAGATATAAAAGGTCTCCACTTCGTCACTGAACATTTTGACACGTTCTTCCTGATTGTTTGAGATCAGGCAACAGTAAAAACCGAGTTCACTCAAATGAGAAAACAGGCGGATCGCTCTTTTGTTTGCCGGCGCACCATGCGTCACAAGGGTATTGTCGATATCAAAAATGATCCCGCGATACCCGTCCTGATACAACTGTTCATAATCAATGCGGTAGGCAGAATTCATATACAGATCCGGATACAGATTCTTAAATTTCAGCATACGACCTCCGCTTCGTTATTTGCTGTCTTTATCAAGCATTTTTTTCAGCTCATTGACAAATGTGTTGACATCCTTGAATTCTCTGTAAACAGATGCAAACCGCACATATGCTACAGCATCAAGATCTTTTAATCTGTCGATCAAAAGCTCTCCGATCACGCTGCTCGGGATCTCCTTCTCTTCCATGTTAAAGATTTCAGTTTCGACAGCATCGATCAGTTCTGTGATCTGGTCGGCAGAAACCGGTCTTTTGTGACATGCCCGAAGAATACCTGCTTCAATTTTGGAACGGTCATACTGTTCTCTCGTATTATCCTTTTTGACGATGATAAGTGGAATGGTCTCTACTTTCTCATAGGTTGTGAATCGTTTTTCACACTGATCACACATACGTCTTCTTCGAATGGATGAATTCTCATCTACCGGACGGGAATCGATTACGCGAGTATTGGTGCTTCCGCAGTATGGACATTTCATCGTTGCTTCCTCCTAAACATTAAAACGGAACAGGATGACATCTCCATCCCGGACTACATATTCTTTGCCTTCCACGCCTACCAGACCTTTTTCCCTTGCTGCCGCAAGACTGCCGCATTCAAGCAGATCTTTATAATTGACAACCTCTGCGCGGATAAATCCACGTTCAAAATCAGTATGGATCTTGCCGGCGGCCTGAGGTGCAAGCGTACCCTTCTTAATGGTCCAGGCACGGGTTTCATCTTCTCCTGCTGTCAGGAAACTCATCAATCCCAACAGATCATAGCTGGCACGAATCAGTTTATCCAATCCGGACTGCTGGATTCCAAGCTCTTCTAAAAACATTGCCTTTTCGTCATCGTCAAGCTCAGACATTTCCTCTTCGATCTTAGCACAGATCACGAACACGCCGGATCCTTCCTTATCAGCCAGATCTCTGACAGATGCAACATACGGATTCGATGCACCATCATCTGCAAGATCGTCCTCAGAAACATTTGCTGCATAGATCACAGGCTTGGCAGTAAGCAGATTCAGGGAATGGAACCATTTGATATCATCATCGTCCTCTCCGATATCAAACGTCTTTGCAAGATTTCCTTCTTCAAGATGATCCTTGATCTTCTGGGAAAGTGCAACGTCTTTTGCGATCGATTTGTCATTTCTTGCAGCTCTGCTGCCCTTGGCAATGCGTCGTTCAAGTATTTCAATGTCAGAAAAGATCAGTTCAAGATTGATCGTTTCAATATCTCTTGCAGGATCAACGCTTCCGTCGACATGTACTACATTCGTGTCCTCGAAACAGCGGACTACATGAACGATCGCATCAACCTCACGAATATTTGCCAGAAACTGATTCCCGAGACCTTCGCCCTTGCTGGCGCCCTTAACAAGACCTGCGATGTCAACAAATTCAATGACTGCAGGGGTAACTTTTTTGGAATGGTACATATCGCCGAGCAGTTTTAAGCGTTCATCAGGAACGGTAACAACGCCGATATTCGGATCGATGGTGCAAAACGGATAGTTTGCTGATTCTGCGCCTGCCTTAGTAAGCGAATTGAACAATGTGCTTTTGCCGACATTCGGCAGACCGACAATACCAAGTTTCATTTTGTAGCAGCTCCTTTCGGTATTTAATATTCTAATGTTTCGATCACAAGTACAGTTCCGCTTGTGAAAGAAATCTTTCCTTCGTCAGATACAAGATAATTGCTGATCCCCCTGCTTCCGGCTACCGGAAGTGTAAAATCTTTTGTATCGTAAGCAAAGCCTTCGAGTGTCAGACCGGTGACATCTGTCCCATAAGCAAGAATGGAGACCAGGTCTTTTGACAGATGATCTTTCTGTATTACGACCGGGTGATCTGTCATGAATAACCTGGCAGATTCATCGATCAAATAACAGATCCGTTTTTTGTCAACGGCAATCTGTAAAAGACTGATATTGGCCAGCATATGATCGATCCTGCCGCCGAGCGCACCTAAGATATGGATCTCCTTATCGGGATACAAAAAAGCTTCGTTGAGCGCGAGCTCGGTATCTGTTTCATTCTTCCTGGAAGGATAACGGCGGATCCGATCCGGATAATGTGATTGATAATAGCTAAGGATCTCTTGATCAGATGAATCAAAGTCACCCAAAATCAGATCCGGTACGATCATACAGGAATGACATAATTCCAGTCCTTTGTCTGCAGCGATCACAAGATCCCAGTTCCCTTGTGAAATATACGACTGCGCAAAAGCTTCCTGTATCGGACCGCCTGTTATGATCAGTATTTCACCCATGCAATGCCTCACATCTTATCCGTTCAGGATCTCTAAGAATCGACGTGTGTTATCAGAAGCATCTCCACGGAATACAGCAGAGCCGGCAACGATCACATTTGCTCCGGCATCCAGAACCTCTTTGACATTTTCAAGTGTAACGCCGCCGTCCACTTCCAGATCGATCTGACAACCACTGTCTTCAATCATTTTCCGTAATGTGCGGATCTTTTCTGTCACATACGGAATATATTTCTGCCCGCCAAATCCGGGATTAACACTCATAAGAAGTACCATATCACAGATTGGCAAAACATGATCAAGGACATGAAGGGATGTGGCGGGATTCAATGCTACCCCTGCTTTCCTGCCGGTATCTTTGATCGCCATCAGTGTGCGGTCAAGATGCTTGCAGCTTTCTGCGTGAACAGTAATGATATCTGCACCGGCATCAACAAAATCATCAATATATCGAACCGGCTCTTCGATCATCAGATGTACATCAAAAATCCTGTCCGTGTGCTTTCTGAGGGAGCGGATTTCCGGAAGACCGAAAGACAGACTGGGGACAAACATACCGTCCATTACATCAATATGAACATACTGCGCTCCTGCCTGATCGATCCGTTTTACTTCATTTCCCAGCTCAGAAAAATCAGAAGCCAGTAACGATGGTGCAAGGTAATTCATGTGACTCTCCTTATTATTTATATTTATCCTTCTCAGACAATTCCTTGTAAAGCAGGCTGTAACTCAAGTATCTTGACTGACTGATCAGACCTTCGTCCAAAGCTGTCCGGACCGCACAATCAGGTTCACTCAAATGACTGCAGCCACGAAAACGACATTGTGGTTCAAACGAAGAAAACTCCGGGAAACAATGTGCCAGCTCTTCTATTTCAAAATCTTCGATTGTTAATGATGTAAATCCGGGTGTATCAACAAGATAGGAATGTTCATCCAATGAAATCAGCTGCGCATGGCGTGTGGTGTGTTTGCCTCGCCCGATCTTCTTGCTGATCTCGCCTGTTTCCATCTGTATTTCAGATGACAACTGGTTGATCAGCGTTGATTTGCCGACACCGGAAGGACCGGCGAATGCTGTGGTTTTGCCGGAAAGCAAATCTCTGATCTGATCAACATCAGCTTCGCTTTTTGTTGTGATAAAACGAACCGGATAATCTGTTTTGTCATAAATCTGCCGCAGCCTCTCGATATCCTCTTCCTTTGCCAGATCGCATTTGTTAAAGCAGATGACACTTGGGATATCATCCCGCTCCATGCGTACCAGCATACGATCCAGCAGATTGATGTTCGGCTTCGGCTTTGTGACGGCAAAAACCAGCAGAACCTGATCGACATTTGCGACAGCCGGACGAAGCAGTTCTGATTTGCGCGGAAGGATCTTTGTAATATTCCCTTCCATGTCAGATTCGCTCAGCACATCGATCATGACATTATCACCGACAAGCGGCTTCTGGTTTTCCAGACGAAATATTCCTTTTGCTTTGCACTCATAGATACCGGATTCTGCCACATGTACGTAGTAGAATCCGGCTACACCTTTCAATATTTTTCCCTGTTTCATTCACACCCCTGATTATTTTTGGGTAAATTTGACAGGCTGCTCATCGACAGTCGTCTGAATATTTCCAGAATCATCTTTATAGTACCATGTGATCACAAGCGTACCGTCTCCGGAACCCTCGATCCCGTTTACAAAAAACGGATATGGGAATGTCGTAACAGTGTATTCCTTGATCGGATCATCTTTTCCGGATTGATAGAGCGCGATCTCAGCTTTTTCAACACTCATATTGTCGGGTGCTTCTACTTTGCCCTGATAGGAATACTTCTTTGACTCCGGACCTTTGCTTACGACGATCGTGACAGAGCTTCCTCTTGTCACATATTCCCCTGCAGCCACGCTTTGGCTGATGATGTTGCCTTCAGAAACAGAATCGCTGTATTCTTCACTTTCATTGTATTTCAGTCCGGCTGATGACAATGCGGACTTCGCGTCTGCCAGAGAGCTTCCTTTCACATTCGGAACCTGAACACGTTCACCGCCCTGGCTGATCTGAATGGTTACCGTATCTCCTTTTCCTGCCTTTGTATTTGCCTTCGGATCCTGTGCAAAGACCTCTCCGGAACCGACTGTGTCACTGTAGGAATACTCTTTATTGACTTTAAAACCGCGGCTTTCAAGATGTGAAACGGCGGATTCTTCATCAATGCCCTTCACATCAGGAACAGTAACCTGTTCTTTTGCCTCGCCGGTACTTACGATAACGGAGACCGTATCACCTTTTTTCAGCTTGGTACCCGCTTTCGGATCCTGTTCGATGATCTCGCCTTCATCATATTCATCAGATGACTTTGTACCGTTTTCTTTCAGCACAAGGCCGGCATCAGAAAGCTTCTTTTCTGCATCAGAAAAGCTCATGCCGCTCAGATCCTCAAGTGTGATCGTTTCTTCTTTCTCTTCCGGTTCTTCAGAGATCACAGAGATCACAGGAGTCTCCTGCTTTGGCTCAGATCCGAAATGGAACCAGCCAAATACATTTCCTAAAAGAAGAATGACGATGACAACAATAACGATCGCTGCAATGATTCCGAGGATCGTAACGGTCTTTTCTGTCCGGTCACCCTTGTTATTGCGGCCGTTTTTCTTCCGTTTTTCAACGACATCCTTGCTGGTATCAGTATAATATACCGGTTCGGAACTGTCCTCCGATCGATCCTGGATCTGCTTCAGTTCATCTTCACTGATAATACGGGTTTCATTGCCAACCGGTGCATACGTAACAAAATCCTCATTCGGATTGATCAGCGCTTTACGCAGGTCCAAAAGAAGGTTTTCCATCGATTCATATCTTCTGTCAGGACTCTTCTGTGTACATTTCATGATGATCTTTTCAAGACTGATCGGAAGATCATCTACATATTCACTGGGTGGAACCATTTCATCCTGAAGATGCTGGATCGCGATCTGTACAGTGCTGTCCCCATCGTAAGGCACGCGCCCTGTTACCATTTCATACATTACGATACCAAGCGAATAGATATCACTGCGATTGCTGACGTATCCGTTTCTGGCCTGTTCAGGCGATGCGTAATGGACAGAACCCATCACATCCGAATGAATCGTATTAGATGTCGCAGCACGCGCAATACCGAAATCCGTCACTTTTACTTTTCCGTCAGTAGAAATGATGATATTCTGCGGCTTGACATCCCGGTGAATAATGTTTTTTTCATGCGCAGCCTGCAGTCCTCTGCCAACCTGAATGGTAATACTGAGGGCTTCTTTATAGCTCAAATGTCCTTTTTTCTTGATATAGTCTTTGAGCGTAATGCCTTCAACATATTCCATAACGATATAATAGAAGCCATTTTCGCTGCCTACATCATACACATTTACAATATTCGGATGTTCCAGACCGGCAGCAGACTGTGCTTCTGTACGGAATTTGTTCACGAAGGTCATATCTTCGCTGAACTCATCCTTCAGAACCTTGACTGCAACGGTACGGCTCAGCTTAATGTCCTGTGCTTTATAGACATTCGCCATGCCACCTATGCCGATTTTTTCTATGATCTCATAACGTTCTGCTACTAACGTTCCATTTTCTAACATGATTCAGATACCTCGCTGTTTGGATCATTCTCAATGAGGACTACTGTAATATTATCTCTTCCGCCTGCAGCATTTGCCTGGCTGACAAGCTGCTTAACCTTCCGGCTGACGGACAGACTGTCATCTTTTAAGAGGTGTTCTATTTCTGCGTCTTCTACCATATTGGTCAATCCGTCCGAGCATAAAAGGACTGAACGGATCGATTCCCGGTCAATACGGAAAAAATCAACGCTGACGGTTTCCGTGACGCCAACTGCCCTTGTGATAATATTCTTATCCGGATGATGCTTTGCCGTTTCGGGATCCATCTCACCCAAGCGAACCATTTCCTGAACCAGGGAATGATCCTGGGAAATCTGATGTAATGTCTGGTCCAAAACATATAATCTGCTGTCACCGACATTCGCAACCAGCAATTCATCATCGAGCAATGTGGCTGCTACGACTGTAGTGCCCATGCCTTTCATTTCAGAATGTGAACGGGCGTATTTTAATATACGCGTACTGGCTTCGTTGATCGCTTCATCAAGAATCTTTTCCGGGTCATTTCCCAATGCTGACTGAATGGACCGGACGATCCACTCTATTGCACTCCTGGATGCAAATTCCCCGGCCTTATGTCCTCCCATACCATCTGCGACCATAAAAAGGTTCGGAAGAGGACCTACTGCTTCTTCCGATGTATAGAAGTAATCCTGATTCATTTCGCGTTGTACGCCGATATCTGTCAAAGACGATATCTTCATGTTGACAAGCTCCTATCTTCTGCGAATCTTCTACGCAACTGTCCACAGGCCCCATCGATATCCCGGCCCATTTCTCTTCTAATAGTAACATTAATCCCGTAATTTTCAAGAATATTTTTAAATGCCATAACCTGCTTGCGGGATGGTGATTGACACGAATTTTCCCTTACCGGATTGACGGGAATCAAGTTAATATGACACTTTTTCATGCCCGGCAAAGACGCCAATCGTTCTGCAGAAACGGCATCATCATTGATACCGTGAATGAGGCTGTATTCGATCGTCACACGCCTGCCGGTTTTTCGGAAATATGTATCACATGCATTCAGAACATCTGTCAGATGATACTTTCTTGCGATCGGCATGATACTTTCCCGAAGTTCCTGCGTGGGTGCATGAAGGGATAATGCCAATGTGATCGCAAGGTTTTCTTCGGCCAGCCGCCCGATCTGCGGGACAAGTCCACAGGTGGAAACCGTAATGTTCCGCTGGCTGATGTTTTTTCCGGAAGGATCCGTGATCAGACGGATAAAACGGATCAGATTATCATAATTATCCAACGGTTCGCCGGTTCCCATGACAACAACATTTGATACCCGCTCACCGATATCTTCACTGATCCTGTAGATCTGATCGAGCATTTCCGAAGCCAACAGATCCCGCTTCTTGCCGCCGATCGTGGAGGCACAAAACGAGCATCCCATATTACATCCCACTTGCGAGGAAATACAGACAGAATTGCCGTGATGGTAACGCATCAGAACACTTTCGATACAATTTCCGTCTGATAAGGCAAACAGATATTTTCGGGTCCCGTCCAAAGCGGATTCCTGCATCGTCACTTTTTTCAGGGAAACGAATTCCGTCTCCTGTTCCAAACGCTGTCTTAGTGCTTTTGAAAGGTTGGTCATATCTGAGACGGACGAAACACCTTTTTCGTGAAGCCAGGAAAAGATCTGTGATGCACGAAATGGTTTTTCGCCAAATGAATCCATCAGTTCAGACAGCTCTTCAATTGTCATTGACTTGATATCAGGTAAGCTCATTTACGCTCCCATTTTGCGATGAAAAAGCCATCTGTTTCATCGCTTGGAAAATATTGTTTCTGCATGACAGGCTTGAATCCGGGATGTGTGTCAGAAAACCAGTTTGCATTTCCCTCATTTTCTTCCGGAATCACAGTACATGTGGAATATAACAGGGCCCCTCCCGGTTTTACATACTCCGACACAACGGTAAGAATCTTTTGCTGCAACGAAACCAGTGCATCGATATCGTCCTGTGTGATCCGATATCGGATCTCTGCTTTTCTTCCGGTGACACCCAATCCGGAACAGGGGAGATCCGCGATCACAATATCGGCCTTTTTCTCAAGCCCGGGATCCGGCGTTCTTGCATCCCATACCTCTGCCTGCATATTATGAAGATCCATTTTTTGAATATTTTCACGGATCAGAGCAACTTTTCGATCTGACAGATCTCTGGTGATCACGGTACCTGTACCATGAAGCATTTGCGCAATCTGGATACTCTTTCCGCCGGGAGCCCCACAGACATCTATGACAAGATCGCCTTCCTTTGCCCCAGCATACTCAGCAACATGCATGGAAGCAGCATCCTGAATATAGAATAACCCATCCCGAAAAGCCGGTATGGACATAAGATCCGTCACACCGCTGATCGCAATCGCATAGGCGGGATCCAAAAGGCGTCTGCAAATAAGCCCTTCTTTTTCAAGAATCTGCTGCAGCTGATCTGCATCTGTTTTGTCGGGATTCGGTCTTACGGTAATGGAACGTTCTGTTTGAAATGCTCTTAACATTCCTTCGCATCTCGTTTCTCCGTATGCAGCGATCCATTTCTCGACAAGCCACTTGGGCATCGAATACCAGATTGATAAATACTCATTGAGATCATCTGACCGAT
>SVDH01000041.1 GCA_015057865.1 Lachnospiraceae bacterium
GTTGAAGCTTTCTTGGATGAAAAGCAGGCATCCTGGATCAACGCTCATGTCCACATGTATGATTACTTTGGCGGTGTTTCACAGATCCTTGTACCGGATAACTGCAAAACAGCCGTTGTCCATAATCGTAAGTGGAACGACCAGCAGATCAACGCGGTCTATCATGAATTAGCTGAACACTATAACACGGCGATCATCCCTGCCCGTGTTCGCGCACCAAAGGATAAACCGGTAGCTGAGGGATCAGTTGGCGTCATTTCCACGTGGATCACTGCGGCACTCAGAAATGAACAGTTCTTTTCTCTGTCAGAGCTAAATGCCGCGATCAGAGTAAAACTGGAAGAATTCGTGAATCGCCCCTTTCAAAAGAAAGAGGGCAGCCGATACGAGATCTTCCGCGACGAAGAACTGCCATTACTGGCACCGTTACCTGCTACCCCTTATGAACTGGCGGAATGGAAACAAGCCACCGTTCAGTACAATTATCACATATCAGTTGACGGAATGCTATACTCCGTTCCTTACGAATACATCAAACGCAAGGTTGATGTACGGATAACAGGCACAACGATCGAGATTTTTTATAACCAGAGCCGTATTGCTTCTCATCGGAAGCTTTATGGCAGAAAGGGGCAGTACAGTACAGTAACCGAACACATGCCGGCTGATCACCAGGAATACCTTGAATGGAACGGTGACCGTTTCCGCAGATGGGCATCTCAGATCGGGCCATGTACCGGTAAAGTAATCAACGCAATACTTACCTCGCAGAGAGTGGAGCAACAGTCTTATCGCAGCTGTATGGGAGTCCTTAAGATGGCGGAGAGATATTCTCCCGAACGTCTTGAGGCTGCCTGTAAAAAAGCTTTATCCTTTACGGCATCTCCCAGCTATAAAAGTATAAAAAACATACTCACAGCCGGTTGGGACAAATCAGAACCAACATCCACTCAAAAAGAATCATCTGCAGCAAATCCACATGCAATCACACGTGGAGCTGACTATTACAGGAGGTAAGTAACCATGACGATACAAAGCACTATCGACAAACTTATTGAAATGCGGCTCACTTCTATGGCAGACGCATTTATCACCCAGAAAGATGATCCAAAAATGAAGGATGTATCTTTCGAAGACCGCCTGGGTATGCTGGTCGATGTTGAATACAGCAATCGCAAGGCCAATAGTCTAAAACGCCTGATCCGGAATGCCGGGTTCGATCAGCCGGATGCTTATGTCGGAGACATTGATTATGTATCCGGACGTAAGCTTAACAGGAATCTTATCCAACGGCTTGCGACATGTGAATACATCACAGAGCACCGCAACATATTTATCACCGGCGCGACCGGAAGCGGAAAGACTTACATGGCATGTGCGTTAGGTATGGAAGCCTGCAAGCAACGATATAAAACACAATACGTCCGGCTCCCAGATCTCTTGATGGAGCTTGAACTGGCCCGTGATGACGGCTCTTATGTCAAGGTGCAAAAGAAATATGCCAATCCTGTTCTGCTGATCATAGACGAATGGCTTCTGTTAAAACCTACGGAGTCAGAACAACACGACATTCTGGAACTGCTTCATCGTCGACGTAAGAAATCTTCTACGATCTTCTGTTCTCAGTATGAAGACAATGGTTGGTATGATCAGCTCGGCGGAGATGATAGTCCATTAGCAGAAGCAATCCTGGACCGCATCAAATATGATGCTTACAAGATTAACATCGTGCCGCTCGATCCAGTGAATAACAGATCGATGCGGGAGGTATACGGTTTAGACCCGTCATTAAGCGAGTAAACTCGCAAAAGTAACTGTAAATTTGGCGGTACGCTGTTCCGGACTCGCGGTACTCACTGCACCGGAATGGCGGCTCCGCCGCACCGGAATATCCAGTACGTGATATTCAAGCCATCACCTCTCTTGCAAATTTACCTTTGAGGTAAATTCATTGTAGCATGTGCATCTTTGCATGTCAATTTTATAGTTTACCTCAGAGGTAAATTGAAGTAATCCACTTTTTATAATCAAAAAAGGCACCGTGAACTATTACAATCCCTGTAATAGTTCACGGCACCCTAGCCTCGCTACTAATAACACTTCTTACACGGCCGCAGCCCTCTCGCCTTCGCCTCACTTAGCGGAACCGCGAAGTAATTGCCACTGCCACACTTGTGAGAGTGGTAGCATTCGCCGGTCTTAGTGATCAGCACCTCTCCTTCATCCGTTGCTTCCGCGCTGCCTGATGAGGAACCACTTGAGATGCTGCGTTCTGGCGCAGACACAACCACCTTCGATGTTTCCGTCGATGTATTCCCGGTCAGATCCTTGACCGTAAATATGACCGTATATGTAATGACAAATGATGCTCATTTGCTTTCTTAAGAAGAAATTCTATTGTTTTATTTCTATAGTAATCCGAATCTAATATGCATATACATTTCAGATAAAGCATCCATTATCTACACATTTTTTAATCTCTTCTGCGATTTGGTTTAACATGTAATTCTTTCCATTATTTGTTTCGTAATCCCCTCCGCATCCAGCCGATACTTCCTAATCAGCTCCTTCGCCGGGCCGGACTCGCCAAATACATCGTAGATACCGATCTTCTTGACCGGTGTCGGCGCTTTCTCACTCAACGCATCACATACCGCGCCACAAGACCACCGATCACAGAATACTCTTCTCTTCTTGTCTTATTTGCGGATGCGATCACAAGTTCCTCATCTACCGATTTGATTGTGTGAATGCTGATGACTTCCACAGAGAACCCCTGCTCTGCCAACATATCAGCCACTCAGTTAATATCCTCCTTCAAATCAAACTTCCGCCTGATCGCTTTCAGATACTTCTCACCATCACCCGCGGCCGCCAACAGAGGTGCATACGCATCACGCCCGCTGATACGGAACATATATGGAAATTCTTTAAAATGTTTCATCCACAGATCCGTAAAATCCAGGATTCCCTGCTGTACTTCGCGCATTCCTTCCTGATTCGGATCTGCGCTGCCAAAGCGTAAATATACTCCGGGTACATCTGACGGTTCCAAATCATTCTCGTCACTGCCCCCAGTCTGTCCTGCAAAGGAATAAAACCCACAAAACTGCCTTGTCGGCGATGCCAGCAACAGCTCCCAGAAAACGTTGTATCCTTTCGCCGGATCATGCTTCTTTAGCAGATCTCTGTTATCCGCCTGCGAATACAGATAAGAAACCAGATGTCCGGTCTGCAAAAACATCTCACTTGCCTCCGGCTCTGCATTATGTACGGTATTCGTTCCCGCGATAATTCCGGTGATTCTGCACGGAATCTTCCAGACATGCTCCGCCAGATATGCAATCGCCATCGCGCCGCTCCCGGCCCAGCCAATGTCAACTGCCACAGCACGTCTGCATCCGGAAAGCTTGCTTTGATAATAGCTCTTAGCTGCATCCATCTGCTCCTGGTACGCCATAAGCACATGGTCAAAGTAGTCCTGAAGAAACGCTTTTAACAACGGTGCATTTTTATCCGTCAGCAAATCACCCGAAGAGATCGAAACCTGATGCTTTCCATGCAGGACATCAAGCAGCGTCACAAAGCTTTCTTTCTCCTGACTGTCGAGTTCCATATCCGCCAAAATCTGTCCAATCGTCTTTCCTTGGTTCGCTTTATGATCGATGAACCGGCGGAAATAATCATTTTTATCAAATGCCGCCATCAGCTTCATCCCGGCAAGCCGTGACCAGTATACATAAACCGTATCCTCTTCAGGATAAAGCTTACGGTACACCTTCTCCAAAATGTCACCGTCTCGCGATAAAAACAATACGCGATCAATCTCGTGCTTCCTGCAATATTCATGGATAAAATGACAATACCCTACTGCAAATAAACCGCCATAGACAAATCCGTACTCATACTCCATAGAATATGTCTTAATACCGCTATAAAGCGTATGGTTTACCAGACCACGATACGCTCCTCCGATCACCGGACTCATATCATACGCCCGATACTTCTTTCCGGCATGGTCCGCGTTTGGATAAAGATGTGTTTTTACACCGGCCGCCTCAGCCATCTTCCCGTCACTGTGCAGATTGTCTCCAACATGGATCCAGGAAAGATTTTTCCCTCCAAATCCTGCTTCTTTCAGCTTATGGTAGATTCCACCATCTGACTTGCTCACAACCTCTTCACAGGAAACAAACATATCCTCGTAACCCAAGAATCCGTTTTCATCCAAAAGCTCCCGCAAAAAGCTTGATGGCAAATACATGTCGGATACAACCGTCGGTTTCTTTCCCCGTGCGATCAGCTTCTGCCAGACCTCGAACATAAACGGATTCGCGTAGCAAAATTGCCGTTCAAAGGCAAGCTCCGTCTGCATCCCTTCTTCTGCAGGAATCCCAATCTCACGTTCCATCATCTGCCAGATCTCAGAGAGCGTCACTTCCATCGTGCCACGCTCTTCCTTTGCCTTCAGACGCGCCTTGTATTCCATCTCCATCCGGAGCTGCTTAAAGTTCATGATTGCAAACTTTTCGCCCACAAACCGGAACACATCTGTCGGCTCAGAAAACGGGCGGAAGATCAGCGTATCAAACAGGTCAAATGTAATCTGATCATAGACTGCGAGTTCTTCCACCCACGCGTCCACCGTTCCAATCTTCCCGGCAGCGAGTGCCGACTCGCTCGTCTCACATGGAATCTCCTTCTCCTCATAAAACGGAACCGCCATCGACTGATCCAGACCTTTTTGCCGGAACACATAATATCTGATGTTTAAAGAAAGCAAATAAAGCCAGGAGGAAACCTTCTTCCCCCCGGCTGCATCATCATGATATGCGTGATAGCGCTCCCTGATGCCGCTGTGACGGTTCACCAGCGCATTATAAATGTCAAGTCTATTCATCGCTGTCTACTCTCTCCAGCACTTCGTTCAGCAACCTACCGCCTTCCGCGACTTCCTCTTCATTCGGCATCATGACGTATACCGACTGACCAGGTGTCGAATAGGTTGTCTCTTTGCCGCCACTGCCAGTCACATAATACGTTTCAACAGTCCAATCATCTGCATCTGCCAGCTCGATCTGAACCATGTTCTGGAGCAGATCCATCGGCATATCGGTCTGCATTTTGCTTGAAAAACCTGCCATCACATTGCCAAAGTTTTTCAACACATCTTCCTGTGACATCCGTGCGATCAGCGCCTTTAGCATCTCCATCTGGTTGATGCCGCGCTGTACGTCGCCCTTTTCAAATGCATGACGTTCGCGCACAAATGCCAGCGCCTCGATACCGGACAAATGATTCATACCTTCCGTATAATGCTTGATTGGTTCCACGGTAAAATCATACTCAGAGTACACATCGATTCCACCAAGCTCATCGATGATCTCTTCAAATCCGGTAAAGTTGACACGGACATAATAATCAATATCCACACCATACAGGTTCTCCAGTGCACCTTCCGAGCACTCCACGCCATACAAACCGGCATGGGTCAACTTATCTCTCGCCTCGCCGCTGACAGGAATCTGTACATAATAATCCCTCGGCGTGCTGACCAACTGAATCGTACGCGTCTTCCGGTTTACCGCCGCCAGGATATTCACATCACTACGGCTCTTCGTGCTGATGTCACCAAACACATCGATCCCGCTGAAATACACGAGGAACATATCCTTCCCTTCTATCTCCGGCGCCTCTGTCACCGGTTCCTCACTCGCGGAACCTACCTGCGCCGTTCCGGACGAAACAGACGGTGGATCAAACGGCTCCTGCTTGCCACAGCCAACCAGTAATACTGCAGCCATCAAAGCCCCTGCCGCAATACCTGCTATCCTTTTTTTCCAATTCGTTCCACACATGATGTCATACTCCTGTTGCTAATATGTAAATCTTCATGTCTCGCCAACATTGTTCTTAACAAGAAATATATATGTTATCGTACAATTAATATCCTGTTCAAATAGTGTAATCCTTCCTTTTCTGATTACTTAGATATTCTGCAAATGCATATAAATATTCAATATAACTTTCCGCCACATAGTATAAATCTGCGAAATCTACGCCGATATATTTGTAGAACTGCATATTATCTCTGCGTTTACTATATATATACATCACAAAATCAGATGGAATATTTTTTGCATTATTTGTTAAGCCATTAATACCTAAATGATACCAATTCCCCTCACATGAATAATTCTTTGCTACTACAGATGTTTTCTGTTTGATATCAACACAAATCTTGTCTCCATCAAATCCATAATCTGGATGTCGATCTGTTGCAAGAGGATGAGCCACTGCAAATGATCTAATAGCGGTAAAGAAACGCTTTAATCTATCCATCTTCTTCTGTTGTATATATGAAAATGGAGGTAATTCTTCTTTCAATAACTTTGGGAAATTGTCGACCGCTTCTCGAATCCAATCAATCAAAACGATAATATATACTACTTCTTTCATAGATGGCGAAGTTAGATTCGTAATCTCTGCATTTAGGTCTTGAATACAATAATTGATTTTTTGCAGATAGTCACAGCTCTTATAATAGTCTGCTTTTGTATTCCATACCCATTGCTTATGAATGCCATTGCTTAATCCATTTAAATTCTTCAGCTCTTTAACAGATGTCATACTCTCCTTCCTTCACCCGCTCACAAATCCCAGCCGCATCCAGCCGATACTTCCTAATCAGCTCTTTTGCCGGGCCGGACTCACCAAACACATCGTAGATGCCGATCTTTTTGACCGGTGTCGGCGCTTTCTCACTTAACGCATCACAAACCGCGCTTCCAAGGCCACCGATTACAGAATGCTCTTCTACTGTAAATACGCGTCCTGTCTTCTTTGCTGACGCGATCACGAGCTCCTCGTCTAACGGCTTGATCGTATGGATGTTGATAACCTCTGCCGAGATTCCCTGTTCTGCCAGCATGTCAGCTGCGCCCAGCGCCTCTGCCACGCAAAGACCTGTCGCTATGATCGTAAGGTCTGTGCCTTCTCGTAACACAATACCCTTGCCAAGCTCAAACTTGTAATTCTCTTCATCATTGATCACCGGTACTGCCAGGCGTCCGAGACGCAGATAAACAGGCCCGTCATATTCATATGCAGCACGGACTGCCGCTTTTGCTTCCACATCATCACT
>SVDH01000005.1 GCA_015057865.1 Lachnospiraceae bacterium
GCTGACGGATGGCTCCGTTGCAATGCAACTCCCGCCATCCTACGTCCACTCACAACTCGCCCCGCTCCCTTTGGTCGAGTGACTTTATAGTTCGTGTCCGTTACCCTGCGTCATATCCGTCGTATTGCCTGCGAGCAGTCATACACCGTCTGCGACGCAGAAGCTTATGCGCACAAACGCGAATTTGGCATGGAAAACGGTCTGTTTGCGGTTATTCCTGATATATTTGCATAAATATAAAGAATAAATTGTTTTTATACATGTTTTGTGATAAAATACCGAATTATCGGTGCGGTAGAATGATTCAAGCAATACAGACATCTTTTAAATGAAAGAAATTTAGCCGCACTAGTTTTTAAAGAGTCGCGCGCGCACCGCGAGGCACAAGTGCCACACGCACCGCGCACGGAAATGGAGGAAAAAACATGAAAAAGAGATTGGCAAAAGTGACAGGGATCGCACTTGTGGCTGCTATGGTAATCGGACTTGCAGCTTGCGGTTCTTCCAATGACGGAGCAGCAAATGATGCAGCTGCAAGCGCAGGTGCAGAAGCTGCAGGCGAGATCAAGCTGGCAGAAGATGGAAAGCTTCATATGGCGACCAACGCAGCATTCCCGCCTTATGAGATGACAACAGATGACGGCGGATACACAGGAATCGACGTTGAGATCGCGACAGCGATCGCTGACAAGCTTGGTCTGGAACTGGTCGTTGATGATATGGATTTCTCAGCAACGATCGCAGCAGTACAGTCCGGCAAATCCGATATGGTTATGGCTGGTATGACAGTTCTGCCGGAGCGTGAGGAGAATATTAATTTCACGATCCCCTATCAGAATGCGGTCCAGGTCGTTATCGTGCCGGAGGATTCCGACATTCAGACCATTGATGATCTGGCAAATGATAAGATGATCGGCTGTCAGGAAGGCACGACCGGTTATGTTTATTGCTCCGCTCCGCCGGAAGAAGACGGATATGGTGAAGACCATGTTCTGTCCTACACAAACGGTGCAATGGCAGTTCAGGCACTGATCGGCGGAAAAATTGACGCAGTTGTTATTGATAACCAGCCGGCAAAAGAATTCGTGGCAGTAAATGAAGGCTTACGGATTCTGGATACGGATTTTGCCAACGAAGATTACGCGATCGGTATCGCAAAGGATAATGATGCACTGCTGAATGCAGTAAACGGCGCACTTGAAGAGCTGATCGCAGACGGCACCGTTCAGAGCATCATAGATAAATATATCACAGCCGAGTAAGATGGCTTTGGAAGAGGATAAAAAAACCTGAGTGATAGCGGGGAGGAAGTGCCGTTTTTACGGCACTTCCTTAAGTGCGTTTTTAGAGGCAGTGAAAAAAATGCTCGAAAATGAAAAGGGAGAGTAGTAGGTTGAGCTTTTTTGAAAATATTCATAATCAGTTCTTTCAGACGTTTGTCGGCCCGGGAGGCGACCGCTGGCAGCAGTTCCTGGTGGGTCTGGGCGTGTCTTTCAGGGTCCTTTTGGGAGCGTTGGTCCTGGGTGTTGCTCTTGGTATTATCGTTGCGATCATCCGTACACAGAAGGATCAGCAGCGAGGAAACAGGAAAAAACCGATCCTGTCCGTACTGAATGCAATCTGTCTGGTCTATACCACAGTTATCCGTGGAACGCCGATGATGGTACAGCTTTTGATCATGGGATTTGTCGTTTTCTCGGCAAGCAGACACCTGATCCTGGTAGCAATCCTGTCACTTGGTATTAACTCTGGTGCTTACGTTTCCGAGATCATCCGAAGCGGTATCATGTCAATCGATCCGGGACAAATGGAAGCAGGCCGTTCTCTGGGTATGAACTATGGAACGGTCATGAAGGATATCATTATTCCACAGGCGATCAAAAATATCCTGCCGGCACTCGGCAACGAGATGATCACGCTGTTTAAGGATACATCACTTGTAACCGTGATCGGTCTGGCGGATCTGACCAAAGTGGCCATGCAGGTACAGGCACGTACCTATCAGGCATTCATGCCGTTTATCGGTATCGCAGTCGTTTATCTGGTCATCGTTCTTTGTATGACCTGGGTCTTCGGCAGACTCGAAAGGAGGATGCGTCGCAGTGACAGAAGATAATGTTTTGATCCGCGTGGATCACTTGAAAAAAGCCTTTGGTGCCCATGTTGTGTTAAAGGATATCTCCGAGACCATCCATAAAGGCGAGAAGGTCGTTATCATCGGGCCGTCCGGCTCCGGAAAATCCACGTTCTTACGCTGCCTGAACCTTTTGGAGGAGCCGACAGACGGAAAGATCTGGTTTGAAGATACTGAGATCACAGATCCGAACGTGGATATCAATGCAGTGCGCCGTCAGATCGGCATGGTGTTCCAGCATTTCAACCTTTTTCCGAATATGACGGTTAAGAAGAATATTACGCTGGCACCGGTTCGTACCGGCCTGATGAAGCAGGAAGAAGCTGACAAAGAAGCAATGCGGCTTTTGGAGCGCGTTGGTCTGTCTGAAAAGGCAGATGCCTATCCGTCTTCTCTTTCCGGCGGACAGAAACAGCGTGTGGCCATCGTGCGTTCTCTGGCGATGAATCCGAAGATGATGCTGTTTGACGAGCCGACAAGTGCACTGGATCCGGAGATGGTTGGAGAAGTTCTGGATCTGATGAAACGCCTGGCAGATGACGGTATGACGATGGCGGTGGTAACACATGAGATCGGTTTCGCAAAGGAAGTAGGAACGAGAGTCCTGTTCATGGATGAAGGCATCATCATGGAGCAGAATACACCGCAGGAGTTTTTCAGCAACCCGCAGACTGAAAGAGCACAGGAATTCTTGAGTAAAGTACTGAGCTAGGAGCAAACGAGAATGAGCATATATAAAAAAGTAGATACGACCATGAACTTTGTCGATCGGGAAAAAGAGGTCGAGAAGTTCTGGAAAGAAGAAGATATTTTCCAGAAGAGTCTGAAAAACCGTGAGGGCGATGAGACGTATATGTTCTTTGACGGCCCGCCGACGGCAAACGGCCAGCCGCACATCGGTCATGTGCTGACCCGTGTCATCAAAGATATGATCCCGCGTTATCAGACGATGAAGGGAAAATATGTACCGCGTAAGGCAGGCTGGGATACCCATGGACTGCCGGTGGAGCTGGAAGTAGAGAAAAAGCTTGGCCTTGACGGCAAAGAGCAGATTGAAGAGTACGGTATGGCTCCGTTCATTCAGGAGTGCAAAGAGTCTGTCTGGAAATACAAAGGCATGTGGGAAGAGTTTTCCGGTGTTGTTGGATTCTGGGCGGATATGGATGATCCGTACGTAACATATGAAGATGACTATATCGAATCCGAATGGTGGGCGTTAAAGCAGATCTGGGATAAGGACCTGCTGTATAAGGGCTTTAAGATCGTACCGTATTGTCCGCGATGCGGCACGCCGCTGTCCTCACATGAAGTGGCACAGGGCTATAAGCTTGTCAAGGAGCGCTCAGCAGTCGTTCGTTTTAAGGTAAAAGGCGAGGATGCGTATTTCCTAGCATGGACCACAACACCGTGGACGCTGCCTTCAAACGTTGCGCTTTGTGTCAACCCGGATGAGACCTACTGCAAGGTGAAAGCGGCAGATGGCTATGTTTATTACATGGCAGAGGCGCTGCTTGATACCGTTTTAGGAAAGCTCGGGAAAAAGGCAGACAAAAAAGAAGGTACACCTGCTGTCCCGGCATATGAAGTGCTTGAGACGATGAAAGGCACGGACCTTGAATACAAGGGATATGAGCCGCTGTTCGGCTTTACGGGTGATTATGTAGAGAAAAAGAACGGCAAGGGATTCTTTGTGACATGCGGTGATTATGTCACGATGTCAGATGGTACCGGTATCGTACACATCGCGCCGGCATTCGGTGAGGACGACTCCCAGATCGGCCGGAAATACAACCTGCCGTTTGTACAGTTTGTCAACGGCAAAGGCGAGATGACAGAAGAGACCGATTATGCGGGCATGTTTGTGAAAAAAGCAGATCCTGTTATTATCAGGGATCTGAAAGAAAGAGAGCTGCTGTTTGACGCGCCGAACTTTGAGCATGACTATCCGCATTGCTGGCGCTGCGACACGCCGCTGATCTACTATGCAAGAGAGTCCTGGTTCATCGAGATGACAAAAGTCAAAGATGATCTGGTACGCAACAACAATACGGTCAACTGGATTCCGGAGTCGATCGGTAAAGGACGTTTTGGTGACTGGCTGGAAAATATCCAGGACTGGGGAATTTCCAGAAACCGTTACTGGGGAACACCGTTAAATGTCTGGGAATGCGAATGCGGACATCAGGAAAGCATCGGCAGCAGACAGGAACTGGCAGACATGAGCGGCAATAACGACGCATTGACGGTAGAGCTGCATCGTCCGTATATCGATGAGATCACGATCCCGTGCCCGAAGTGCGGCAAGACGATGCACCGTGTACCGGAAGTGATTGACTGCTGGTTTGATTCCGGCGCAATGCCGTTTGCACAGTATCATTATCCGTTTGAAAACAAGGAACTGTTTGAAAAACGGTTCCCGGCGAAGTTTATCTCAGAAGCAGTTGACCAGACCAGAGGATGGTTCTATTCCCTGATGGCAGAGTCCACACTTCTGTTTAACAAGGCACCGTATGAGAATGTCATCGTCCTCGGACATGTACAGGATGAGAACGGTCAGAAAATGAGCAAGTCCAAGGGCAATTCCGTTGACCCGATGGAGGCGCTGGGACAGTATGGCGCAGACGCGATCCGCTGGTATTTCTATGTCAATTCCGCACCGTGGCTTCCGAACCGCTTCCATGGAAAAGCCGTTATGGAAGGCCAGAGAAAGTTTATGGGAACCCTCTGGAATACCTATGCGTTCTTCGTACTGTATGCAAATATTGACGGATTTAACGCAAAAGACTATAAGTTGGAATATGATAAGCTGGCAGTTATGGACCGCTGGATCTTATCCCGTCTGCATTCTGTCGTTGCAGAGGCAGATCAGAACCTGACCGACTATAAGATTCCGGAGACAGCACGTGCGCTGCAGGGATTTGTCGATGATCTGAGCAACTGGTATGTCAGAAGAAGCCGTGAGCGCTTCTGGGCAGAGGGCATGGAGCAGGATAAGATCAATGCGTACATGACACTCTATACCGCGCTGGTCACGATCTCAAAGGCGGCAGCACCGATGGTACCGTTCCTGACAGAAGAGATCTATCAGAACCTTGTAAAAAGTATTGATCCGGAAGCACCGGAAAGCATTCATCTTTGTGATTATCCGGTTTCAGACGCATCCTTTATCGATACAGAGCTGGAAGAGCAGATGGATGAGGTCTTAAAGATCGTTGTTCTGGGAAGAGCAGCCAGAAACGAGGCCAACATCAAGAACCGTCAGCCAATCGGAACCATGTATGTCAAGGCGCCAAGAGAACTGTCAGAGTTTTATGTAAAGATCATCGAGGAAGAGCTGAATGTCAAAAAGGCGATCTTCTCAGACGATGTCAGCAGCTATACGACATACAAGTTTAAACCGCAGCTGCGTACGGTCGGACCGAAATACGGCAGATACTTAAAGCAGATCCAGACAGCACTTGCAGAGCTTGACGGAAATGCTGCAATGGAAGCACTGAATACCGATGGCGTATTGAAGCTTCCCGAGATCAGTGATGAGATCGCACTCGAGAAGGATGATCTTCTGATCGAGATGACGCAGGCCGAAGGATATGCGGCACAGAGCGCAAATCAGATCACGGTCGTTCTGGATACCAACCTGACACCGGAACTGATCGAAGAGGGCTTTGTCCGTGAGATCATCAGTAAGATCCAGACCATGCGGAAAGAAGCAGATTTTGAAGTGATGGACCGCATTGCAGTCACGTTTGAATCAGAAGACAAACTGGCTGAGATTTTTGAAGCAAATGGTGAAGAGATCCGCCATGAAGTGCTGGCAGATTCGATCAGCCGGACGGAGCCGGCAGGATTTACAAAATCCTGGAATATCAATGGGGAAAAAGTAGTACTGGGAGTAGAGAAACAATGAGTGACAGATATGGAAATGTACAGTTAACATTTAATAAGGAGGAGTCTCTTGCTGCGGTGCGCAACAATGTCCGGAACCTGTTCCGGAAGAAGATTGAAGATGCGACACAGCAGGAACTGTTCCAGGCGATTGCATTTGCGGTAAAGGATGAGATCATCGACCGCTGGATGGCAACACAGCAGGAGATGGACCGAAAGGATCCGAAGATCCTGTATTATATGTCCATGGAATTCCTGATGGGTCGTGCATTGGGAAACAACCTGATCAACTTAACGGTTTATGATCAGGTAAAGGAAGCGCTGGAAGAAGTGGGCGTTGACTTAAATGCGATCGAAGACGAAGAGCGTGATCCGGCGCTTGGAAACGGTGGTCTCGGACGTCTGGCAGCATGCTTTATGGAGTCGCTGGCCACACTGAATTATCCGGCTTACGGATGTGGTATCCGGTATCGTTACGGTATGTTCAAGCAGAAGATCAAAGACGGTTACCAGATTGAGGAGCCGGATAACTGGTTAAAGCATGGATATCCGTTTGAGCTGCGTCGTCCGGAGCATACTTTTGAGGTAAAATTCGGCGGTTATGTCAGAGCGGAAGGCCGTCCGGACGGCAGAACACATTTCATTCAGGAAAACTATCAGTCTGTCCGTGCCGTTCCATATGATATGCCGATCCTCGGATATGACAACAACATGGTTAACACACTGATGATCTGGGATGCAGAGCCGGTACAGGAATTCAAACTGGATTCCTTTGACAAGGGTGATTACCGCCAGGCTGTTGAGCAGGAAAACCTTGCAAGAAACCTGGTAGAAGTACTGTATCCGAATGACAACCATATTCAGGGTAAGGAGCTGCGTTTAAAACAGCAGTACTTCTTTGTATCAGCAAGTCTGCAGCGTGCGATCTCCAGATACAAACAGTATCATCCGGATATCCACAAGCTGCCTGAGAAAGTCGTATTCCAGATGAATGATACGCATCCGACCGTAGCAGTTGCAGAGCTGATGCGAATCCTTCTTGATGAAGAAGGACTGGAATGGGATGATGCATGGGAGATCACCACAAAGTGCTGTGCGTATACCAACCATACGATCATGTCAGAAGCACTGGAGAAATGGCCGATTGAGATCTTCTCCCGTCTGCTTCCGCGTATCATGCAGATCGTAGATGAGATCGACCGCAGATTCCGCTTAGAGATCGAGAAGAAATTCCCGGGTGATTATGAGCGCCAGAACAGAATGGCGATCGTGTTCAACGGTCAGGTCCGCATGGCACATATGGCGATCGCAGCAGGCTATTCTGTAAATGGTGTTGCAGCACTGCATACCGAGATCTTAAAGAACCAGGAACTGCGTGATTTTTATGAGATGTTCCCGGCAAAATTCAATAACAAGACAAACGGTATCACACAGCGTCGTTTCCTGCTTCATGCAAATCCGGAGCTGTCTGCATGGGTGGACAAAAAGATTGGTCATGAATGGGTGACAGATCTTTCTCATATGGAAAAACTGGCAATCTATGCGGATGACAAAAAAGCACAGCAGGAGTTTATGCAGATCAAATATCTGAATAAGCTTCGTCTGGCAGAGTACATCAGCGAGCACAACGGAATCGACGTCAATCCGCGTTCCATCTTTGATGTACAGGTAAAACGTCTGCATGAGTATAAGCGTCAGCTGATGAACATTCTGCATGTCATGTATTTGTACAATAAGATCAAAGAGCATCCGGAGCTTGATTTCTATCCGCGTACTTTTATCTTTGGTGCAAAAGCGGCAGCAGGATACCGGATCGCGAAGCTGACGATTAAGCTGATCAACAATGTGGCAAATGTCATCAATAATGACAAGAGCATTGACGGCAAGCTGAAGGTCGTATTCATCGAGGACTACAAGGTATCCAACGCAGAGATCATTTTTGCGGCGGCAGATGTGAGTGAACAGATCTCAACAGCCAGCAAAGAGGCATCCGGTACCGGTAACATGAAGTTCATGTTAAACGGTGCGCTTACGATTGGTACGATGGATGGCGCGAATGTAGAGATGGCAGAGGAAGTCGGCGAAGAGAACATGTTCATCTTCGGTATGAGCTCAGATGAGGTCATCGCGCATGAGCACAATCATGATTATGATCCGATGGGCATCTTTAATTCCGATCAGGAGCTTCGCCATGTACTGGTACAGCTTGTCGACGGAACCTACTCCGGACAGGATACCGAGCTGTTCCGCGACATCTATAATTCACTGCTGAACACACAGAGCACCAATCGCGCAGATACGTATTTCTGCCTGAAGGACTTCCGTTCTTATGCAGAAGCACATGAGCGTGTGGAAGCAGCTTACCGTGATGAAGCAAAATGGGCAGAAATGGCCATCTTGAATGTGGCACATGTCGGCAAGTTCTCTTCCGACAGAACCATTCAGGAATATGTAGACGACATCTGGCATCTGGACAAAATTGAAGTGGATCTTGAAAACTTGAGCGTATAAGCTCTCGCGGAGCAATCCGGGGCTTATAAAAGATATAGTGGGGTATGAAAAATGAAAACATATCAGTTCCAGGCACAGGGCGTTTGTGCCAGACAGATCCGTTTTTCTCTGGATGAAGAAAAGAATCTTCATGATGTACAGTTTATGGGAGGCTGCCCGGGAAACCAGGCAGCGATTGGAAAACTGGTAGAAGGAAAACCTGCAGAAGAGATCGCACAGATCCTTGCAGGAAACGACTGCGGCGGCCGCGGGACTTCCTGTGCGGACCAGCTTTCGATTGGAATCCGTGCTGCGCTTGAGCGTGATGCATAGAGCAGGCACCTCGTTTGAATAAGTTTTAGAGGAGATATTTTAACGATGAAAAAAGAGACCATATGTGTTCAGGGCGGCTATACACCGAAAAACGGCGAGCCGCGTATGATCCCGATCATCCAAAGCACGACTTTTAAGTATGATACAAGCGAAGACATGGGGAAACTGTTTGACCTGGAGGCAAGCGGCTATTTCTATACACGTCTGCAGAATCCGACCAATGACATGGTTGCGGCAAAGATCGCGGAACTGGAAGGCGGAACGGCAGCGATGCTGACTTCTTCCGGCCAGGCCGCATCGTTCTTTTCCGTTTTCAATCTGGCGGGAGCAGGGGATCATGTGATCGCATCATCCTCGATCTATGGAGGAACCTTTAACCTGTTTAACGTAACCATGCGCCGTATGGGCATTGAGTTTACTTTTGTGGATCCGAACTGCTCTGAGGAAGAACTGGAAGCAGCATTTCAGGAGAATACAAAGTGTGTATTCGGGGAAACGATTGCAAACCCGGCACTGATCGTGCTGGATATCGAGCGGTTTGCAAATGCGGCGCACGCACACGGCGTGCCGCTGATCATTGACAATACCTTTGCAACACCGATCAACTGCCGTCCGTTTGAGTGGGGCGCGGATATCGTGATCCATTCCACGACCAAATACATGGACGGACATGACGCGGCAGTCGGCGGCTGTATCGTGGATTCCGGAAAGTTTGACTGGATGGCACATGCAGACAAGTTCCCGGGTCTGACCACACCGGACGAATCCTACCATGGAATCACTTATGCGGAAAAATTCGGTCAGGGCGGTGCGTATATCACAAAGGCAACCGCACAGCTGATGCGTGACTTCGGAGCAATTCAGGCGCCGATGAATGCATTCTATCTGAACTTGGGGCTGGAGTCTCTGCATCTTCGGATACAGCGCCATTGCGAAAATGCGCAGAGAGTAGCAGAGTTTTTGGAACAGCATGAGCAGGTGGCCTGGGTTACCTATCCGGGTCTTCCGTCCGATAAGGGCTATGAACTGGCGCAGAAATATCTGCCAAACGGCACCTGCGGCGTTATTGCCTTTGGATTAAAGGGCGGCAGAGCGGCAGCAGAAGCTTTCATGAAAGAACTTAAAGTAGCCATGATCGCAACACATGTAGCAGATGCGCATACCTGTATTCTGCATCCGGCAAATGCAACACACCGTCAGCTGTCGGATGAAGAGCTGATCGCATGCGGCGTGGGACCGGATCTGATGCGTTTATCTGTCGGCATTGAAAATGCAGATGATATCATTGAGGATTTGGCACAGGCACTTGACGCGATCTAAAAAGATCCATCCTGAAAAGAAAGCCGTAACAAAAATAGACTATGATCTCCCGGTTTAACATAGAAATGCTAATCCGGGAGATTTTCAGTTTTCATAAAGACAGGAAAGAATCGCAGAAATATGAAGTTTTTCCGCTACGATCAGGGAAAATGATGTATAATGACATCGATAGTTGTCAAAATAAAAGTGAGGATACCCATGAAAAAGAAAATCATTTTATCAGTCATACTTGCAGGGGTGGTTGTGGCAAGTTGCTCCTGCGGTAATTCCAACATGAAACATGATACGGATTCTGCTGCAGAAGAAGCATCTGTGAGTGCAGAAGCCGAGACCAGCGGCCCGCAGGTGACACAGATCCTGATCAGCGGTGCCGGAGATGTGACATTAGGCTCTGATGTCGGCCAGCCGACGGATCTGAATTTTGATACGATGTATGAGGAAGTGTCCGACCCGTCCTATTTCTTGAGCGGCGTCAGCTCGGTATTCGGATCAGATGACATGACGCTGGTCAACTTTGAAGGCACACTTTCAACACAGGGAGATCGCCAGGATAAGACATTTGCGTTCCGGGGAGATCCGGAATATGTCGACATTCTGACGGATGGATCTGTCGAGGCGGTTGCATTTGCAAACAACCATTGTCAGGATTATGGCGAGGTCAGCTACACAGACACGATGCAGTATCTTGACGAGGCAGGAATCAAGTATTCCTCCTTTGACATCGTTGGTGTTTATGAGGTACAGGGCAAAAAGCTCGGTATGATTTCAGTTTCTCAATTGCGGGGAAATGATCAGGCGCAGGAGCTGATCACCCAGGGCGTTGCCAAATTAAGAGAGCAGGATGCAGATGCGATCATCGTCAGCATTCACGGCGGTGTCGAACATGAATATTCTGTCAGCAGTGAGATGAAGGAAGTCGCACATTTTGCAGTTGATGAGGGCGCGGATCTGGTGCTCTGCCACCATCCGCATGTTCTGCAGGGTGTGGAAAAATACAATAATGTTTACATTGCGTACAGTCTCGGAAACTTCTGCTTTGGCGGAAACACCAATCCGAGTGACAAAAACACGATGATCTTCCAGAAGACATTTACATTTGTAGATGACGCTCTGGTACTTGACGATGCGGTCAAAGCGATCCCGTGCAGCATTTCTTCGACCTCTGAGCGTAACGATTATCAGCCGACCTTAAAAGAAGGGGAGGAATTTACAGAAGGCATTGATACACTCAATGATTACAGCGAAGAGTTCGATGTTGTTTTCGCATCAGACGGAACCATTGAATCTGCAAACGGCGCAGCCGGATTTGTACCGGATGCAACAACCGCACTGACGGCACAGACACGTGCGAAAGGAACGGTTTCTCCGGCGGCAGCAGATACGGAGAGTACCGATGCGGAAAGCACGGATGCAGAAGATGCTGATACGGAAGATACAGATGAAAATGCTGACGGCGCAGCAGATACAGATACGACTGCTGCGGAGAGCACAACGGATGCAGCATCGACAGATACGGCAGCCGGGACAGAAGTTTCCGCAGACAGTGCCTCAACAGGCGTTCCGGATGCTTCGGTTGGCGCAGGCTTAACGGCAGGAACCGATACGGAACCGGCGGCAAACAGTACAACAGGTACCGGCACCGCAGCAACAGGCAGTACAGGAAACAACAATACTGCGACAACAGATACGACAGCAGATTCTGCCAAGGATTCCGGAAGCAGTTCTTCCGGGAAGGGACTGATGCGACACAGAGATCTGTTAAAGAGCGACAATAAGATATTTGCACTTCAATAGTTATGACAAAAGAAAGATAAAGGAAAACCTATGGCATCATTATTGATCAAAAACGGTACTGTGATCGACCCGGCGGGGAAGACAGAAAGAAAAACGGATCTGCTCATCGTGGATGGCGTGATCAAAGAAATCGCAGAAAAGATCAAAGAAAAGGCAGAGGAAACGATCGACGCAAAGGGATGTTATGTCATGCCCGGCTTTGTGGATATGCATGTACATCTGCGCGATCCCGGCCTGACTTATAAAGAAACGGTCGAGACCGGCGGGGAAGCAGCTCTTCGGGGCGGTTATACCACGATCGTGGCAATGCCCAATACAAAGCCGGTTGCTGACCGGGCAGATATCGTAGACTATGTCATGAACAAGGCGAAATCGCTGACCAAATGTCATGTGATCCAGGCAGGATCGGTAACAAAGGGTCAGCAGGGACAGGAACTTGCGGAGATTGAAGAGATGGCTGCACACGGCTGTATGGCCATCAGTGAGGATGGAAAGTCTGTCATGAATTCCGGCCTTTACCGAGAGGCGATGAAGCTGGCAAAAGAACTCGACATTACGGTTCTTGCGCATTGTGAAGACATCAATCTTGTCTGCGGCGGGGTGATGAACCAGGATGATAAAGCAAAGGAGCTCGGACTGCCGGGCATTTCCAATGCGGTCGAAGATGTCATTACGGCAAGAGATATCCTGCTTGCAAAAGAGACCGGTGTGAGACTCCATCTGTGCCACTGCTCCACAAAGGACAGCGTGCAGCTTGTTAAATGGGGAAAAGAAGCAGGTGTTCAGGTGAGCGCGGAGGTTTGCCCGCATCATTTCTCCCTTTGCACAGAAGACATTCCGGGGAATGATGCGAACTATAAAATGAATCCGCCGCTTAGAACGCGCGAAGATATGGAAGCACTGCGCGAGGGCCTGAAAAACGATATCATGGAAGTGATCGCTACCGATCATGCGCCGCATGCAGCAGAGGAAAAGGCAAGACCGATGGAGACAGCACCGTTTGGTATTGTCGGTTCAGAGACAGCAGCTGCGCTGACCTATACAAATCTGGTAGACACAGGAATCTTAACCATCATGCAGATGGCGGAAAAGATGAGTTACAATCCGGCAAGGATTCTGGGACTCGAAAACAAGGGATTCATCGCGGAAGGCGCAATTGCCGATCTGGTGGTATTTGATCCGAAGGCAGAATACACGATCGATCCGAAGAGATTTGCTTCAAAGGGGAAAAATACACCGTTTGGCGGACAGAAAGTAAAAGGGAAAGTCATGGCGACCATTTCGGATGGCTGTATTGCATACAGGGAGGAAACAAAATGATCAACCGTCTGATTGAAAAAATACAGAAAACAGATGCACCGATCGTGGTCGGACTTGATCCGAAGCTTGCCTTTGTGCCGGCACATATCAAAAAGGCTGCTTTTTCGGAATTCGGTGAGACACTTGAAGGTGCGGCAGAGGCAATCTGGCAGTTTAACAAAGCGATCGTGGATGCAACCTGTGATCTGATCCCGGCAGTCAAGCCGCAGATCGCGATGTATGAACAGTACGGCATTCCGGGACTGATCGCGTTTGAAAAAACAGTAGCATACTGTCATGAAAAAGATCTTGTGGTGATCGGAGACATCAAAAGAGGTGACATCGGATCCACGTCGGAATCCTATGCAGTCGCACATCTGGGAGAGGTTTCTGTCGGAGAGAATACGTTTCGTCCGTTTGATGAGGATTTCGCAACCGTGAATCCGTATCTTGGCAGCGACGGCGTCAATCCGTTTATTGATATCTGTAAAAAAGAAAACAAGGGCATCTTTGTTCTGGTAAAAACATCCAATCCGTCAAGCGGTGAATTTCAGGACCGTCTGATCGACGGCAAACCGCTGTATGAGCATGTGGCAGAAAAGGTGGCAGCCTGGGGAGAAGACTGCATGGGCGATGCCTACAGCAATGTGGGAGCAGTTGTCGGCGCAACCTATCCGGAGATTGGAAAGGTACTCCGCAAAGTAATGCCAAAGACAATGATCCTGGTTCCCGGCTATGGCGCACAGGGCGGCACGGGCGCTGATCTGGTACACTACTTTAACGAAGACGGTCTTGGCGCAATCGTGAATTCATCCCGCGGGATCATTGCTGCTTATAAGAAGGATGAATATGCGAAGTTCGGCGAGGAGGCATTTGCGGATGCTTCCAGACAGGCTGTGTTGGATATGAAAGAAGACATCAATCAGGCCAGAGGATAATAAAATGGAGAAAAGCAAAGAAATGATAACCAGCCGGATCATAAGCCAGGAAGAAATCGCACCGGGTGTATATGATCTTCGGCTCGAGGCAGAAGCAATCGTACAAAAAGCTGTGCCCGGACAGTTTGTCAATGTATATCTGGATACAGACGGCAAGCTGTTGCCGCGTCCGATCAGTATCTGTGAGGCAGATGTAAAGACCGGAACATTACGGCTGGTATACCGTGTGGCAGGAGAAGGGACAAAGCTTCTTGCAAGAAAGCCTGCGGGACATCATGTCCGAATCCTTGGCCCGCTTGGCAACGGCTTTCCGATGGAAGGGCAGAACGTCTTTCTGATCGGCGGAGGAATCGGGATCCCGCCGATGCTGGAGCTGGCAAAACGTTTCCCGGGGGATGTTCAGATCGTTTTGGGTTACGCAGACAAAAACCTGTTCCTGGCAGAAGAGCTTGGGGAATACGGCCCTGTGTATGTGTCTACGGATGACGGCAGCAGGGGGACATCCGGTAATGTCATTGACGCGATGCGGGCAAATGATCTGAAAGCAGATGTGATCTATGCGTGCGGTCCGAAGCCGATGTTAAGGAGCTTAAAGGAATATGCCATGCGTCATGAAATGACATGCTGGCTTTCTATGGAAGAACGTATGGCCTGTGGCGTCGGGGCGTGTCTCGGATGTGTCTGTGAGACGACGGAGACAGATGCGCATTCGAATGTAAAGAATAAACGGGTCTGCAAAGACGGGCCGGTATTCCGTGCAGAGGAGATACAGTTGTGAGAAATACAGAAGTGACGATCGCAGGGGTACATTTTAAAAATCCTGTAACAACAGCATCCGGTACATTTGGTTCCGGAGAAGAATATTCAGAGTTTGTTGATCTTGGCCGCCTGGGTGCGGTGACGACAAAGGGTGTGGCAAATGTGCCCTGGCCCGGCAATCCGACACCGCGTGTTGCGGAAGTCTACGGCGGAATGCTCAATGCCATCGGTCTGCAGAATCCGGGGATTGATGTTTTCCTGAATCGCGATGTTCCGTTCTTAAAGCAGTTTGACACAAAGATCATCGTAAATGTCTGCGGTCATTCCACGGAAGAATATATCGATGTTGTTGAACGACTGGCAGATGCACCGGTAGACCTCCTTGAAATCAATATTTCCTGCCCGAATGTCAAAGAAGGCGGGATCGCATTTGGCCAGGACCCGAAAGCGGTAGAAGCGATCACGCGTGCTGTGAAAGAAAAGGCGGCACAGCCTGTTATCATGAAACTGAGTCCGAATGTCACGGACATTACAGAAATGGCAAGAGCAGCCGAGAGCGGCGGAGCAGATGGCCTGTCACTGATCAATACGCTGACCGGCATGAAGATCGATATCAACAGGCGTACATTTGTCCTTGCAAATAAGACCGGCGGGATGTCGGGACCTGCAGTCCATCCGATCGCGGTCCGCATGGTGTATCAGACGGCGCAGGCAGTCAATATTCCGATCATCGGTATGGGCGGTGTCATGACGGCAGAGGATGCGATCGAAATGATCCTTGCAGGCGCGACGATGGTCAGTGTCGGAACAGCGAATTTCTTAAATCCGACGGCAACCATCGATGTGATCGAAGGGATCGAACGCTATATGGACCGGTTTGGTGTAGAAGATATTTGGGAGCTGATCGGCGCAGTGCGTTGAATAACACCTGATCTGCCGGAACAAAACGGTTCCGGTCATCATGAAAGGAGCAGACATGGAACAGTATAAACAGGAATTTATCGAATTCATGGTAGAATCAGATGTTCTGAAATTCGGAGAGTTCACATTAAAAAGCGGACGGAAATCACCGTTTTTCATGAATGCGGGCGCATATGTGACAGGAGAGCAGTTAAGAAAGCTCGGACAGTATTATGCACGTGCGATCCATGAGCATTACGGAGATGATTTTGATGTATTGTTCGGACCGGCATATAAAGGAATCCCGCTGACGGTCGCAACGACGATCGCCTACGCGGAACTTTATGGAAAGCAGATCCGCTACTGCTCTAACCGCAAGGAGATCAAGGATCACGGAGATGCAGGCATTTTGCTTGGGAGCAGCATCAAAGATGGAGACAGGGTTGTGATCATCGAAGACGTTACCACTTCCGGCAAGTCAATGGAAGAGACCGTACCGATCATCCGTGCACAGGGTGATATTAAGATCATCGGCCTTGAGGTTTCCTTAAACCGGCAGGAGCGCGGCAAGGGAGACAAGACAACGGCGCTTGAAGAGATCCGGGAATTATACGGATTTGAGACAAACGCGATCGTTACGATGGAAGAAGTCGTAGCATATCTTTACAATAAACCATGCAACGGTAAGATCGTGATCGATGACACGCTCAAAGAGGCGATCGATGCTTATTACAAAGAATACGGAGTATAAATGGCATCACCCAGACGAGAACATTTGAAAAGAGAACGACGGGAACGCCGCAGATCGAGGAAACTGACCGTATATGACCGGTTGGTTCCCTCGTTTGCACTTGCGGCATGGATCTGCCTGATCGCCGGAATTCTGTATTCGTGGAAAATGGGCGGCGCGGCTGCAGGCGGTGTCGGCGCAGTGGGATGGGTCGGTCTGTGTCTGGCAGTCGGCGCGATCCTGCTCGGGAACATGGCAAAGCATACCAGACGCTTTTATCTTCCCTATATCAGGATGGGGGTCTGGCCGGGGTTTGTTGCCCTGATCGTTTATGTGATCCTGCTGATCGCCGGTGCCCGTTGAGGAAAAAAATATGGATCAGAGTATATTAAAGGAACGTCATGAACTGGTTTCCGGAAGGATCCGGGAAATCCTGACAGACAATCCGGTGCCTGCACGGTACCGGGATTATTTTTTCAACCAGGCGGCCTTTCTGATGTCGGCAGAAGACATTTTCGAAAAGGCTGTGAAAAGGGAAAGCACGGACCCGGTGACAGAGGATGCTTTATCGAAACGGTCGATGGAGGAATGCATCGCCGATCATGAAGTGATGTATGCTGCTCTCAGAGACCATTACGAGACTAGCTGGCTGAATCCCGGAGTGTGTGAGGAGTATCTGGGGGACGCGGCCCGGATCTTAGGCTTTCTGGCGGCAGAGCTGCGCAGCGGCATCGCCTATGTCTTTGAAGGCAGGCTTTTTGAGTGGACGATCCTGCTGGAGCTGTTTGCCGAAATCTATGCCTGCTTTCTCGAGGATCCTGCGGACCTTCAGGAGGCGCAGCAGACGATCTACTGGCATTTTCATGATTACACCGCTGAGTTTATCGAAACGCAGGTGAAGAATCTGGTCTGCCCGGATGGCAACTTTTTTACCGATATCATCATGCATGCGGATTTTAATGACCTGACCTATCTGTACCGCTATGGTCTTCCGGTCAGCGAAAACGAACTGCAGACAGCGGCATTCTTAAATCAGCTGAGCCAGGACCAGATTCAGGCTATGGCAGATACCTATACGGAAGGCTATCGCATTGGATTTGAAGTAACAGGAAAAGACCTTTCCAAAAAGAAGACGGTCAGCCTCCATTACTGCATCGGTTTTGAACGGATGATGCGGGCGGCGATTGAGAATTTCAGAAAGATCGGGTTAGAACCGACGATCGCAAGAGAACCGGTATCCTCGTTTGCGGGACTCGGTGCAAAACGCGGCGCATATTCCACCAGTGTGAACCGGCAATATGAGTATGATCACAGAGAAGACAGGGCATTGTATTTTGACAAGGCATTTCTGGAAAACCGCCTGACCTGTCTGGAAAACTCTTATAACGATCACAAAGAAGAAGCGCTTCAGCACGGCGGACCGGCAGTTCTTGAGGTGTTTGGAGAAGAACCGTTTTCACCGGAAACAAAGCCGTCAGCGATCCGGTTTTCCGAAGCACAGCAAAAGCTTTCTGTTTATCAGATGTCCAGAGCGGGGGAGATCACGAACCGGTTTATCCCAGGCGAAGAACGAAGCTTTACGATCATTGCCTATCCGATCCCTGAGATTGCGCAGGATTCCGATGCCGACAGAACGGAGGAGGAATGCCATAAGCGGTTTGAAGAGATCTTTGCGGAAACGGTGAAGATCAATACCCTCGATTATAAGACCTATCAGAAGATCCAACAGTGTATCATTGACGTGCTGGATACGGCACAGACGGTTGAGATCAAAGGAAAGAACGGAAATGAGACGGATCTTTCTGTCAGAATCCATCCGCTTACAGACCCTGAAAAACAGACGGCGTTCGAAAACTGCGTAGCAGATGTCAATATTCCGGTAGGTGAGGTGTTTACATCGCCTGTCCTTGAAGGGACAAACGGGGTATTACATGTATCGGAAGTGTTCTTAAACGGGTTGCAGTTTCAGGATCTGAAAATACAGTTTACGGACGGCTTTGTGACATCCTATTCCTGTGGGAACTTTACCGATCCGAAAGAAGGAGAGAAGTACATCCGGGAGAATGTCCTCATGCATCATGAAACGTTGCCGATGGGAGAATTTGCGATCGGTACCAATACGACGGCATATCGGATGGGGCGTGATTTCGGGATCACACATAAGCTGCCGATCCTGATTGCGGAAAAAACGGGGCCGCATTTTGCGGTCGGAGATACCTGCTATTCCCATGCGGAAGATACTGCCGTTTATAATCCGGACGGAAAGGAGATCATCGCAAGGGACAACGCGGTTTCCCGAAAACGGAAAGAAAACGTGCAGGAAGCATATTTTAACTGCCATACCGATATCACGATCCCGTTTGACGAACTTGGATCGATCACGGCAGTGGCAAAAGACGGGACCAGACAGGATGTGATCCGTGACGGAATGTTTGTCATTCCGGGGACGGAGGAACTAAATCTTTCCTTGACAGCACCTGAATGACATAAGAAAATATAGCTCAGAAGAGATTCGCAAAAATGGATTTTGAGCATTCATAAGTAAAGAGAGGTATGAGACATGAAACAGGTCAGTATTGTAATGGGCAGCGATTCCGATATGCCGGTTATGGCAAAGGCAGCGGAGATGCTTGAGAAATTCGGGATCGAATATGAGATGCGGATCATTTCCGCGCACCGTGAGCCGGATCTCTTTTTTGAATATGCAAAAACAGCAGAAGACCGCGGGATCAAAGTGATCATTGCCGGTGCCGGAAAAGCAGCGCATCTTCCGGGCATGTGCGCAGCACTGTTCCCGATGCCGGTCATCGGAATCCCGATGAAGACATCCGATCTCGGCGGCGTGGATTCCCTTTATTCGATCGTACAGATGCCAAGCGGCGTTCCGGTCGCGACGGTTGCGATCAACGGAGGTGCAAATGCCGGAATCCTTGCAGCAAAGATCCTTGCGGCATCTGATCCGGTACTGTTAGAGAAGGTGAAGGCATACATCGCCGAACAGGGCGATAATGTAGCGGAAAAAGACGGAAAACTGCAGGAAGAAGGTTATCAGGCATTTCTGTAAGAAAAGGGCTGCCTGACAGAAAAAGCATTCTGGCACAGGATGACAGACAGGAGGATACGATGGATTATAAAAATGCAGGTGTAGATATTGAGGCCGGTTACCGGTCAGTGGAACTGATGAAAGAACATGTTCAGGCGACGATGCGTCCGGAAGTGCTTTCCGGCCTTGGCGGATTTTCCGGCGCGTTTTCCATGGCAGGATTTCAGAACATGGAAAAGCCGACACTTCTGTCCGGAACAGACGGCGTAGGAACCAAGTTAAAGCTTGCGTTTATCATGGACAAGCATGACACCGTCGGGATCGACTGTGTTGCCATGTGTGTCAATGATGTGGCGTGCGCAGGCGGGGAACCGCTGTTTTTCCTGGACTATATCGCATGTGGGAAAAACTTCCCGGAGAAGATCGCGGCGATCGTATCCGGTGTTGCCGAAGGCTGCAAGCAGGCAGGCGCTGCCCTGATCGGCGGAGAGACCGCAGAGATGCCGGGCTTTTATCCGGAGGACGAATATGATCTGGCAGGATTTGCTGTCGGAATCGTAGATGAGAAGGATCTGATCAGCGGGAAGAATCTGAAGGCCGGTGATGTTCTGATCGGTATGGCATCTTCCGGTGTGCATTCCAATGGATTCTCTCTGGTCCGCAAGGTGTTCTCTATGGATCGTGAAACACTGGACACCTATCATGAGGAGCTTGGAACGACACTTGGTGAAGCACTGCTTGCACCGACCAAGATCTATGTGAAAGCGCTCCGTGCGATCAAGGAAGCGGGCGTGAAGGTAAAAGCCTGCAGCCACGTTACAGGCGGTGGTTTTTATGAGAACATCCCGCGTATGATGATCGACGGCAAGCGAGCAGTGATCAAAAAGGACAGCTATCCGATTCCGGCAATCTTTAAGATGCTTGCAAAAGAAGGCAACATCGAAGAAAAGATGATGTACAATACCTACAATATGGGAATCGGCATGGTCGTAGCAGTTGACGCAGATGATGTGAATGCCACGATTGAGGCCATCCGCGCAGCCGGTGAAACACCATATGTGATCGGAGAAGTAGTGGACGGCGAAAAGGGCGTAGAGCTTGTATAGGGAGAGAGATCAAATGCTTAAAATCGCAGTTCTGGTATCCGGAGGCGGAACCAATCTTCAGGCGATCATCGATAAGATCGCAGACGGGACCATTACAAACACAGAGATCGTAACGGTCATCAGCAATAATGCAGGTGCATATGCGCTGGAAAGAGCAAAGAAGGCAGGGATCCCGGCAGCGTGCATTTCGCCGAAGGATTATGCAGACAGAGAGGCGTTTCATGAAGCACTGCTGGAAGCAGTCGATGGCGCTGGTGCTGACCTGATCGTTCTGGCAGGGTATCTGGTTGTGATCCCGGAGGAGATGATCAGACGGTACCGGAACCGGATCATCAATATCCATCCGTCTCTGATCCCGTCATTCTGCGGGACAGGCTATTACGGGTTAAAGGTACACGAAGGTGCGCTCGCCCGTGGGGTTAAGATCACCGGCGCGACCTGTCATTTTGTAGATGAGGGCACCGATACAGGTCCGATCATTTTGCAGAAGGCAGTGGAAGTGCAGCAGGATGATACACCGGAAACGCTGCAGCGCAGGGTTATGGAACAGGCGGAATGGGTGATCCTGCCGCAGGCCATTGATCTGATCGCAAACGGGAAGGTAGAAGTTGTCGACGGGAAAGTGTTGATCGGATAAAGGAGAAGAGATATATGAAAGTTTTGATTATCGGAAGCGGCGGACGTGAGCATGCGATCGCGGCAAGCGTGGCTAAGAGCCCGCGTGTTTCAAAAATCTATTGCGCGCCGGGAAACGCCGGGATCGGAACGGTCGCGGAATGCGTACCGATCGGTGCGATGGAGTTTGAGGCGCTTGCGGCATTTGCAAAGGAAAACGAGATCGATCTGACGATTGTCGGCATGGATGATCCGCTCGTCGGCGGCATCGTGGATGTTTTTGAAGCAGCAGGTCTGAAGGTATTCGGACCGCGCGCGAATGCGGCGATCCTGGAAGGTTCAAAAGCATTTTCAAAGGATCTGATGAAAAAATACGGGATCCCGACAGCGGCATATGAAACCTTTGATGATCCGCAGAAAGCGATCGCTTACCTGGAATCAGCAAAGATGCCGATCGTATTAAAGGCAGACGGACTTGCGCTTGGCAAGGGCGTTCTGATCTGCAATACAAAAGAAGAAGCCATTGCCGGCGTACATGAGATCATGATGGATAAGAAGTTCGGCGATGCCGGCAACCACATGGTCGTGGAAGAATTCATGACAGGAAGAGAAGTCTCTGTGCTTTCTTTTGTTGACGGCAAGACGATCCGGATCATGGCTTCCGCACAGGATCACAAGAGGGCAAAGGATGGCGATCAGGGCCTGAATACCGGTGGTATGGGAACCTTCTCACCAAGTCCGTTCTTTACGGATGAGGTCCGTGCATTCTGTGAAGCGAATATTTTCCAGAAGACCGTTGACGCAATGGCTTCTGAGGGACGGCCGTTTCAGGGTGTGATCTTCTTTGGACTGATGCTGACAGAAGACGGCCCGAAAGTGCTTGAATACAATGCGCGTTTCGGTGACCCGGAAGCGCAGGTCGTTCTCCCGCGGATGAAGAATGATATCATCGATGTTATGGAAGCCTGCGTAGACGGTACGCTTGATCAGATCGAGCTTGAGTTTGAAGACAATGCAGCAGTCTGTGTCGTGCTGGCCAGTGACGGATATCCGGTCTCCTATGAAAAAGGATTTGTGATCAGCGGTCTGGAGAAGTTTGACGAAGCTGACGGCTATTATTGCTTCCATGCCGGAACGAAGAAAAATGAGGACGGTGCGTTCATCACCAACGGCGGACGCGTTTTGGGTGTGACCGCAAAAGGTGCTACACTTCCGGAGGCCCGTGCAAATGCATACCAGGCAACAGAATGGGTTTCTTTTGCAAACAAATACATGCGTCATGACATCGGTAAAGCGATTGATGAGGCATAAGAGCAGAACATAAAAAATCCCGGATGACAGATCCGTCAGAGTTCTGACGGATCTGTCATCCGGGTTTTTTCGTCTGATAAGATTATTCGGCCTGATCTTCTGCTTCCCATTCCTCTAATGTTTCATTTAAAATGGCAATGATATTCTCTTCGCCGACTTCCTCTAAAGCAGATGAGATCGTATCCATACGATCGAAGAAGCTTGGGCCTCTTTTTTCCGTCGTACAAGCAGAACCGCAGGTGCTGCAGTCATGTGTGCACTGCTCTTCGGGATTCAAATAATTCTCGTTCATTACGGCGTCTCCTTTCACAATTTTCGTCTAGTATACACAATAAATCAGAAAAAGACCAGAAAAATTTCAGATTGATTTGCTGAGATCCTTTTTGACCTGGGCGAGACGGCGCTCCGGGATCGGAATGATCGTTCCGTCGGTCATGATCAGATGTTTATTGTTGATCTCGTAAAGATAGAGAGGGTTGACCAGGTAACTGATGTGTGGACGATACAGACAGGAGAGGGTATCTTTTGCCAATTGAGAGAGCGTCGCGTTTGCGCGGATGCTTCCGGCATGTGTATGGATGATGCTGTTCATATGATCACTTTCTGCCCATATGATGTCGTCTTTTTCCAGAAAGTGGATGGAATGATCTTTATCTTTGATCCGAATCAGATTTGGCCGTGAGGAAGTGTAGGCTGGCCGGCGTTCTCTTACCAATGCATTCTGTGGAGTGGCAGGTACAAAAAGAGCGTCTGAAGCTGTTTTTTTCATATCGATATCGTTCTCAGTATTCGAGATTTGAAACAGCGTAATACGCCAGACAGGATTATCTTCCTGTGTTGAGACATTCAGCCAGCAAACAAGAAGCTGATATGGCAGCTGCAGATCCGGAATCTCGTTTCGATAACGATCCAGTGTGTATTTCATCAGGATGGAGCAGAACGGACCGGACTGTGTCTGCACGGACGGAGCGGCTTTGCGGACTGCGTATCTGATAGATGCATTTGTAGAGCGAGGCAGATCGCGGATCGAGAGCGGTGTCTGTTCTCCAGTCTCATAATATGGGACATCAAATAAAAAGCATTCATTTGTGTAACGCGAAAACAGCGCCATATCATTTTGGTAAAAACCGGATAAAACGCGAAGGGTATCAGATTCAAGATTTATTCTTTTTTTCATGTTTCATTTTTTGGGATGAATCGCGAAATGCGACAGGAATGAAATATGCATAATCATAATAGCGAAAATGCATAAATAATGCAAGAAAAACTTTAACAGAAGTATGATATTTTGGTATAATAAATTAAGTATCGGGCTTTATAAAGCCTGAAAACAGGGGGATTTGAGGGAAACATGAGAGAGCGTTTTTGTGGCATTCTGCTTCCTGTAAGCAGTTTGCCTTCAGCATATGGCATTGGCAGTTTTTCAGAAGCAGCAAAGGAGTGGATCGGGTTTTTAAAAAAAAGTGGACAGCAGTACTGGCAGATTCTGCCGTTGGGACCGATCAGTTACGGAGATTCTCCATATCAATCTTTTTCGACATTTGCCGGGAACCCGCTTTTTATTGATCTGGAGAAACTGATTGCAGACGGATTTCTTACAAGGGAAGCGTGTGATCAGGCCGATCTGATCTCTGATCCATGTTATGTAGATTATGGGAAGCAATACTATCATCGTTTCCCGCTTCTTTATGAGGCTTTTACAAACAGTGATCATGAAAGCGATCCAGAGTTTGATGCGTTTTGCAAAAAGAATGAGAACTGGCTGCATGATTATGCGGTATTTATGGCGTGTAAGGACAGTCATGGCGGCGCACCCTGGACGGATTGGGAAGATGATTTGAAACAGCGCAAAAAATCCGCACTGCAGAAAGTCGAGGAAGAAAAGGCAGACAGGATCCGTTTTTATGAATATCTTCAGTATCTGTTTTCTGTGCAGTGGGAAGAGATCAGAGCATATGCCAAAGAGAACGGGATCAGCATTATTGGTGATATCCCGATCTATGTTGCGCTGGACAGTGCCGATGTATGGACCAATCCAAAGTTGTTCCAGCTGGATAAAAACCTTGATCCGATTGCCGTAGCCGGATGCCCGCCGGATGCGTTTTGCGAGGACGGACAGCTCTGGGGGAATCCGCTCTACGACTGGGTTTATCATAAAAATACGGGCTATGAATGGTGGATCTCCAGGATCCGTCATTGCAGCGAGCTCTATGATATGGTGCGGATCGATCATTTCCGGGGATTTGATGAATACTATGCCGTGCCGTTTGAAGAAGAGACGGCAAGGAAAGGTACGTGGGAACCGGGTCCGGGGATGGAACTGTTTGATCTGATCAAAAAAGAAGTACCGGAACTGGGGATCATTGCGGAAGATCTTGGTTTTATCACAGACAGCGTACGAAAGCTTGTCGCAGACAGCGGTTTTCCGAATATGAAAGTGCTGCAGTTTGCATTCGGAAGTGATTCGGAGAATGAATATCTGCCAAACTGGTATGACGAGAACTGCGTTGTCTATACCGGCACACATGACAATGCAACGCTGATGCAGTTTATTGCACAGATGCCGGGATATGAACGATATCATGTAGAAGAATATCTGAATCTCCATCCGGACCGGAACGAGGCATTAAGTGACGGACTGATCCGTCTGGCGCTCGGAAGCGTAGCGCGGTACTGTATCATTCCGATGCAGGATTACCTGCAGCTTGGTGCAGAAGCACGGATCAATACACCATCGACACTCGGCGGGAACTGGGAGTGGCGAATGTCAGACTGGCAGATGAGAGATGAGCGCCTTGCAGAAAAGATCCGTTATCTTTGCGGATTGTTCGGAAGATTCGGACACCGGATCAAAGAAGAAGAAAAAGAATCGTCATAAGACGAGATGAATAGAATGGAAGCTGTTGGTAAATTCACACAATTAGGGGGAGTATTATGGAATTTCGGCAACTGCTTCAGTTTTATGAAGTATGCAAACAGGGAAGTTTTTCCGCGGCAGGAGAACGTCTTTATATGACACAGCAGGCCGTCGGGAAATCGATGAAACAGCTGGAAGATGAGCTTGCGGTCATCCTGTTCGTCAGAGAGAAATCCGGAGTCAGTCTGACTCCGCAGGGGCAATATCTCGAAAGCAGATGTGAGAAATTGTTCCAGTTTATTCATGAGACGGAGGATCAGATCCAGCTGATCGGGGCGAACTGCCCGCTGCGGCCCAAGATTCTGGTTCCGCAGGCGGCAGCAGAAGAGATGGAGACAAATGAGAAGCTGTATCAGGAGATTCTGCAGTCTCCGATCATGTCCTGCATGATCGAGCCGGAATCGTATGAAGACCGCCTGTCAGAGCGGGATGTCGATGCGGTGATTCAGACATCGCCTTCGCAGAATTCGGAGCGGATGAGCTATCCTCTTTTGAATATCTCCATGTGCGCAGCGCTTCATGAGTCAGACCATTCGATCACCAAAAAAGAAATGATGCTTCGTGATTTCCGCAACAGGGATATTATTCTGATGGAGAGCTGGAAGCAATCAAACAAAAAGCTTCTGCGAAGCTTTCAGGAACAGAATATTTCCTTAAACAGCATCCAGTATGTAAAAACCATGAAGGATGGGTTAAAGAAGACTGCTGCGAATGAAGGGATCTTTATCCTGCCTGAGCGTGATTTTAAGATGCTGGATAAGAAAGGGACCCAGATGATCCCGATCAAAAAAAGAAGCTTTTCTTTGAATCTGTTCTTTATCTCCAGAAAAAAGGATCCCTGTCAGAGAGAGATCCTGAGGGTATATGAATTTCTGAAGATCCGTCTGCTGCATTTCTAACTGTCAGAGACGGTTGCGGAAGGGAATCAAAAAGAGGATTGGTATATGAAAAAAGTACTTGTCGCCATGAGCGGAGGTGTTGACTCAAGCGTGACGGCGTACCTGTTAAAAAAACAGGGGTATGACTGCATCGGCGTAACGATGCGGCTTTATGAAAATGAAACAGTCGGACTGCAGCGGGAAAATACCTGTTGCAGTCTGGATGATGTTGAGGATGCCCGAAGCGTGTGTTACCGCATCGGGATTCCTTTTTATGTCTTCAATTTCAAAGATGAGTTTGAAGAGCAGGTGATCCGCCGGTTTGTCTGCACTTATGAAAGCGGAAGTACGCCGAATCCATGTATCGACTGTAACCGGTTTATGAAGTTTGCGCTTCTTTACCGAAGAGCGCAGGAGCTTGGCTGCGACTATATCGCGACAGGGCATTATGCGCAGATCGTTTATGATGAGGATAGGAAACGATATCTTTTAAAAAGAGGGCTGGATGGGAAAAAAGACCAGAGCTATGTGCTTTATGCGCTGACACAGGAACAGCTTGCCGCAACACTCTTCCCGTTGGGCGGTCTGACAAAGGAAGAGGTCAGAACGATTGCCGAGGAAAACGGGTTTATCAATGCAAAGAAGGCTGACAGCCAGGATATCTGCTTTGTGCCGGACGGTGATTACACTGCATTCCTGCGCCGTTATACGGGAAATGATTATCCGGAAGGAGATTTTGTAGACTTAAAAGGAAATGTGCTCGGACGACATAAGGGCACCGTTCATTATACGATCGGTCAGAGAAAAGGACTCGGGGTCGCGGCAGGGGAGCCGCTATATGTGATCGGAAAGGATCTTGAAAAAAACCAGGTGATCTTAGGAAAAGCAGGGGAAGGGATGATCACTTCTTTCGTTGCGGACGAACTGAATATGATCAAGGTGCCTGCTTTGGACGGTCCGCAAAAATATATGGTCAGCATCCGGTATCACCAGACGCCGCAGCCTGCACTTGTGACACAGCTTTCCGAAACAGAAGTAAGGATCGAACTTGACAGTCCGCAGCGCGGGATCGCGCCGGGACAGGCGGTCGTCATTTATGACGGCGATGATGTGGTCGGCGGAGCGACGATCCGGAAGACAGACCTCATATAAAAACACTTTTTGACGATTCTTTAGCAAGTGCCCTATTCTGCGAAGTTTGTTTTCAAGTCTCCTACGCAGGGAATTTCTGATAAGCTATCTGCATCCTCCAAAGGGTACCGCTTTATTCGACGAGTTCTTTGATAACAACTCGTCTCATCACGCTTCAGAATTTGTGTCGGATCACAAATTCTGCCCCTTTTCCGAATTTGATACCTTATCGAAACACCAACTGCGCGTCGCAAAAGAAAAGCAAACTTTGCAGAATTATGCCACGTGCTAAATGCATGCGTCACAACAGATTGATGCATCATCGATTTTTGCGTAGAGAGAGCATTAGTGTTTCCGCAAGGTTACAAGATTTCTGAGGGGGCAAAATTTATTATCCGCAGTAAATTTTGGGCGAATAGGAGTAGCGTTTTTATCAAAAAACGGTAGCGACTATGAGACGTACCCCTCAGAAAACGCAGAAAGCTTGTTTGGAAACACTTTACGAACGGCAAGAAAAAACGATGTGCAGCAACTGTGTGACACATCGTTTAAACAAATGGTAAAAATGTATAAGTTCGTTTACTCGAAGGACAGCGGATTCATCGGTTCGCGTCCTTCTTTGTTTCCTTCAAGGAATGAGATCCCATACATGGAAAGACCGTAGACCAGACGGCCGACCTCATCGATCGAGAGCGCATAGTTGCTCGCAACCCAGTTTTCGAGAATACCCATCAGTCCGTATGAGATGTAAGCATAAGCGTAGTCCATGTCGATCGCAGTTGCTTTGGGATACATTTCACTCCAGACCCGCAGACTGTTATCATATCCGAGATAGATCAGCTGCCTGATAAATCCGGTATCGCCGTGCGGGCCGATCAGGATCGAGAAAAGATCCTTGTTTTTATCTACCAGATTTAAAAGGTCATCAAACCAGTTGTCAGTTGTCAGGGAAGCCAGAATGTCTTCAAAGACATCGTTCTGGATCTGAGACATCAGACTGTTGACATCTTCATAATAGGAATAAAATGTGCTCCGGTTGATATCTGCCAGCTTGCAAATGTCCGTAACAGTGACTTTTGCAAGCGGTTTTTCTTTTAAGAGGTCAAATAACGCCTCACGGATGACGGATTTGGTATATTTTGTACGGCGGTCTGTTGCCATAGTAACGCTCCTTTTATGTTCACTTATACTCTATTGTGTAGAATTATCGACAATTATACCACAAAATGTGGGAAAACACACATAATATTGGAAATTGACGGTTGCTTTTGCTTTGGGAATCCGTATAATTAACAAAAAGTAAGATAGACAACATAGTGTTGGTTTTGTGACACATTGATTAGAAAATCATGAAAAGGAGGATATGTTAAGTGGCAAGTTTATCACACACCATGCAGAGAAAAGCATTCAGCGCAGCGATCGATGTTGCACTTCGCCGCCTGAATAAGGATAGAGAAAAGGGACTGTTACAGATCGTCGACCTGGCGAAGCGTTTTATGGGTGACAACTTTACAGATGCAGCCTATGAGGGAGCAAAAGCAGTAATCAAGAATCCGGATCATAAATGGAACAAGTTTGTAAACCGGATGCTTGATGAGGTAGACCCGAATGTGGCAAAGATGACAGCCCTGAACCTGGGATTTGAAGCAGCATTCTATGGCACAAAGACCATCCGTCATATGCGTGAAGTGCATCAGTGCAATATCCCGTGGCTGATCCTGATGGATCCGACATCTGCATGTAACTTAAGATGTACCGGATGCTGGGCAGCTGAGTATGGTTACAAGCTGAACCTGACCTTTGAAGAGATGGACAGCATCGTAACTCAGGGTAAAGAACTGGGCGTTTACTTCTATATGTTTACAGGCGGTGAGCCGCTGGTTCGTAAAGATGACCTGCTTCGTCTTTGCCGCAAGCATCGCGATGTCGCTTTCCACAGCTATACAAACGGAACCCTGATCGATGAAGAATTCTGCAAGCAGGTACGTGAAGTCGGAAACCTTTCCTTCTCCCTGAGTCTGGAAGGTTTTGAAGAGGCAAATGACGGACGTCGTGGCGATGGTATCTTCCAGAAGGTTATGAACGCAATGGATCTGATGAAGTCCTATGGTCTGTTCTTCGGCGTATCCGTATGCTATACCAAGAAGAACCTGGATGCCGTTCTTTCCGATGAGTTTGTAGATCTGCTGATCGAAAAGGGATGCCGTTACGCATGGTACTTCCATTACATGCCGGTTGGAAATGATGCAGATACCGAATTGCTTCTGACACCGGAACAGCGTGTTTACATTTATCACAGACTGCGTGAGATCCGCGCGCTTGAAGGCGGCAAGCCGATCATGCTGATGGATTTCCAGAACGACGGCGAGTTCGTAGGCGGATGTATCGCAGGCGGAAGAAACTACTTCCATATCAATGCAAACGGTGATGCAGAACCGTGCGTATTCATCCATTACTCAGGCGCAAACATCCGTAAGAATACACTGCTTGAGTGCCTGAAGCAGCCACTGTTCATGGCATATCGCGACAACCAGCCGTTCAACGACAATATGCTTAAGCCGTGCCCGATGCTTGAGAATCCGGAAGTGCTGCAGCGTATCGTAAAAGAATCCGGCGCAGTGTCCACAGACCTGCAGTCACCTGAGACAGCTGAGCATCTGTGCGCGAAGTGTGAAGATTATGCACAGGCCTGGGCACCGGAAGCAGATAAGCTCTGGGCAGAGCATCCGCATGTGAAGAGAGGATACATCAACTATAAGCCGGAGAATCTTGCGGCATTCAAAGAGAGAAATAAGGATGTCATTGCGTAGGCGGAAAGGAGAAAAAGATGGCTACAGTAAAGCATAATGCAGGAAGAAAAGCATTTGAAGTTGCTTTTAACCGCATCTATAAATACATCAATAAAGACCGCCAGGCGCATGTTGTAAAACTGCTGAATCTGGCACACAAGATCACCGGTAACACCTTCCCGGAATATTTCTGGGACAATGCCATTGAAGAGTTCAGTGATATGAACAATAAATGGGCAAAGGTTGTTAACAAAGCATTTGATGACCTGCATCCGAACGTTGTAAAGCAGCATGTTCTGAACATGGGTTATGAAGCCGGTCTGACAGGCTTTAAACAGGTAAAGGCAAACCGTGAAAAGTATGGATGTAATGTACCGTGGGTTATCTTAATGGACCCGACCTCTGCCTGCAACTTAAGATGTACAGGCTGCTGGGCAGCAGAGTATGGTCATAAGCTGAACCTGACCAATGAAGAGCTTGACAGCATCATCACACAGGCAAAAGAGCTGGGAATCCACTTCTTCGTATTGACAGGCGGTGAGCCGCTGGTACGTAAATGGGACATCATCAAGCTGGCTGACAAGCACAATGACTGTGCGTTCCATATCTTTACAAATGGTACTCTGATCGATGATGATTTCTGTAAAGAAGTACAGCGCGTTGGTAACATTTCCTTTGCAATCTCCATCGAGGGAACAGAGGAGACCACAGACGACCGTCGTGGCGCAGGTGTATATCAGAAGGTTATGGCAGCATTTGACAAGCTGCATGAGTATGGACTGCTTTATGGTGTTTCCGTTTGCTACACCAGCAAGAACTACAAGGCGGTTACAACCGACGAGTTCCTGAACAACCTGGTAGATCACGGTGTACTGATCGCCTGGTATTTCCACTATATGCCGGTTGGAAAAGATGCTTCCACAGATCTTTTGCTGACACCGGAACAGCGTGCGTATATGGTTGAGCGTGTACGTGGTATCCGTATGAGAACCTGTGACATTCCGCTGTTCACACTGGACTTCCAGAACGACGCGGAATTCGTAGGCGGATGTATCGCAGGCGGTAAGAACTATCTGCACATCAACCCGAACGGTGATGTTGAGCCGTGTGTATTTATTCATTATTCCGGTGCAAACATTCGCGAGAAATCTCTGCTTGAATGTCTGCAGCAGCCGCTGTTTATGGCTTACCATAACAACCAGCCGTTTAACGACAATATGCTTCAGCCGTGCCCGATGCTTGAGAATCCGCAGATGATCAAGCAGATGGTAGAGGCTTCCGGAGCACATTCTACAGACATGCAGGCAGAAGAGCCGGTTGATGATCTGATCGCAAAGACCGTTCCATATGCTGAGAACTGGGCTCCGACAGCAGAGAAGATCTGGGCAGAGCATAAAGAGCATATTGAAGAGATCAAAAAAGAGCACGAGGCAAAATACGGAAAAGCATCCAATGCTTAAGTGTTTGACGTAGTTTTTTCATAACGACAGCATTCAGAATTCTGAGGAGAATCTTAAGATTTTCCTCAGAATTTTTTCATTGACAGAAAAACACAAGGGGCGTATCGTCATGGATGATAAAGCATTCAAACGACTGCGGCAGTAGAACATCATATTGAATGAGGATACCTGGAATGAAAAAAAACAATAAAGATCAGATCAAAGAAAATCCCGGAAAAAAGAAAAAGAAGATCATCATAATCATCGTGGTGATCGCCGCTGCAGTGATCGCGGCATTTGCAGCTTTTCATGCACATCAGAAAAAGATGGCAGACAGCATTATGCCGACAGTCGCAACCGATCAGGTGACGAGAAAAACACTGACATCATCGATCGCTGCGACAGGCACGATCAAAAGTAAGACTGTCACAGATGTGACAGCTGCCGGTGTCGGAGAGACCGGCCTGAAGGTGACCGGTGTGAATGTGCAGGTGGGCGATGTTGTAAACGAAGGTGATGTGGTTTGCACGTTTGATGTTAGCAGTGCAAAGGAGCAGCTGGCGGACGTGAAGGATGCGCAGGCGAAGGCAGAGGCTGCGGAGGCACAGAGCAGGAAAAGCGCGCAGAGAGCGTATGATAACGCGGTTTCGTCAAAAGATAGTTCTCTTGAGAGGGCGCAGGCGGCAATTGACAAGGCAAAAGCTGATTTAGAAGCAGCAGAAGCATTAAATAAAGAATTGCCAAATCAAATTACGGAAGCAGATAAAGCGGTAAAAGCGGCAGAAGCAGCAGCGGAAAATGCTTCAGATGCAGAAAAAGAAACTTTGGATAAGCAGTTGGAAAAAGCGAAGGCCGCATTAGATGCACTTGTGGAAAAACAGGATAGCATGCCCGAGACGATTAGTACACTTGAAAATGCTTATCAAGAAGCTGTCTATGCATATGAAGATGCTTCGACTGCCGCCGATGAAGCGATCGCTTCTGCAAAGGATGCGCTGGATACGGCGAACCTTGGATCGGATTCATCAGACAACAGCACAAAAGCGCAGATCCGTTCCCTGCAGGAAGCGATTGACGGAGAATCCCTGAAATCTCCGGTTTCAGGCACGGTAACGGCTGTCAACGTGAAAGAAGACGGTATTTATACAGGCGGAGCTGTCGTTACGATCCAGGATACAAATGATCTTTATGTAGAGGCGAGCATCAAAGAGACAGACATTGCGGATGTCAAGGAAGGTATGGAGGTTCTGATCAAGACCGATGCAACAGGTGACGAAGAGCTGACCGGAAAAGTGACAAGTGTGGCACCGACAGCGGGGGGCGGCACGTCTCTTCCGGATAATGCCGCGGAAGGTCTGATGTCTGGCGCCGCGACTTCATCCGGGTCCGGTTATCTGGTCGAGATCGATCTGCTGCAGAATAACGAGCGGCTCCGGATCGACATGACGGCTAAGCTTTCTCTGATCAAAGAGCAGAAGAAAAACATTCTGGTCGTACCATACGATGCGATCTTTACGGATGAGAACGGAAATAAGACGCTTCATGTTGTATCGGGACCGGCCGGCGAGACAGGACTGTCTGCAGACGAAGAAGCATTGGCGCCAGAAGCTTCGGGCGGATACGAGGAAGTACAGGTGGAAACCGGTATGGAAAGCGGATATTATGTAGAGATCCTGCCGACTCCGGGGATAGAAAACGGTACCGTGATACTGCTGCCTGAAGCCGATGAAAACAGTCTGGATGAAATGGACCCGGCAGGCGGGCTTGGCTGATCGAGATGCAGCCGTATCACTGCTGTATAGGATGTGACCATGTTATTTGAAGTAAGAAGCAGGAGAGCAGCATGAAACAAAATGTGATTGAGATGCATCACATTATCAAACGTTTTTTTGAGGGGCAGGAAAACGAGCTTCAAATCTTAAACGGGATCGATCTGTCTGTCGAGGACGGGGAGTTTCTGTCGATCGTCGGCGAATCCGGATCCGGAAAATCAACGCTGATGAACCTGATCGGGCTGTTAGACCGTCCGACGGAAGGCACGTATTTTCTGGACGGGATCGATGTCAACCAGGCGACAGACGCGAACCTGTCTGCCTTGCGCAACAAAAAGATCGGCTTCGTCTTTCAGACCTATAACCTGATTCCGCGCATGAACGCACTGAAAAACGTTGAAGTACCGCTGATGTATGGTGGGATGTCCAGAAAAGCACGTCAGGAAAAGGCAATGGGGCTGATGGAGATGGTCGGGATGTCTGACCGCATGGAGCATAAACCGGAGGAACTGTCGGGCGGGCAGAAGCAGCGCGTGGCGATCGCGCGCGCTATGGCGAATGACCCGTCGATCATCCTGGCTGACGAGCCGACTGGAGCACTGGATTCCAAGACCGGTCATATGATCATGGATATCTTTCATGACCTTCATGAAAATCATGGAAAGACGATTATTCTGATCACGCACTCGGAAGCACTTGCAAATGAAACCGAACGGATCATCACATTAATGGATGGCCGTGTGATCAATGAGAGGATCACAGGAGGTGAGCCATATGTTTCGTGAGAACATTTTGCTGGCATTGGAAAGCCTTCGTTTGAATAAGATGCGCGCGATCCTGACCATGCTTGGCATCATTATCGGTATCGCCTCAGTGATCACGATCATGACGGTCGGAAACGGTCTGACAAAGGGTGTATCAGACGCCATGCAGTCACTTGGCGGCAATAATATTTCGGTCTATATCGAAGAAAAAGGGATGGAAGAAGAAGAGGCAGACGAAGGAACCGGTGAAGAGCCTGTTTTCGGAACGGTTGAGCAAACCTACGGCATGACAGATGAGGACTATTTTACAGCGGAAATGATCCGTGATCTGTGTGATCACTATCCGGATGAGATTCAGGCCATCTCCGTAGAAGAAGGCCTCGGAAGCGTAGAATGCGTTTATAATGACAAAGCAGAAGCAGCCAATCTGACTGGGGTGACGGCGGGATATTTTTATGCCAATAATCTGACCATGGTGCGGGGATCTTATTTTACGGAGCAGGACCTTGACAGAGGGGCAAATGTCGTGATGATCTCGGACAAATTTGCGGAAAGCCTGTTCGGAGATGTCGATCGCGCGATGGGATCAACCTTTGAATGTATGGTGTATGATCAACATCTGGAAATGACCGTTACCGGTATTTACCAGTACCAGAAGGATACGATGATGTCTTCACTGATCATGGGAGAGGGAGATACGGCACAGATGTACATGCCGTTGAAGGCAGCCCGTCTGATCTATGGTGAAGATTCCGGCAATAAGTACTACTGGTTTGATATTGTTACCAAGCAGGGCGTCGATTCAGAAAGCTTTGCGCAGACTGCGCAGCAGTATCTGACAGATACGTATTACAGAGACAATCCGTATATTCAGCCATCGGCATTCAGTATGTCATCCGTTGTGGATGAAATGTCGGGCGTCATGGGAAAGGTGACGCTTGCGATCTCGGCCATTGCGGCGATCGCGCTTGTGGTTGGAGGGATCGGTGTCATGAATATCATGCTTGTCTCGATCACAGAACGGACCAGAGAGATCGGTACGAGAAAAGCTCTTGGCGCGACAAACGGATCGATCCGGACACAGTTTATCACAGAGGCGATCATCATCTGCCTTTTGGGCGGCGTGATCGGTATTGTGATCGGATCGGCGCTTGGTATGATCGCGACCGCAGTGATGGGAGCGCTGAGTGGGCCGACGCCATTTAGCATTTTACTGTCTCTTGGCGTTGCGATGGCCGTAGGTATTTTCTTCGGATATTATCCGGCAAACAAGGCGGCGAAGATGAACCCGATCGATGCGCTGCGGTATGAGTAAGCTTTACGCACTAGTGCCGGAAGGCTGATCATGCAGATGTAAAACTGCTTCTTCCAGATCGTCACCATGGTAGCTGACCTTTAGCGAAAACATGCCGGCATCCTCTGTCAGCAGTTTCAAAAAGAGCTTATCGCCTTCCCACAGGTTTAGCTTCATCAAATCTTTTTTCGGGACCCATGCCAGATTGCCTTCGTTGCAGGCATGCAGTGTGCCGGTAAAAGCATCTGCTGTATACAAAAACATATATTCCGTCGGCCATGCATCATTTAAAAATGTGATGATGCCGCGGAGTCTGAAACCGGTCAGTGTCAGGCCGGTTTCTTCTTTGACTTCCCGAAGCAGACACTCTTCCGGTGTCTCATCCGGTTCAAATTTCCCGCCGACACCGATCCATTTTCCTTCGTTGATGTCATTTTCTTTCTTTGTGCGGTGCAGCATCAGATAGCAGTCGTCTTTTTCAATGTAGCAAAGTGTAGTCAGGTAAAAAGGTTTGTCTGGCATGTCAGCCTCCTTCATTTGTGTGTATTACGATGTATCAATTGTGGCGTAAATAGTTGGAAAAAGCAAGCGTTTGATAAATTCTTGTTTGTAGATTCGACAAATACAGAATTCATACTGTACATGTCAAAATAATAACTCTTGATTTTCTTGTTTTTTCTCCGCCGCCTATCCACTCGGTCTTTGCGGGATGACAGGTTTGCACCCGTCTCCGACCTCGTTGTTATGCTCGAAAAAACTGCGAAAATACTGCGAATGTTATTATTTGTGACAGGACAGTATCAAATTCCGGTGTTTGTCATGATCTACAATCATCGGTATCAGAGAAGCTTTCGCCAACTTCGCTTTTCTTTTGCGATGAGCCGTCGATATTTCTGCAAGGTATCAAGTCCGAAAAGGGGCAGAATCTGCTATCCGCTGCAGATTCTGAAGCAATAAGGAGAACTGGTTTTCATCAGAAAATCCGGTTCGACTATTGCGGTACCCTTTGCAGGACGCAGATAGCTTGTATGAAATATCCGGCGATTTAGACTTGAAAACGAAGTTGGTGAAAGATTTCTGATACGATAGCTAGATCTACAAACACGAACTTGTCAAATTCCCGTTTTTGTCAGGCATTCGTGTATTCTCAAAAATGCAAATTCGTGCTAAACTAAAGTCCGGGCATTATGAACACCGAAACCTTGAAGATAGATATTGTATGATGGAGGATCAAAATGGGGTACAAGTCAGACATTGAGATTGCACAGGAAGCAACAATGGAACCGGTGAACAAGATTGCGGAGAGCCTTGCGATTCCGGAAGAGTATGTAGAGAATTACGGTCGTTACAAAGCAAAGATCGATTACAACTTTTTAAAAGAGCATAAGGATGACCCGGATGGAAAGCTGATCCTGGTTACAGCGATCACGCCGACACCGGCAGGAGAAGGCAAGACAACGACTAGTGTAGGCCTGGCAGACGGTTTGAAGAAGATCGGCAAGAAGGTTGTCGTTGCATTACGTGAGCCGTCCCTGGGACCGGTCTTTGGTATCAAAGGCGGCGCAGCAGGCGGCGGATATGCACAGGTCGTTCCGATGGAAGATATCAACCTGCATTTTACCGGTGACTTTCATGCGATCGGTGCGGCAAATAACCTGTTGGCAGCGATGCTTGACAACCATATCCAGCAGGGCAATGAGCTGGGGATCGATACGAAGCAGATCACCTGGAAGCGTGCGGTGGATATGAATGACCGTCAGCTTCGAAGCATCGTAGACGGTCTTGGCGGAAAACTTCAGGGCGTACCGCGCGAAGACGGTTTTGATATCACGGTTGCTTCAGAGGTGATGGCAGTTCTTTGTCTGGCTTCCGATATCAGCGATCTGAAGAAGAGACTTGGCAGTATCATCGTTGCATATACCTATGACGGAAAACCGGTTACGGCGCATGATCTGAAAGCGGAAGGCGCGATGGCTGCATTGCTGAAAGATGCATTGAAGCCGAACCTGGTGCAGACGCTTGAGCATACACCGGCGTTGATCCATGGCGGTCCGTTCGCGAACATTGCGCATGGATGCAACTCTGTCACAGCGACCAGACTGGCATTAAAGCTTGGAGATTATATTGTTACAGAAGCAGGATTCGCTGCAGATCTTGGCGCAGAGAAGTTTTTGGATATCAAATGCCGTATGGCAGGGCTGAAGCCGAATGCAGTCGTGATCGTTGCTACGGTACGCGCACTGAAATATCATGGCGGCGTTGCAAAGGCAGATCTGAACGAAGAGAATCTGGAAGCGCTTGAAAAAGGTATGCCGAACCTTCTGCAGCATGTTTCCAATATCAAAGATGTCTACGGGCTGCCATGTGTGGTTGCGATCAATGCATTCCCGACAGATACGAAAGCAGAGCTGGATCTGGTAGAAGCAAAATGCAAAGAACTTGGCGTAAACGTTGCATTGTCTGAAGTTTGGGCAAAGGGCGGCGAAGGCGGCATGGCGCTTGCTGAAGAAGTGGTTCGCCTCTGTGATGAGCCGAATGACTTCAGATTCTCCTATGATACAGAGCTCTCGATTGAAGAGAAGCTGGAAGCGATCTGCAAGCGTATCTACCATGCGGATGGTGTTGCGCTTACCGCAAAAGCAGCGAAGCAGGCAAAGCAGCTGGAAGAGCTTGGGTTCGGAAAGATGCCGGTCTGCATGGCAAAGACCCAGTATTCGTTCTCGGATGATCCGAAGCTCCTTGGCGCGCCGAAGGGCTTCACGGTTACTGTAAGAAATCTGAAAGTAAGTGCCGGAGCAGGATTTATCGTAGCATTAACGGGTGATATCATGACCATGCCGGGGCTTCCGAAGGTACCAGCAGCAGAGCGCATCGATGTAGATGAAAACGGAAAGATTTCCGGATTATTCTAATGTAGTTGAGAAAACAGGGAAATACAGCGATTTCTCATAAGAGAAATCGCTGTATTTATAACTAAAAGCAGAGAAGATCAATGTGCAGTCTGTCCGGCATCTGCGGCGATGATGGAGCCATTCAAAAAGGAAGCCATATCAGATCCCAGGAACAGGGCAACGTTGGCGATCTCTTCGGGCTCCGCGAAGCGATGCTGCGAGTTGTAGCTTTTTACGAGAGCAAGCATTTCGGGATCATCCATCCATCCGGCAGTGATCTCTGTGCGGGTAAAGCCGGGGGCAATGGCGTTGATCCTGATATTGCGGTCCGCGTATTCGATGGCAGCTGCCTTGGTCAGTCCGGTGACGGCGTGTTTTGCGCCAACATATGGTGTCATGCCGGGATCTGCGATCAGTCCGGCTACGGATGTGATATTGATGATCGCGCCGCCGGTTTCATTTTTCAATAATTCCGGCACTTCGTATTTCATACAGAGGAAAACGCCGCGGGCATCAACATCAAATGTGTGATCAAAGTCAGCGGTGGTCTGTTCTGTCAGTTTTGCAGTTGGCGGAAGGGTGCCGGCGTTGTTGACAGCGATATCCAGTCTGCCGTAAATACAAATGGTCTGTTCGATCAGGTGGCGGATGTCATTTTCGTTTGCAACATCACACTGCACATAAGCCGCTTCACCGCCGGCATTTTTGATGGCCTGTTCTGTATCTGTACATGGACGCCGGCCGGCAAGCACGACTTTCGCACCCTGACCGGCAAACGCGATCGCAACTGCCTGTCCGATGCCGGAACGGGCACCTGTTACCAATACTACTTTTCCAGTAAAGTCCAGTAATTGTTTCATGGCATGCTCCTTTCATTTCAAAACCGTTCTAAAGAAAGAATATCCTATTTTGACAGAAGAGTTGCATGCGAATATTCGATAGGGTATTTGAAAAAGTTATCGAAAGCAATCATGAAACAAACATGAAAGATGAGGCGAACAAATATGCACATCGTTTTACACGAACCGGAGATCCCCAGCAACACAGGCAACATCGGAAGAACCTGTATGGCAACAGGATCTTCTCTCCATCTGATCGAACCGCTGGGATTCCGCCTGACGGACCAGGCGATCCGCCGCTCCGGGATGGATTACTGGTATGATCTGGATGTGACACGTTATATTAATTATGAGGAGTTTTGTCAGAAGCATCCGGGTGCCCGCATCTGGTATGCATCGACAAAAGCGAAGCACACTTATACCGAAGCGGTATTCGGACCGGATGATTTTATTATGTTCGGAAAAGAGAGCGGCGGGATCCCGGAAGAGATCCTGCATCAAAACGAGGATTACTGTATCCGGATTCCGATGGGTGAAGATATCCGTTCTCTGAATCTTGCAAATTCCGTAGCGGTAGTGTTATATGAAGCATTGCGGCAAAACGGATTTCCCAAATTGCACTAGAAAGGTTTGAACTATGCAGGAAGCATTAAAAAACGCAGATTTTTCATTGTCCCATATCATTATCAGTCTGTGTGTGATCGGTGCAGCCATCATCATCTGGATGGTTTTTAAAAGGCTGTATAACCGACATGTGGAGCAGCAGGTCGCGGCCGGAGGCAACAGACCGACGACATTGTTTTACAATGTGGCCCGGGCGATCGTGGTGGTTTTGGTGATTCTGGCAGTGCTGCAGATCAACGAGATCAATGTGACATCGCTGGTTGCGGGACTTGGTATCGCAAGCGCGATCGTGGGTCTTGCGCTGCAAGATTATCTGAAAGATATCATCATGGGAACCCATATCGTCAGGGATTCGTTCTTTAAAGAAGGCGATGCGGTAAAATACGGAGATCAGGAAGGCGTTGTGATCGAATTCAATATGCGGACGACAAAGATCCGCTGCTTTGCATCCGGGAACATCCTGACCGTTTCCAACAGAAACATTTCAGAGATCAGTGTTATTCCGGAAAGCCAGTTTCAGGATATTGATATCGGTCTGCCATACGAAGAAGATCACCAGCGGGTGTTTGATGTACTTGCCAAAGCCTGCGGCCGGATTGCACAATTAGAAGGCGTGGATGACTGTGTCATGAAAGGAATTCTGAAATTTGAGGATTCTGATATTCTGTACCGGGTCCGGTTTTTCTGCTATCCTTCAAAAAAATACGACCTTCGTCTTGCAGCAAACAGGATTATCCTGGAGTGCCTGACGGAAGCCGGTATTTCGATTCCATATCCACAGATGGATGTGCATTTGAATTAAGATGGTCTTTCGGACAATGTGGTAAAAAACAGATTGGTATATTGTATAAAGAGATCTAACTGACGCTCCGGAAGCTGGCAGGCGCGCTGAATAAGAAATGGAATTTTTTGATCATCAACCATGCCAAAAAGAAGCAGATCACTGGAGACTTCACAGATCTGGCAAATACGAATCAGAGCAGGCAAAGAAGGACTGCTCTTTCCACATTCCATATTTGAAATGTGTTTCTTATTCATTTCAAGCTGTTCTGCGAGCTGTTCCTGCGTAAGCCCCGCTTTTTTACGGGCTTCCCGAATCCGCAGACCCAATTGGATCCTGAACTCTTTTGTCATCTGCATTTTCACCATACCTCATTTCTTATTTTAAAAAAATGTGGAACAATTGAAAATTACCTGGTACACCCATAAAAAGTGGGTGTATCAGATCCTATAGGTTTTACAGGTGTAAAAGCCGGTAACAAAAAAACCTTGTGTATCCGCCTGTTGAGCGGATCACAAGGTTTTATGATCTAGAAATGAAGACAAGTACTATCTGTTATTCCGCCTTTTTATTGCTTTTGATAAATCCAAACGCGAGAATGACACAGACGACGGCAAGGATCACCATGCCGACATAACTGTGGCGGACATTCGCGATGGTATAATTGGAATCCGTTACGCCGACTGACATCAGCGATACAAAGCCTGCTGCGCCAAGCGCTCCGCCGATCGTGCGCAGGCATGTCATCAATGCTGTGCCGTCGGTTTTTTCTACGCCCTCAAGCTTTTCCATTCCGAAGGCCGCCAGATTCATCATGACAAAGGACATACCAAAGCCTAAGATGACGAGCGGAATGATCAGAATGTAGGAAGACATATTCTCCTTTACAAAAAGTGTGCTGATCTCACTGATCAGAACAAGTGATGTTCCAAGCATCGCCAAGGGCTTCATGCCGATCCTGTCATACAGCTTTCCGGCAACAGGACTCATCAGACCCGTGATCAATGCGCATGGCGCGATGACGATACCAAATACCGTGGCGCTTTGTCCCTGCACGGTCTGGACCAGAATCGGGATGATCGTTGACATACCATTCATCAATGCATAAAAGATCATGCAGATGATGACTGCGACGGTAAAGTCTCTGGTCTTAAATACACGCAGATTCAGAAGCGGTGATTCGATGCGCATCTGACGAACCGAGAAGATGACCAGTGCGACCAGACCGATGACAAGCAGGAGTGCAACCTGAATGCTCATAAACGGATAGCTTCCCATATTGCCGGCCATAAGTACGATGCAGGTAAACCCGATCGCTGCAAGCACCATGGACAGCAGATCGAAAGAAGGCTTGGAATTCTCCAATACGTTTTTCATAAATTTTGCGCCGCAGATAAAATCCACCAGGCAGAACAGGAGGATGATCCAGAAGATCACACGCCATCCCCAATGGTCAATGATCACGCCGGCGATCATTGGCGCTACAACAGGAGCAAATGTAACAGCCAGTCCGTAGACACCCATCGCAAAGCCGCGTTTGGCGGAAGGGATGATGATCAGGATTACCATCTGTGTCATGGATATGATGATGCCATAACCGACGCCCTGAATGATCCGCCCGAGCAGCATGATGGAAAAGGTCGGTGCCATGGCACAGAAGAGTATGCCGACTGTAAACAGTCCCATGCCGATAAAAAACAGGTTTTTCGTCGGGAACCGTTTGACGATAAATGCTGTAGCCAGAATCATGATCCCGCTGACCAGGGAATAGATACTGGTGACCATCTGCGCCTGACTTGCCGGAATACTGAAGTCAACCATGATGACCGGCAATGCGGTACTCATAACGGTTGATACAATGGAAGTGATGACTGATCCAAGGACCAGAACAAAGAAAATCCCTTTCCGGCTGATTTTAGAACTGTTGCTAGAACTCATGGTGAAGACCCTTTCTGTTTGCGTTTTCAATTTCATAAGATGATACCACTATTTTTTTTGTCTTGCAAATTCGTGTTTGTCGAATCTACAAACAAGAATTTATCAATGGATAAGAACAGCATTTTGTGCTATTCTATAATCAACAAATCAGCATAACAATGTAAAAAATGATACGGAAATACGTTTAGAGAGGAGATGTTTTTTATGATCAGCAGAAGATTGATCCTGGCAGGCGCGGCGGCAGTCGTTGCGGCAGCACTTCCGGCAGCATTCTTTATCAGTGCGGTAGTGGAAGATGAGAAAAAAAGACGTGAAGGCGCAATGGAGCGCAAGGAAAAGATCCTGGAGGCAATGGCGAAAAATCGCGCAAAGGATGAGGAAGCAATGGGCTAAAGAGCGTAAGAGCCCTGTTTGTGTGGTTGGAATGGGCGGATCTGTTACCGGCTCAGATAATCCAGAATATAAAAAGATAACTCATATAGAAATAGAAGATGACTGTCTGTGGCAGAAATGTCAAGCAGCTCTTCTATTTTTTTGATGCGGTAAAAAAAGGTGCTCCTGTGGATGTGCAGCTTTGAGGCAGCGAGCGCCGCGTTTCGGTCACAGTCCAGATAGGTGCGTAGCGTCTGTATAAAATCCGTACGGTATTCCCTGTCATGCTCGATCAACTGATAGATATGATGGTGAATGCCGATCTGCAGACCGGAATAGTCACAGTTCGAAAACAGGTAAGGCAATAATGCGTCGGTGCTGTGATAGAGCCGGATGGACGGATTGGAGGTATCACTCAACTCCAGTGTGCGCAGCGCCTGGTGATAATACGCGCTGATTTTAATGATGTCCGCAAACGGCTGACTGATCCCGGCAATCATATCATTGCGGGTGCAGAATGTCTGGAGAGGATGCAGAAAAGCATCCGTGAGCAATACGGGATGTTCCTGATTGATCAACAGCAGGATGTGGTCCTTGTAAACAACAGCCATACTTTTTGGATAATGCTCTCTGAGTGTCATGACCTGACGTCTATGAAAAAGATGATTATCAAGCGGCGTGGCAGATTCAAGCGCGATCACACAGTAATATCCTCCCGGCGTATGTCCGAGGATAGACAAACGCTCGGTGATTGTATCAGATTCTGTAAAACGGCCTTCAAAAAGGTCGATCAGAAAAGATTCGTAGGGCATACCCGTCCGGTTGTCCGGCAGCCCCCGGCGCTGCATCTCAAGCGCGCAGACATCAGAAAAAGCCGTGATCAGCTGCAATTGATCGTCGCTTAGCCGGATTTCCTTGGGCAGACATACGGCGACATACCCCATCGGAACCTGATGAATGCGGATTGCGCAAAACGCCCAGGTCGTATCCGGGTGATCCTCAGGATTGACATGGAATGTCTGACGGTTCTCATAGATCTTTTCTTCGATCTGAAGGCGCCTCAGACTTTCGATTTCGCTGCTGTCTAAAAGAAGTCCTCCCGGCGTGCGCTGGATGCCGAAGGGAAACTGGTTCATCTGATCTGAGACGGCAATGATCTGGTAGCTGATGTCGCAGATGGATACCGGATAATGGATGTAATCTTCAAGCATCTGTGCCAGACGGGGCATTCCGCCATCTTCGGACAGGCTTTGATAGAGTGCATTGATCTGTGTCAAAAGCATGATGTTTTCTGTGGTGATATCCTGTGCCATAGTTTCGCTCTCCAGGTTATATAAAACTAATCAGACAAATGTTGAATGATTGATAATGATATTTGCAATAAAATCCTACGAACGTTTGAGGATAAGATGAATAAAACATGATATACTGGGAATAAGGTATCATGATAACGGAAACTTTGTCAATCGATGAATGACAGGACAATTGTTCAAAAGGAGATGGATATGGCTATTATCACGATTGATGGTGTCCGGCTTACGGTGCCGGATGACCGGAATGTACTGGAGAGTGCACTCCAGGCGGGAATCTACATCCCGCACCTTTGCTATCATCCGGACCTGCCGGAGAATGGCAGCTGCCGGATGTGTATCGTCGAAGTGGACGGAGAGGAGCAGCCGGTTCCTTCCTGTACACTGAGACCAAAAGACGGTATGGTGATCCGTACCCGTTCGGAACGTGTCGACAAGCTCAGAGTTCTTGCGCTTGAGCTGCTTTTGGCAGCGCATCCTGAGGATTGCTCAACCTGTCCGAAGTATGGCAACTGTGAGCTTCAGACCCTGATGCAGTATGTCGGTGCCAATGCGTCCCGTATGCGTGTGCGTATCAAGGGCGCCAGAATGGAAGAAGGGAATCCGCTCCTGATCCATGATATGAACCGTTGCGTACTTTGCGGCAGATGCGTACGTGCCTGCAAGAAGCTTCGTGGTGTCGGTGTGCTGGATTATACCAAACGTGAAGACCTTGAGACGTTTGTTGCGACAGTTCATGGAAAACTCCTGAAAGATGAGGACTGCCGGTTCTGCGGAGCGTGTGCGGAAGTCTGCCCGACAGGCTCGATCCGTGACAAGCTGCAGGCGGCTGAGACAGGAAAGACAAAAGAGGAACTTACGGTTCCGTGCCGTGCGGCATGCCCGGCGCATACCGATGTTCCGAGATATGTCCGTTTCGTAAAACAGGGTGATTATGATGCTGCGCTTGCGGTGATCCGCGAGAAAGCTCCGTTCCCGAAAGTCCTTGGCTATATCTGCAACCACGTCTGCGAGCTGGACTGCAAGCGCAGGGAAGTCAACGAAGCCATGTCGATCCGCAACATCAAACGTTATGCGGCAGAACATGACACAGGGAAATACTGGAGAGGAAAAGGCAAGCAGCTTCCGGATACCGGAAAGAAGGTATGCGTTGTCGGCGGCGGACCGGCCGGCCTGACAGCAGCATATTATCTGCGGAAACAGGGTCATGATGTTACATTGAAAGAAGCGCTTCCGAAGTGCGGCGGTATGGCACAGTACGGAATCCCGGCATACAGAATGCCGCGGAATATTGTGGATGAAGAGATCGCCATCATTGAGGAACAGGGCGTTAAGATCGAGACGAACTGCCGTGTAGAAAAGCCGGTAGATCTGTTGAAAGAATTTGACGCAGTGCTCTTAACGATCGGATCACATGAAGGTGTCCGTCTTCCGATGGAAGGCAGTGACCTGCCGGAGGTTCTTTTGAACATCGACTTCCTGCAGAACGCATCCATGGGAAAAGAAACCGGCATGGGCAAACGCGTCATCGTTCTTGGCGGCGGTAACGTTGCATTTGACTGTGCGCGCAGTGCAAAACGTCTGGGCGCAGAAGAAATTCACCTTGCCTGCCTGGAAGCAAGAGATGTCATGACGGCAGACGATGAAGAGATCGAACAGGCACAGGAAGAAGGCATCTTCGTGCATCCGGCACAGACATTTGAACGCATTACCGGTACGGATCATGTAACCGGTGTTGATTTCATGAATGTAAAAGCATTCTACTTTGACGAAAACCGCCGTGCGGTGATCGAGAAGGAAGAAGGATCTGAGCATCATATCGAAGGTGACACCGTTATCTTCGCAACAGGACAGCGCCCGCAGGGCACCGTGGATATGGGCCTTGAACTCGGACGCGCAAACAGCATCGTGGTTAAAGAAGGATCGAATGCGGCTTCCGTAGATGGCATCTTTGCTGCAGGTGATGTGGTTTACGGAACAAAATCTGTGATCATGGCGATCGAGGCAGGCCGTGAGGCGGCACAGGAGATCGACCGTTACCTTGGCGGAGACGGAGACATTTCAGAAGTGCTCGCACCGGAGCAGGTGAAAGATCCGTGCATCGGCAAGGAAGAAGGCTTTGGCTACCTTGCGCGCAAGCAGCCTGAACTGAAGACGGCAGAAGAGAGAGAGGATAACTTCAATCAGTTTGACTTCGGAATCTGCGATGCGGACATCTGCGGTGAAGCAAGCAGGTGCCTGCAGTGTGACTTAAGACTTATGATCCATCCTCCGCGGCTGTGGAATGAATTTTCCAATACAGAAGCAGCTGAAGGAAATAAGGAAGAGGAGGTGACGGTCAATGCGTGAATATAATGGTTATATCAAAGCAAAAGGCATCGGATCAGAAGATCTGATCACGATGATCAGAGAAACCGGTCTTCTCGAGTTTGGCATTGAAAAAGAGCCGGTTGCTGACAAGTGGGATCGTGTGATCGCAGAAAGAGATCAGCAGACCAATCCGATCCGTGTGGTTGCCGGACTGAATAACGCAGACAGAAACGGCGCGCTTCTGGCGCTGCTCAAAGAAGATGCAGAAAAAGTGCTTGACGGAATCTGCATTGCGGCACATGCGGTCAATGCCGATGAAAAATGGCTGTATCTGCCGGAAGGCTGTGAAGCACTTGGGGAAGAGATCTCCGACGCGGCAAAAGAATGCAGCGTAGAGATTCAGTATGGGATCATCAATCGCAGGGAGAGCAAGGGCGGTGCGTTCCATCACATTGAGACATTGCATGCGCTTTCTGAGATTCTGACAGGTTCCTATGAGCCGGGAACCTATGTGGCAGTCTGCCCGGTATCAAACGGCAAAGAGGCTGTGACAGGCGAGATCCGAAAAGTTTCGTTTGGAACAAAGGTTTCTGACATCCTGAAAGAATCGGGCATTTCAGAAGACATCCAGGCGATCGCGATCGGCACAAAACTGTTTGATGCATCTGGCGCAGAGATGGTCATCGAAAAAGAAACGCCGGTCGGAAACGGCGTTATTACCGTATATGACAATACCTGCTGTATCGTGCATGAAGCAGAGAAGATCCTGTTAGAGGGCAGAAAGCAGAGCTGTGGCAAATGCACATTCTGCAGAGAAGGCCTGATCCAGCTGCATACGATGGTCAGAGAGATCACAGAAGGAAAAGGAAAGAAGGAATTCCTTCCGATGATCCAGGAGATCGGCGAGGCAATGGTGATTTCAACACCGTGTACGATGGGACAGACCGGTTCGGATTTCGTTCTTGGCGCACTGGCTCAGTTTGCCGGTGAATTTGAAGAGCACATCCGCAAAAAATGTGCACATGATGTTTGCGAAGCGTTCCAGACGATTTACATCGATCCGAAGAAATGTACCGGATGCGGTCTGTGTATTGAAGCATGTCCGGTCAAAGACGCGATCACAGGGAAACCGGGTTATGTCCATATGCTGGATGCATTTGCCGGCGTGAAAGCAGGTGAATGGATGGATGCATGTCCGGAAGGCGCGATCATCAAGACTTCAGGGCGTGTACCGAAGCTTCCGTCCAAGCTGACACGCGCGTCGGCAAAACCGGCACCGGGAAGCGCCGGAGAAGCGGCATTGCTGGCAGCCGGCGGAGCAGCTGCAGCAGACGGAAAGGGTGAAGCAAAGAAAGCTTCCAGACGGATTCGTCGTAGCAGTGCGGCACTGATGGCAGCAGCACAGAACAGTCAGGCGGCAGCTGAGGCAGGCGTATCATCCATCAGCGGCAAAAAGAAAAAGGTTACCAAACCGAGAGTATTCAATAATACGGATCAATTACTTGGCGGAGGAAAGATTATGAAGAAAATGGAAGCAGATGTCATCATCGCAGGCGGCGGCCCGGCAGGCCTTGCAGCTGCAGTAACAGCAGGTGAAAACAACCTGACCTCAATTATTTTTGAGAAGACCAACACCACCGGCGGTGCAGCAAATATGGGTATGGGACCGCTTGGAATCGATACCCATATCCAGAAAAAACTGTTCAATAATATCACGGTACAGGAAGCGCTGGATGAGCATATGCGCTATACGCATTTCCAGGTAGATTCCGATCTGGTTCAGACCTACTTTAACAAGTCTGCTGATACCATTTCCTGGCTTGAGGACTATGGTGTAGAATTTGCCGGTGCATTCCGTTACTTCAAAGAGTCTGCGGCAACCTGGCATATCGTAAAACCGGAGAATGGTGTGATCGGCCCGCGTGCGGCAGGTCCGATGGCACGTATCCTGGCAGAAAAGGCGCAGGAGATGGGAACGACCATCTGCCTGGAAACATCCATGAAGAGCCTGATCGTAGAAGACGGCCGTGTAGTCGGTATGATCGCTGTTGACAAAGACGGCAATGAGATCGAAGCACGCGGTAAAGCAGTTGTGGTTGCAACCGGTGGATTCGGTAATAACGAAGAGATGCTGCGTGATGAATTTGACCTGAATCTCTGGAAAGACTTCTGGCCGTTCCGTATCCCGGCACACCAGGGCGAAGGCCTGCAGGGTATGTGGGATGTCGGCGCAGAGCGTTATGGCGCGAACCTGGAGATCATCTACCAGCTGGCAGACAACATGAACTGGTTCCTGCTTGATGCAGTGCTTCGTCAGCCGAACCTGATGATCAATCAGCGCGGCGATCGCTTTATGAACGAGCAGTACATGGGCAATACGACCTATACCGGAAATGCGATCCGTCAGCAGCCGGGTAAATACGCATACTGCATCCTGGATGACGCGATCATCAACTACTATAAGCAGAATGGACCGGATATCTTTGATATCGTGCATCCGGAAGAAGCATTCTTTGCGGTAGGACCGGAATTTGAGCGCGCCGTTGCAGAAGGATACGAAGGATACTTCGAAGCAGATACCATCGAAGAACTTGCAGAAAAGATCGGCATCGATGCTGATAAGCTGCAGGAGACCTTTGATGAATACAATCAGATGTGCGAAGAAGGACGTGACGGCAAGTTCCACAAGAATCCTGATTTCCTGCACCCGATCTATGGTAAGGGCAAATACCGCTGCGGTAAGTTCTTCGTAGCGGCTTACGGCAGCATCGGCGGTGTCCGCATCAACAAGTACTGCGAAGTAATGGGCGGCGACCAGGAGCCGATCCCGGGTCTGTATGCATGCGGTAATGATTCCAATATCATCTACGGCGACAGCTACAACTTCACCCTTTGCGGTAACTCCATGGGATTTGCAGTCAACTCCGGACGTATGGCAGGCGAAGCGATCGCAGAGTATATCGAGGATATGGGGCTGTAAAGATCAAAGAACGCAGAAGCTTACCAACAGTATGAATCATAAGAAAAGGAATCCGGCCGGTCTGGTCGGATTCCTTTTGCATGTTGTTTGTTTATCAACTTGTTTTCAGCCTTCCGCTGCTTTCCTCAGTTTTCCCTCCCCGAACTTGTCTCCGCGCGGGCAGCGGCTGCCGGATACATACGGTTTGCCGTCGACGTATTTGGCGGTCAGGTTGCAGTTTGTCGTGCACATGTTGCAGACAACGTTGATCTCAAGATCTTTGTTTTCGTTACTCATGAAATGTTCCCCCTAAGCTGTGTCAAAATTCTATGGAAGAGGAATTCAGATAGGCTTCCTGTTCCGGCGTCAGTGTATCGATTTTCTTTCCGAGGAAGGAAAGCTTCCTGGTTGCGACTTCCAGATCTACTTCACGCGGTACGCGGATCAGGAAGTCGGTGCCTTCTTTGCCGGCAAGTTCTGCTTTATGCTCTACCAGGTATTTTGCGCTCAGTGCCTGGATCGCAAAGCTCATGTCCATGATCTCGGCCGGGTGTCCGTCGCCTGCGGCCAGGTTTACAAGACGCCCTTCCGCGAGAACATAGATCCAGTTCTCATCAGAAATCTGATAGCCTGTAATATTCTGACGCTGGTCGATCGTATCGAGCGCGATCTCGCGAAGCCGCTTCATATTGATCTCGACATCGAAGTGTCCTGCGTTACACAGGATCGCGCCGTTTTTCATCAGGTGGAAATGCGCTTCATCGATGACACCTGCACAGCCTGTGACAGTGATAAAGAAATCACCGATCGGTGCGGCTTCTGCCATCGGCATCACATCAAATCCGTCCATGACAGCTTCGATCGCCTTAACCGGATCGATCTCTGTGACGATGACCTGTGCGCCCATCCCTTTTGCGCGCATCGCAACGCCTTTTCCGCACCAGCCATATCCTGCAACAACCACTTTTTTGCCTGCGACGATCAGGTTGGTCGTGCGGTTGATGCCGTCAAATACGGACTGGCCTGTCCCGTAGCGGTTGTCAAACAGATGCTTGCAGTCGGCATCGTTTACCAGCATCATCGGAAATGTCAGCTGCTTTTCTTTTGCCATGGCGATCAGGCGGATGATACCGGTCGTGGTCTCTTCACAGCCGCCGATCACGTATTGCAGCTTATCACGCATTTTTGTATGGAGCATATTTACCAGGTCTCCGCCGTCATCGATGATGATGTTACAGTTTCCTGCAAGGACCTGCGCGATGTTGGCGTCATATTCTTCCTCAGTGCATCCGTGCCATGCAAATACGTTCAATCCGCCTGCGGCAAGTGCAGCTGCGACATCATCCTGTGTGGAGAGCGGATTGCTTCCCGTGATATACATTTCTGCACCGCCTGCGGCCAGCACACGGCAAAGATAAGCGGTCTTTGCTTCCAGATGAATGGACAGGGCAATGCGGATGCTCGCAAATGGTTTTTCTTTCGAAAAATCTTCTTCCAGACTTCTCAGTAAGGGGCAGTTCTTTCTGACCCAGTCAATCTTATGTTCGCCCGAAGGCGCAAGTGCAATGTCTTTGATCTGATACATTTATAACCTCCATTTTCCATTTGTTTTCAAAAGCTTTTTATAGTCTTTTAACGGAACAATTAAATAATTTCAAAAAACTCTATTTCGTCAATCTGTTCCAGTTCCTTAAGGAACTGTTCGAGTGAGAAATTGCGCTCGAGACTGATATTGACAGTCAGCGCGGTGCCTTCTTCCGGAGAAGTGCCGGGCATCAGGTTAAACTCCGTAAAAGTAATCCGGTGCTTTACGAAAAAACGCATCAGTGCACGCGTGTTTTGTCCGGCTTTGAGTTCGACATACAGGTCAAAATGCCGTTCGTCGTTCCGGAGATTTTTTTCTGCGACAGACATCAGACTTAAGGTAACGATGATCAGAATCACGGCAATGATCGTACCTTCGATAAATCCGATGCCGATGGCCAGTCCCGTGCAGGCGCATGCCCAAAGTCCTGCGGCGGTTGTTAACCCGCGTATATGTCTGCGCTGTGTGACAATGATCGTGCCCGCACCCAGAAAACCGATGCCGCTGATGACCTGTGCACCAAGTCTCGCCACATCACCGTTCGCGCCCGGAAAATGAAGGAATACATACTGGCCTGTCATCATGACAAGGGCAGCGCCGATACAGACCAGGACATGTGTACGGATACCGGCACTCCGGTTATTCCGTTCTCTGTTTATGCCGATCGCAAAGCCGATGACCCAGGCAAGGATCAGACGTATGAGGATGGAAAAGAAGCTCCAGTCAGACATCCATTGTGTAAATGATTGCCACATGTAAGTCACCTCCGTTTCATTGAGTTCTGCTTCTCTATGATAACAAACTTTCGTTGTAAAATACAGGGAAAATAGGTATACTGAAAAAGATAGATAAAGTCGGTGAATCATCCGCTTAAACGCGGATTTATGAAAGGAGCGGTACTTATGTTCTATGAAGGCGCTATATGGATGGGTAATACGCAAGCCGGAGAAAAGGTCTCGATCCTGCCGGGAATGGCAAACCGTCATGGATTCATCGCAGGAGCGACCGGTACCGGAAAGACGGTAACACTAAAGGTTATGGCGGAAGCGTTCTCTGATATGGGAGTCCCGGTATTTCTGGCGGATGTCAAAGGCGATATCGCGGGGATGATGAATGCAGGTGCGGATTCCGCGGATATGCAGGAGCGCATCGCACGGTTCGGACTCGGGGAAGCAGGCTTTTCCTATCAGGGTTACCCGGTTACGTTCTGGGATATTTACGGAAAGAACGGGATTCAGCTGCGTACGACGATCTCTGAGATGGGGCCGCTTTTGCTGGCAAGGATCCTTCAGTTGAATGATCTGCAGACAGATATCCTGAACATCGTATACAAGATCGCGGATGACAACAATCTGCTTCTGATCGATACAAAAGATCTGAAGGCGATGTTGAATTTTGTAAATGAAAATGCATCCGAACTGGCCGCTGATTACGGAAAGATCAGCAGTGCTTCTCTTGGCGCGATCACAAGAGCACTCGTTGCACTGGAGCTGGAAGGCGGCGATGTATTTTTCGGAGAACCTGCACTGAATATCAATGACTGGCTTGCGGTCGGCGCAGGCGGAAAAGGGATGATGCACATCCTTGATTCGAGCAGTCTGATCAATAACGGCAGACTGTATTCGACGTTCCTGTTATGGCTGCTCTCGGAACTGTTTGAGACGCTGCCGGAAGTGGGCGATCTGGATAAGCCGAAGCTCGTATTCTTCTTTGATGAGGCACATCTGCTTTTCAGTGGCGCGTCAAAGAATCTTCTTGAAAAGATTGAGCAGGTGGTCAAACTGATCCGTTCAAAGGGTGTCGGTGTTTATTTCTGCACACAGAATCCGGGGGATATTCCCGATGGCATTCTGGCACAGCTTGGCAATAAGATCCAGCATGCCCTGCATGCGTATACACCGACCGAGCAGAAGGCTGTCCGCGCTGCAGCGGACGCGTTCCGTGAGAATCCGGAGTTTGATACATATGAGACATTGGAAGCGCTGGGGATCGGCGAAGCGGTCGTTTCCTTCCTGGGTGCAGACGGTGTGCCGGGCATCGCGCAGCGTGTCAATATCCTGCCGCCGCAGAGCCTGATGGATGGGATCAGCGAAGCAGAGCGGGATACATGCATGAAATCATCTCTTCTTTACAGCAAATACGCACAAAGCATCGATCCGGATTCCGCATATGAGTTCCTGCAGAGAAAGGGCCTTGAAGCACAGGCTGAGGCTGAGACGCAGGCTGCTGAGGCAGAAGCACAAAAGGAAGCTGAGAAGGCAGAAAAAGAGGCATTAAAGGCAGAAGAAAAAGCCAAAAAAGAAGCTGAAAAGCAGGCGGAAAAAGAAGCGAAGGCCAAGAAAAAAGCAATCAAACAGGTGGGCGCTACGGTAGCCGGAACGGTTGGACGACAGGTCGGAAAACAAGTCGGCAAGAACTTTGGTAAATTCGGACAGACGCTCGGCGGAAATGTCGGCGCAAGTCTGGGAAGGGGAATATTAAGTACTTTATTTAAAAGCTAAACTATGAGAAAGTCAAACAGAAAGAAACCATTTATTATGATCTTAACGGGAGCACTGATCATCAGTACGATCAGTCTTTCGGGATGCAGCATCGGAAAAGACAGAGAACAGGAAGAAGCATACAGAAGTGAAGGAATCGCGGCGTTTAAGGCAGGCGATTACCAGACTGCGATCGAGAAGTTTGATCTGGCTTTGGAGGAGTCAAAGGGAGACACTTCTGAACTGGAGACGGATATCATTTATTACAAGGCAAAAGCTTTGGTAGAAAATGGGGATCCGGAAAGCGCGATCGGCATTTATGACGAGATATTGGAAGAGGATCCTTCAGACAGTAATGTCTGGTATCTGCGTGGCTGTGCGTCTTTGGCAGCAGGACTGATCGAACAGGCAGATACGGATTATGCGCGTGCCGTTCAGAATGCACCGAACGATTATGAACTGACCTTTGCTGTTTATCAGGCTTTTAAGGATGCTGAACAGCCGGAAAAGGCAAATGCCGCGCTGGAACAGGCGCTTGCGTTTGAAGAGGAATCGGAAGAAGATCTATGCAGAAAAGGATACATTTGCTATCTGCTTGATGATACGCAGCAGGCAAATTCCTATCTGAATCAGGCTATTGAGGAAGGCTCGGATCAGGCGGTCTTATACCAGGGGATGATCTATGCGCAGACAGGACAGCGAGAAGAAGCCGTTACCATGTTTGACCGGTATGCCGAAGAACACGCGGATGATCCTGACGAAATGCTGGATCTGGCAGCTGCGGCGGAAGGCGGCGGTCTCTATGAAGAAGCGATCCGATATTATTCCGCATTGCGGGAAATGGAAGACGCAGACGGACAGGCGGTCTTAAAAGGCCTGATCGCATCCTATGAAGGAAGCGGAGATTATGAAACGGCTTATACGCTGCTGGAAGAGTATCTGCAGTCCTGGCCGGACGATGAATCAGCACAAAAAGAACTGACTTTTGTGCAGACGAGGAGATAGTTGCATGCATGAAGTGATCAAACGATATATTGATCTGGTGAATTCCTATGTAAAGCCGGCAGATTGGAAGGTTTTAAGCGATGAAAAGGGGGACTTTTCCATCGGCGGTCTGATCTTGAGCAATTCCGGAGCAGTGACAGAAAACTACTGGCTTTCTGAGGTCTATGATCAGGAAATCGCGCAGGCACATAAAAACGGTCTGATCCATATTCATGATCTGTCCATGCTGACGGGGCGCAGTGCCGGCTGGTCATTAAGACAGCTTATTTCAGAAGGACTGGGCGGCGTCGGCGGCAAATTAAGCTTCGGACCGGCAAGACATCTGGCAGTATTGTGCAACCAGATGGTCAGCTTTATGGAGATCATGCAGAATGAGTGGTCAGGCGCGCAGGCATTTTCATCGTTCGATACCTATCTGGCGCCATACGTCCGTGCAGAGGAACTGAATTACCGTCAGGTCCGGCAGTGCATCGAATCGTTTGTATTCGGTGTCAATGTGCCGAGCAGATGGGGGACACAGCCGCCGTTTTGTAATATTACCATGGACTGGCGTGTGCCGGCCGATCTTTATGATGTTCCTGCAGTTGTCGGCGGGGAAGAGATGGAATTCACCTATGGTGACTGTCAGGCAGAGATGGATATGATCAACCAGGCGTTCTTAGAGACCATGATCGCGGGTGACAGTGAGGGGCAGGCTTTCCGATATCCGATTCCGACTTATGCCATAACAGAGGCTTTTGATTGGTCGGACACAGATAACAACAGGCTTTTATTTGAGATGACGGCAAAGTACGGAACGCCGTATTTTGCAAATCATATTTTCAGTGACCGGCTTCCCGAAGATGCCAGACGGAACGAAAAGGGAGAAGAACCGGGAGAGACCCTTTTGAAAAAAAGCGGCGGTTATTTCGGTTACGGGGAACACAGCGGTTCAATCGGTGCAGTGACGGTGAATCTGCCGAGGATCGCCTGGCTGTCCGGTGATGAAAATGATTTTTACCGGAGACTGGATGAGGCGATGGATCTGGCAGCGAGATCTTTAAAGATCAAACGCGGGGTTCTGACCCGTCTTTTGACAGAGGGACTTTATCCCTATACCAAGCGGTATATGGGGACATATAACAGGCATTATTCGAGTATCGGTCCGGTCGGGATCAATGAAGCCTGTCTGAATGCGCACTGGCTCAAGCGCGATCTCTGGAATCCGACGGCACAGAAGTTTGCAAAAGATATCCTGAAGCATATGAAGGACCGTCTGGTATATTACCAGCAGCATTATGGAGATCTGTTTGAACTCGAGGCGACGCCTGCAGAATCGGCAGCCTTTGCCATGGCGCGCAAGGACAGGGGACTGTATCCGGAGATCGTCACGGCAGGAAAGCCCGGAGACACACCGTATTACACAAGCAGCAGTCAGCTGCCCTCTGATGCGACGACCAATGTGCAGGAGGCGCTCTCCATACAGGACGGTCTTCAGTCGATGTATACAGGCGGCACGGCATTTCACATCTATCTTTCTGAACAGATGAAGAGCTGGATGGATACGGCTTCTTTGGTGCGTTACGTGACAGAAAACTATGAACTGCCGTATTTTACCGTTTCACCGATCTATTCGATGTGTCCCGGACATGGGTATCTTAAGGGAACGGTCTACGAATGTCCGGTATGCGGACAGAAGACCAATGTATTTTGCAGGATCGCGGGATACTATCATCCGATGGATGAGTGGAATGACGGAAAACTGCAGGAATTTAAAAACCGTAGAAACTTCCTGCTTCATCCGAGAAAAGCAGAGACGCCGGAAGAAGTCCGTGAAAATATTGCGCTGCAGTTAAAGGAAGACGCAGACGCGATGGAACAGCCGACGCCGGAAGAGATCGAAGCCGGAAGAGAGGCATTTAACTGGGCACAGCGGATCCGGGCGGATATGGAGGAGTGGCATAGACCCCGGGACGACGAACCGGCTGACGGATCAGGAACCGACGAGGAAATATATGGCCTTCAGATCGAAGGAGATGTGGTGGTCGGCCCGTTTTCCGAGGCAGAGCTGACCGGGAAAAAACCGGAACCGGTGCGCACAGAAGAAGAGGCAGACGGACAGCTGCGGTTTGCGGATATGGAGTTTGAATCCGGCACGCCCAAAGCAGAAGAACCGGAGACCGTATCAGAAGGTGATACGGTTCCGGAAAACCAGATGACACTTGATTTTACAAGCGGCGGATGGAAGAGCAATGCGGATGCGCCGAATAAAAAGAACCCGGGTGAGCTGCCAAACGGATGGTATCTGTTTGCGGCACACAATGATCCGAACAGCATGTATGCAAGAGAACTTTTAGGCGGCAAAGCATATCGTGAATTCAATGCTTATAAAGAGCCAAAGCTTGTGGCGGCGATCGGCATCAGACAGGCGCCGGCATACGTTTCTTTAAATGACGGAGAAGTACAGATCTATACAGGTATAAAAGAGATCAGGGAGTTGTGCTGATCGAAAGAGAGAGGACAATAATGGCAAAACATGCACATATACAGATGACAGATCAGGAATTTGAAGATGCGCTCAAAATGGTGATGAAGCGCTCGACAAAGGAGCCCGAGCGTATGAATGCGAGCTTAAAGCTGCAGCTTCTTGACAGCAGTGCAGACGGAAAAGAGGGATTTGGGGAAGCGATTTTTGGTTATACCGTAAATCCTGCACATCTGAATCCATATGGCGGGATCCATGGCGGAATCGTGGCAGCACTCCTTGATACCTGTATGGGTACGGCGATCGCGGCCCGTACCGGACATTTTGTGATCACAACAGATCTTTCGGTAAGCTTTTTACGCGCATTGACGGATTCCCATTTCCGTATCTATATCGCATTTACCCACCTGGGACGGCGGATGGCCAGCGTGACCGGAAAGATCGTCAATGCAGACAATGACGAGATCTGCGCAACCGGAATGGGCACATTCATGCTGCTCGATACCGGTGATGCGGGAGTACAGGGATGATCATCCATAGAAGATTAAAACAAGTTCCAAAAGGACGGTTCAGACGGTTTGCAGCATTGCTTGTTATCCTGAGCATGATGCTTTTTCTGCTCGTCGGATGTGGAAGCAAAAGTGAGCAGCCCGCGCCCCAGCAGACAGAGACTGTGACAGAAAGTGTGGCATCAGATCAGGAGACCGATGAGCATGTCTCTGCTCCGCAGATAGATGAGGATGGGAGTTATACGTCTAAGGAAGATGTGGCATTGTATCTGCACACCTATGAAAAGCTGCCGTCTAATTTCATCACAAAAAAGGAAGCCAAAAGCCTTGGATGGGAAGGCGGTTCTCTGGAACCGTATGCGCCCGGAAAATGTATTGGCGGAGACCGGTTTGGGAACTACGAAGGACAGCTGCCCGACGGCTCTTACCATGAATGCGACATCGGTACACTGGGAAAATCCAGCCGCGGGGCAAAACGCATCGTCTATTCCGATGATGGAAGGATCTATTACACAGATGATCATTATGAGACATTTGAACAGCTCTATTGAATGTTGAAACACCAAATACGGTAGGAAGAATGATAGAATACAGAATCGATCTAAAAGGAATCCAGAGCAGAGAGGCGCTGCATGATCTGTTGGAGCAGGTGCTTCCGCTGCCGGACTATTACGGGCGAAATCTTGACGCACTCTATGATGTGCTGACTGACTGGAGTGGGAAAACCGGGATTTTGCTTTGTGGTGTACGCGCCGCAATGGAAAACGAAGGAATGGAAAAGATTATCCGGGGGCTGGTGTCCGTTTTTATGGATGCAGCCAAAGAGAATCCGGGTTTTTCTGTTACAATAGAGGATGAGCATACAGACAAAGAGGAGGGACTTATGGAGAACAAGACAGATTACATTGCAAGTGCAGGACAGACGTATATTCCGTTTCAGAAGAATATCTATACCGATCTGATGCCGTTTGATCCGCCGGCAAAGCCGGATCCGCTGCTGCCACCGCTTGAGCTGACGGACGAAGCGATCGCAAAAGGATATGTGCTGCCGTCACAAAAGCAGCATTTCCTTCCGGGCGTGACATCAGAGATGATGGACTGGTTCTGGGCAAATATGGAGAAGGGATACTATCTTTGGGCACCGGGTTCTCACAAGCGTTTTAACTGGGTGAAATCTCCGGTAGAATACGGCATGGAGGATTCCATTCATATGATCGCAGAAACGACAGCCAAAGGGCTGCCGGTATTCGGAGGAGAGGGCGTTCAGATCCATCGCCTGCATCTGGATGAGTTTTATCCCTGTAAAACAGCATTAAAGCATGTTATTTGCGAGGGCGTTTTTAATGACGCCGGCGAATTTGTCGATTCCACGATCCATGAGTGGGAAGATGTGCCGGGCGGTCTGGTTCATATCACGGCAACGGTTTCGAATACAAAAGCTTCGATGCCGCCGGGATTTGTACTGAAGATGATCCAGGAAGATCCGAATGTGAAGATCGTTCCGAACTGGGCGACCGACCATGAAGACTATGAGGCAAGTCAGTGGCCGATCTTCCTGCCGAAGTTATATGAGCTTTGGAAAAACCATCCGGATCCGGCACAGAATGTACAGTGTAATCTGGAGGTTGCATTGGGCGAAGATGGGAAGTATCATTATATAGCAGAAAACGGACCGGTTCAGATACCGGAAGCGTAGTTGGAACCATTGAAGTTAAATCAAAAGGAGTAGTTTTTTTATGAGTATTAAAATCGGAATTGCAGGTTATGGAAATCTTGGCCGCGGTGTAGAATGCGCGATCCGTCAGAACGAGGATCTGGAGCTGGCGGCAGTTTTTACCAGAAGAGATCCGGAAACAGTCAAGATCCTGACAGAAGGCGTGCCGGTCTGCCGCGCAGAAGAAGCAGCCGACTGGAAAGATAAGATCGATGTATTGATCATCTGCGGCGGAAGCGCAACAGATCTTCCGGTACAGACACCGAAGTTTGTAGAGCTGTTTAATGTCATTGACAGCTTTGATACACATGCAAAGATCCCGGAGCATTTTGCGACAGTCGATGCTGCAGCGAAAGCGAGCGGTCATGTAGGAATCATTTCCGTAGGTTGGGATCCGGGTCTGTTCTCCCTGAACCGTATGTATGCAAATGCGATCCTTCCGAACGGAAAAGATTACACATTCTGGGGCAAAGGCGTCAGCCAGGGACACTCAGACGCGATCCGCCGGATCCCGGGTGTCAAAAATGGTAAGCAGTATACCATTCCGGTGCCGGAGGCGCTCGACGCTGCACGTTCCGGACAGAATCCGGAGCTGACCACACGCCAGAAGCATACAAGAGAGTGCTTTGTTGTGGCTGAGGAAGGTGCTGATAAGGCAGCGATCGAAGAAGCGATCAAGACCATGCCGAACTACTTTGATGAGTATGATACCACCGTACATTTCATCACTGAAGAAGAACTGCTGACAGAGCACAGCGCAATGCCGCACGGCGGATTTGTACTGCGTTCCGGAAAGACCGGCTGGGATCTTGAGAACAACCATATCATTGAGTACAGCTTAAAGCTGGATTCCAATCCGGAATTTACCACAAGTGTACTGGTGGCTTATGCGAGAGCAGCTTACCGCATGGCGCAGGAAGGACAGACAGGCTGTAAGACGGTATTCGATATTGCACCTGCATACCTGTCCGCAAAGAGCGGGGAAGAGCTTCGGAAATCCCTGCTGTAAGCTTCGGATGTAATGAGCGGAGCGCATTAGAAGTATTCACGCTCAGGATTGTGGAATGATGAAAAGAAATATCTCCCCTGTGGATTGCCGCAGGGGAGATTTCAAATCTGCTGGAAGTGTAAATGATGATCGGCATTTTTATTGGCAACAGCATACTGCTTGGGATAGCATTGGCGATGGACGCGTTTTCCGTGTCCGTCGCACATGGACTGTCTGATCCCCGGATGAAGTCTGCCCGGATGGCGACGATTGCAGGCGTATTTGCCTTTTTTCAGTTTCTGATGCCGATGATCGGCTGGATCTGTGTACATACGATCGCAGCACAGTTTACTTCATTTGAAAGGCTGGTTCCGTGGATCGCGCTGATCCTTCTTGCAGTCCTGGGGATCAATATGATCCGGGAAGGAATCACGAAGAAGCGGGATGCAGCCGGATCAGAAGAGCCGGCTGGCATGCGTTTTACTGCAGGCGTCCTGTTCGTACAGGGGATCGCCACTTCGATCGATGCGCTTTCCGTTGGATTTACCATATCCGGATATGGCGCGCTGATGGCATTTTTTGCCTCTGTGATCATTGCCGCAGTCACATTTGTGATCTGTATCGGCGGCGTGAAGATCGGCCAGAAGATCGGTGCAAGATTTACATCTTATGCCACGATCATTGGCGGCCTGATCCTCATTGCGATCGGGATAGAGATCTTTGTTCGGAATCTGCTGGCGGGTTGAATTCCTTACCACAGGAAGGAGAAGAAGTCTTCTAACGAGTTCCCGCCGTAGGAACCACCGTTTCCATACTGTGAATCATTGTCACCAAACGGATCCATATTATTCCCGTAAGAACCGTCCTGAGAAGGATTTCCATCATTCCGGGAACCATTATCTGTGCTACTGTCATTCGCATTTGCGCTTTCTTCTGAATCGAGTGTAACAGTGACAGTTTTTTCTTTATAAGTACCATTTGAATTTCTTGCATAGGTAACTTCTGCCTGTGTACCTGCTTTGTAGTACTGAAGCAGGTTTTTCAGTTCTGTCATACTGCTGATCTCCTGTCCGTTAAAGGCAGTAATGATATCACCCTTTTGCAGTCCTGCGGCCTGTGCACAGCTGCCGTTAACAACCTGTGAGATGTAGATGCCGACCGGCAGACCATAGTTTTCAGCTGTCTGGGAATCAACATCCTGTCCATAGATGCCAAGATATCCGTAGCCGCTCTCAAGCTTGCTTTTGGTTTCTTCTGTCATCAGTTTTTCAAGGATCGGTTCCGCACTGGAGATCGGGATCGCAAATCCCATTCCCTCTACCGTTGTATCGGAGAATTTAGCGGTGTTGATACCGATCAGTTCACCGTTCATGTTGAACAGGGCACCGCCGCTGTTGCCCGGATTGATGGCAGCATCTGTCTGCAGCAGCGTGGAAGTCGTGTTCGCGTCGATCTCAACTTCTTTATCCAAAGCACTGATATAGCCGGATGTGACGGATTGCCCGTACCCAAGTGCATTGCCGATGGCGACAACCTGATCACCGACGCTTGCGCTGTCAGCATCTGCAAAGGTTGCGATCGAGATGCTCTTTAAAACATCATCATCAATGTCCGAAAGAGAAACTGCGACCACGGCCAGATCGTTGGCAGAATCGGTTCCTTTGATATTGGCTTCATAGACAGCCTCTTCCGAATCGTTGAAGCATACCGTTAATGTGTTTGCGCCTTCCACGACATGATAATTGGTAGCGATCAGAAGCTCGTCATCATTCTTTCCGATGATCACGCCTGAACCGGCGCTTTCGATCTCCGCGCTTTCACCAAACATGCTCATTGTTTCAGAAACGCTTTTGTTCGTGATCGCGACAACGGATGAGGTGCACTGATCGGCAACCTGCGAAACCGTCATGCCTTCGGCAAGCGTAGCCGTTCCGGATGTGATTTCGTTATTGGATGCTTCGTTTTGTGAAGTCTGGGAAGTGGTGGTGGCGATCGCCGTCGGCGCAGCAGTGCCGCCATACACGTTTTTCCCCGCTGCAAAGGAGCCGAATACCATACCTCCGCCGACACCGCCGATGATCAGCGCACAGAGCAGCGAACGCAGATAAATGTTCAGGTGTTTCTTTTTCTTTCTGGGTTTCACCTCCTGATAAACGGAATCCCAGCTGACGTGTTCATAGGTTTCGTTTTTGTTTTTCTTCAGATTCTTCAGTTGAAACATATTTGTTCCCTCCATGTCTGATCAAGTTGATATGTCAATTGCTTTCAAATCTTTTTCTTTATGCTGCAATCATACAAAGGGATTGTTTTCAAAAGTTGTTTTTTTGGTGAAGAAACTGTGTATTCTGTGTCTATTTTGTGAAGCCTTTATAAAGTCGGTGCCAAATCGCGTGACATTTTGATAGAGATTTGCTATTATCGGTTGTGTTTTGCAAAAAGCAGATGTGAAAAGGAAAGAATCCTTTGTATCTGCAAAATCAAATATTGGGAGGCATATCATGAATCGATATATAAAAAAAGGAACAGTAATCGCATTGACGGCAGCGTTCATCGCGACCGCCGGCCAGACGGCTGCTTTTGCGGCAGATGGGAATTATGATACGAAGGAAACGTATTTATCCCTTGGCGCAGACTTAAGCGACAGTGAAAAAGCGACTGTTTATGAGCTTTTAGGGATCAAAGAGGGAGAGATTCCGGAAGACCAGATCCAAAAGGTTACAAATGAGGAGGAACACCAGTATCTGGATTCCTATATTCCGTCAAATCAGATTGGCACCAGGGCACTTTCCTCCGTTCTTGTGACGGAAGCCGCAGACGGGAAAGGGATTGATGTCACGACAAAGAATATCGGTTATTGCACAGAAGGCATGTATGAAAATGCACTTGCAACAGCCGGTGCGAAAGACATCGATGTTGTCGTTGCAGGTCCGTTTGAGATCTCCGGAACCGCAGCACTTGTCGGCGCGATCAAGGCGTATTCCGAAAAAACCGGAGAAACGGTGGATGAGGAAACGGTAGATGCAGCGATCGATGAGATGGTCACGACGGGTGAACTCAAAGATAGCATGGCCGAATCCGTTGAAAGCGGAGAAGTATCCGACGAAGCAGTAGAAGGCATGGTGGCATGGCTGAAGGAAAAGGTGGCAAACAGTGACGATGAAGATCTTGACGCGCTGATCGATGAAGGGGAGGAAAAGTTTGGTGTTTCCCTGACTGAAGATGAGCAGGCACAGTTAAGAGATCTGCTTCGGAAACTTTCTTCTTTGGATCTTGATGTGAAATCCTTGAAAGATCAGGCACAAAGCATTTATAATAAGCTTGATGATATGGGTATCCATGTTTCATCAGAAGATGCAAATGGGATCATTCAGAAGATCATGGCATGGTTGAGAGGTTTTCTGAATAAGTAAATGCCGTTAGGCGGGATGGATCATTATGAAATACGAAATACACAATGACCGTATCGTGATGCGGGATGAGAACGGAAAAGCGGTTGCGCAGATTCAGTACCCGGAAGTAGGAAAGAATGTAAACGAGATCGCGCACATTTACGGAGAGAATTCTCCGGAAGGACGCGCACATGCGAACCTGCTGATGGAGATGGCTGTTGCTGAGATCAGAAAAAACGGTCGCATGCTGATCCCCGGATGCGCATTTGCCACGCATTGGTTTACCAAACATCCGGAAGAGCAGGATGTGGTGACAAGCTGGGATGCGCTAAAGGAAATGGAAGCAGCGCTGTATGGCGAGCCGACAAAAGAGATTTCTCCTGTTAACAGCAGTGCGCAGGCGGGCGTGTCCGGAGAAACGGGGAATATCGGTAAAGTCGGAAAGCAGGATGAGGAAGCTGCCCGGCTGGAAAAGGATAAAAAGCAGTTTGAGGAAGATGTCCGTTCTGCGAAAGAGCGAAAGAAAGCGCAAAAAGAAGCGCGGAAGAAAGAACTTGCCAGACAGCAGGAAGAAGAGAGACAGCTTGCAATTCTAGAAGACGCAAAGGAAGAAGAAGAAAAGATCAGAAAAGGGGAGGCACGTCTGGATAGCTCGCTTACGGTTGTTTTGCGTGTACTGCAGGTGATCTCCATGCTGTGTATGGTGGCGGTTCTGGCATTTTATTTTTCAGCAGCGATCACAGAAAAGATTTATATCGTTGAGAATTTCCCGCAGCTGATCTGTCTCGGCTTATCAGCGTTTATCCTGATCTTCGGAGTAATCCAGATCATCTGGATCATGACGAGGAAAAGACTCCGTGATGAGTTTGGAGACAAGCTGGATATCCGATACGATGCCGGCCGGGGTGTGTTCGGGTTTATCGTTATCCTGATCATTTCGCTGGTCTGCGGATTCGCGGTGAATTATGTACCGGAAGGACTGGTTGATTTGATTGGCATTTCTCAGTTTTCCGAAATCTATCAGATGCGGATCATGCCGATCGTATACGCGGCGATCGCAGGCCTTGTGCTCTGCATCATCCGGAAGGCTGCAGGTAGAACGCTTGTAAGGTAATCGGGAGACAATATGCCGTTTACGTATGAACAAAAAGAAATACAGGGAGAGGCAGCTGCGCAGGTGACAGGCTATGAAGGGGAAGTATCCCGGCTGCGGATACCGGAGCAGATCGATGGACTTCGGGTCCTTGGTATCGGCAGCAATGCTTTTTCCTGGAGAGAGGATATCAAAGAGGCAATCCTGCCTGAGCATCTTAGGGTGCTCGGGGGGTTTGCCTTTTACAATTCTAAAAACCTTCAAAGCATCACGCTCTATGACGGAGTCGAGGATTATCATGACGGCGTGATCCGTCACTGCAAAAACCTTTCTGAGATCCGTGTGAATATGACTAGGGAAAACTATGTGCTTGTGAAGGCACTTCTGGGTGACAATGACAGGATGCTGCGGCTGGTGCTGGATACAAAGAAGGAAACCATTTGTCTGACATTTCCCGAATACTTCAGTGATTATATTGAAGACACCCGTGCAAGGGCATTTCATACAAAGATCGAAGGCGCGGGGTACCGTTACCGGGAATGCGTGACCGGCAAAGGGATCCTTTATCAGGAATATGACGAGGTCTTTATCCGGGCATCATCTTACGACGGCCCTTCTGCGGCCAGGATCGCATTGGATCGTCTGATGTTTCCGCATGAGCTGAGTGCCTACGCGAAGAACCGCTATGAGGAATATCTGCGTATGGAAATGGAATCCATCCTGCCGGAACTGATCGACAACAGACAGGAGGATGTGATCACATTTCTTGCCAGACGTGATCTGATCGGAGAAAAAGCGCTTGAGAAAGGCATTTTTCTGGCTTCGAAGCAGAATGCGGTTTCAATCAGTGCCCGATTAATGGAGGCACAGCAAAAGGTGAGAAAGCCCGCGGGCAGATTTGTGCTGTAACGGGAAGAGGAGACATAGAACTGTATGAAGCAGAGACAGGAACTGGAAAAGATGGGGAATCGCATCTTATCGGCGTCCCGGACAGAGCTGTTTTTATCGATGCGTTTTCTGGGGCCGGCGCTGGACGGACTGGACTGTGTGATGGATGTATCCACACGGACGATCGGAACAGACGGGGTGTCTTTGCGTTATCATCCGGACTATGTATTCCGTACCTGGATGGCACATCCCTACCGGGTCAACCGGGCATACGTCCATATGCTCATACACAGCCTGTTCTGTCATATGTATCATGCGAAAGACTATGAAGATATCGGGTTGTGGAATCTCTGCTGTGATATTGCAGCGGAATCCATACTGGATTCGATGGATTCGGAGGCAGTACGTGTCTGCCCCTCTGACTTCAGGGAAAGCTGGTATGAAAAGCTTGACAGGGAAGTCTCTGTGCTGACGGCAGAAAAGCTGTATGCATGGTTTTACGGACAGAAACGGGACGCGTATCTGGAAGAGCAGCTGCGCAGAGAGTTTTCGACGGATGATCACAGTTTCTGGGAACGGCTCGAAGATGAAAAGGAAAAGCCGCCGGAAAATCCGGATCTGCCGGTACAGAATCCGGAAGATGACTGGAATGAAAAAGCCAAGCGGCTGAAGGAAGATCTGGAATCCCGGGGATCGGAAGCGGCTGATGAGTATGGGACGCTGTCACGTATTCTGCGGGCTGTTTACAGAAAGCGCACGGACTATCGGAAATGGCTGGAGCGTTTTTCTGTATTGCGGGAAGAGACAAAGATCGATCCCGATTCATTTGATTATCATTTCTATTATTACGGACTCTCTCTGTATGGCAATATGCCGCTGATCGAGGAAAACGAGTTTTGCGAAAGCAGGAAAGTGGAAACACTGGTATTGGCGATCGACACATCGGCGTCATGCCAGCCCGCACTGGTACAGGAGTTTGTAAATGAGACCGTTTCCATTCTGAAATCGAAAGAGAGTTTTTTTCGTACAGTAGACATTCATATTGTAGAATGCGATAATCAGGTGCAGCGGTGTATGCATTTAAAACGACTGGAAGATATTGATGCATGGAAAGATACATTTACGGTTTCCGGCGGATTCGGTACAGATTTCCGGCCTGTTTTTCAATGGGTTCGGGATATGCAGAACAAAGGCGCGCTGCAGACACTCAAAGGATTGCTTTATTTTACGGACGGATACGGCATCTATCCGGAAGAAGCAACACCTTATGAAACGGCATTTGTCTTTTGGAACGATGCGGATGAAGGGGAAGTCAAAACCCCTGACTGGGCCCAGCGTCTGTATGTCGAGCCGGGTGGTGAAATATAGTGCAGGAGAAACAGGATGAACATCAAAGAAGCCAGACAGGAAATTATCAATACGGTAAAAGCATATCTGAAAAAGGATGAAACGGGTGCTTATGTGATTCCGACGGAAAAACAGCGGCCGATCCTTTTGATGGGACCGCCCGGGATCGGGAAGACAGCCATCTTAGAGCAGGCGGCGAATGCCTGCGGGATCAATCTGATCGCCTATACGATCACGCATCATACCAGGCAGAGCGCGATCGGTCTGCCGTTTATCGCGACACGAACATATGACGATAAGGAGGTCTCTGTAACAGAATATACGATGAGTGAGATCATTGCTTCGATCTATGACCGGATCGAGCAGACGGGGATCAAAGAGGGGATCCTGTTTCTCGATGAGATCAATTGTGTCTCGGAGACGCTTGCGCCTACGATGCTTCAGTTTTTGCAGTATAAGACCTTTGGCGCGCATCACCTGCCGGAAGGATTTCTGATCGTAACGGCAGGAAATCCTCCGGAATATAATAAATCCGTTCGCGATTTTGATATCGTAACACTTGACCGTGTGAAGCGGATCGATATCAAAGAAGACTATCCCGCCTGGAAAGAGTATGCATATCGCGCAGGTGTACATGGCGCGATCATGGCCTATCTGGAGATTCGGAAAGAGCATTTTTATTCCATCCGTGTGGACCTTTCGGGAAAACACTTTGTGACAGCCAGAGGATGGGAGGATCTCTCGCGGATCCTTACCGTTTATGAGGATCTTTCGCTTCCTGTGACACAGAGTCTGATCATTCAGTATCTTCAGGATGAAGAGATCGCGGCAGGTTTCTCCGTTTACTATGACCTCTATCAGAAATACCATGAGATCTATCATGTAGAGGAGATCATGGAGGGCACAGCATCCGTCGATGCAGATGTGATGCGGCAGGCGCCGTTTGATGAAAAGCTCACCCTGATCGGGCTTCTGGTTGACCGGTTGAACCGGGAGTTTCGCGTGTACGACAGGGAACGGCGTGTGCAGGAAGGCATTTTTACAGAGCTTCGCCGGATCAAGGAAGCGGCTTCCAAACCGGATGCCGGTGAACAGGCAGATGAGATCAGAGAACTGCTTTCGGAGCGGATCACCCAAAAAAGAGAGTTCTATGAGAAGCAAAAGGATGCGCATCTGCTCGATCATCACGAAGAAGATGTGCAAAGACGCGTACTGGCGCAGCTTAATGAACTGTATCGTGCGCTAAGCATGCAGAAAGCGGACAGAGAAGCTGCCGGTCTGCGCTTTGTCAGCGATTGGTTTGCTGTGCGGGAAGATGCGCGGCAGCAGGCCATCACACAAAGCGGAGAACACCTGACCAACGCATTTGCCTTTCTTGCGGAGATCTATGGAGAGTCACAGGAGATGGCACTGTTTTTATCAGAACTGGCCGCCGGATATTACAGCCTGAAGTTTGTCAGTGAATGCGGCAATGATGCATATGATAAGTACCAAAAGCTTTTACTTACAAAAGACAGACGGCATGAGATTGCAGAGGAGCTGCAGTCATTCCTTCAGATCTAGATAAAACAGAATTCTTTTTTGGATACACTTATGATATGATAGATGCAATAACGACCGAAGGGGAACGGCATGTTTTTTGACAAAGAAGACAAATACGCGCAGCGGACGATGTTCATCACAGAGTCGCATAAGCGTTATACCTATCAGACTGTTTACAAACTGCAGGATCAGATGACCGATCAGCTGATGCCGCGCAGTCTTGTTTTGATCCTTTGTAAAAACTGTGTTCCGGCGATTGCGATGTATCTGGGTCTGCTTCGCAAAAACATGGTACCGATCCTGATGGATGAGCATGTGACGGCAGGTTTTTTAAAAGAGTTTATGGCAGCTTACCGGGTCAACGCGGTATTGTTGCCGGAGAACCGGAGAACGGAGATCAGAGGCGGTGAAACGCTCTGGAACGGAGAGGGGTACAGTCTGATCGGGATCAGGAAAGCCGGCCCTGTGATGTCACCGGATCTGGCACTGCTTGTACCGGTTTCGGACCGTACGGGAAGCCTGATGATGGTCCGCTACTCCAAAGAGAATCTTCAGGCGGGAACAGAAAGTGCGGCTGCGGTGCAAAAGATCGTGGGCGGAGACCGGCTGATCACAAATCTGCCGTTTCATTTTTCATTTCCGCTGACCATACTCCACAGTTATATTCTGCGCGGTGCGCAGATCCTGCTTACGGAACGCAGCGTGACGGAGCGCGGCTTCTGGCAGTTTTTTCATGATGAAGAAGCCTCTGCGCTATGCGCGTTCCCGCACACCTGTCAGATGCTGTGGCGGATGCACATAGACAAAATGCATATCCCGGGACTCCGGACGCTGGCGATATCCGGCGGATCGCTTCCTGTGACGCTGCAGAAAGATCTGGCAGACTGGGCATCGATCCGCGGCGTACGTCTGTTGATCTTTTATGGGAAGACAGAAAGCGCGGGATTCATGGCACACCTTGGCAGCAGGGACAGTTTAAAAGTCCTGAATTCGATCGGCAGACCGAATGCGTTCGGCAGAATGGAGCGGATCGACAAAAACGGCCGCCTGATCACAAACGGCAGCCAGGTGGGTGAGATGGTCTATTATGGAGAGAATGTTTCTCTTGGATACGCCGGAAACACAGATGATCTTCGCAGAGGAGATGAACACAAGGGTGTTTTGAAGACAGGCGATCTTGCGGTCTGTTCAGAGCAGGGATACTATTCGATCCGCGGAAGATCGGAACGCTTCCTGAAAGTGACAGGGATCCGGATCGATCTAGATGAGCTGGAGCGGCTGTTGAAAGACCGCTGGAACCGGAACTTTGCCTGCGTGGGAACAGATGATCTCTTAGAGATCTTTGAAGAAGCGCGCCAGGTGGAAGCACCGCCGGATGATGAGAGCGATGCAGGGGATGGCCTGGTCTTTTTAGAGGTGGAAGATAATAAAAAGGGAAGACGGGGGCGTCGTGCAAAAAAGGGAACGGGTCCGATCAGAGAGATTCCGTCGACACAGCTGGAAGAAAAACCGGAAGAGATAAAAGAAGGCGGACAGCAGGCGGATTGGAAGACGACGAATCCGACCATATGGGCCTGGACAGCAAAGCGTCTCGGAATCCCGAAGCATATGATCCGATATACGATTTGTAAAGAAATTCCAAAAGAGGTTCAGGATACAGATTATACAAGCAAGGAGAGGCACATGATTTACAGAACTTTTCAGGACATGAAACTGTCAGCTTTAGGTATGGGAGCGATGCGGCTTCCGGTCATTGACGGAGATGACAGCAGGATCGATAAAGAACGGACACAGGAAATGGTTGATTATGCCATGGCAAACGGTATCAATTATTACGATACCGCATGGGGATATCATGACGGTAATTCCGAGCTCGTGATGGGGGAGGCTTTAAAGAAATATCCGCGTGAAAACTTTTATCTGGCAACCAAATTTCCGGGATATGATCTTTCCAATATGCCAAAGGTAAAGGAAATCTTTGCAAAGCAGCTGGAAAAATGTCAGGTAGACTATTTTGATTTTTATCTGGTTCACAATGTCTGCGAACTGAATATCAACGAATATCTGGATGATGCACAGTTTGGCATCGTTTCCTACTTAAGAGAACAGAAAGAAGCAGGAAAGATCCGCCATCTCGGTTTTTCCGCGCATGGCAGCGTAGAAGTAATGAAACGGTTCCTGGATGCATACGGTGAGTACATGGAATTCTGTCAGATCCAGCTGAACTATCTTGACTATTCCTTCCAGGATGCAAAAGGCAAGATCGAGCTGCTCAAAGAGTGGAATCTGCCCATCTGGGTCATGGAACCGCTGCGCGGCGGGCGTCTGGCAAAATTGAATGATGAAGAAACAAAACTTCTGGCTTCCCTGCGTCCGGACGAAAAGGTGCCAGCCTGGGCATTCCGTTTCCTGCAGAGCATTCCGGAAGTGACGATGATCCTGTCCGGTATGTCTGATTATGATCAGATGAAGGAAAATATCGAGACCTTCGCGACGGATGCACCGCTTTCGGAAAATGAATGGAATGAAGTACTCGCAATGGCAGACAGGATGCTGCAGACAAAGACACTGCCGTGTACGGCGTGCCATTATTGTACCAGCCATTGCCCGCAGGAACTGGACATCCCGTGGCTGATCGAATTATACAATGAGCACGGTTTTACAGGTGGTGGATTCCTGGCGCCGATGGCATTGGCGTCCGTGCCAAGGGAAAAGAGGCCGTCTGCATGCATCGGATGCAGAAGCTGTGAGGCTGTTTGTCCGCAGCAGATCAAGATTTCCGAAGCAATGGCAGATTTTACCGAGAAATTAAAGCAGTAATACAGATCCTTTCGGATATGTCTTTCATGGTTTTTGGGGAGAGACAAGTATGCGGTTACTTTTAATAGAGGATGAAAGATCTCTGGCGTGTGCGCTGGAGACGATCCTGTCCGACAAAGGTTGTCTGGTAGAAACAGTTTATGATGGAAAAGAAGCACTGCGCGCTGCATCAGCGGGCGGTTATGATGCGATTGTCCTGGATCTTATGCTTCCGAAAGAAGATGGCTTTTCTGTATTGAAAAAAATCAGAAAGAGCGGAGATGTCACGCCGATCCTGATCTTAAGTGCCAGAGCTGAAGTGGAAGACAGGATACAGGGGCTGGATCATGGAGCGGATGATTATCTGACGAAACCGTTTGATCCGCAGGAGCTCTGGGCCAGGATCCGCGCCATGACAAGAAGACAGGCAAGACTGCCGGACTCTTTGCTGTCATTGGGGAACACGGTCCTGAACCGCTCGACACACGAGCTGTCTTCAAAGCACGGAAGTCATATTCTTTCCAACAAAGAATATCGCATGATGGAACTTTTGATGATACAGCCGGCACGCATGGTAACCCTGGACCGCCTTCGTGAAGTAGTGTGGACAGGGGAAGAAAACGTGGATTCAAGTGTGATCTGGACCTATATTTCCTATCTGAGGAAGAAGCTCAAAGCTCTGGAATCCAACATATCGATCATCGCGATCCGCAACACGGGATATTCTCTGGAGGTCGGAGATGACACGTAAGATCCGAAGAAGGTTTATGCTGACATCCATGACAGCAATCAGTATCATACTTGTCGTACTGGTCGCCAGCATCGGGATATCGGATTATCACAAGATGGTCAGCCGTCTGGATCAGCAGATTGCATCCGGGGAAGCACAATATCTGGTGAATGGCAGAGTAGAGGTTCCGCAGGAAGCGATTCTGGCCGTTCAGGGTCTGCCGGTTTTTTGGGTGGCGGAATATGACCGGTCGGGTACGCTTAGCTATATATCGGTCGTATCTGATGAAAGCATACAAAATAAAATGGAGCAGATCACAGAAGCCGTTTATGCCGGAGGTCAGGAAGATGGTTTTTACGGGGGGTGCCGTTTTCAAAAAAAGGTGCTCGCAAACGGCTCCCGTATTATATTTCTCGAAGCGTCCCGCAGCCTGACACAGCTGCATGACTCGATCAGGAATCTGATCCGTCTCGCGCTGATCGCAGGTGGCGTTTCGTGGCTGATCATGTTTCGTATGGCGCGCTGGATGGTGCGGCCGTATGAACAGGCTTATGAATCACAGAAGCGGTTTGTTTCAAACATCAGCCATGACCTGAAGACGCCGCTGACCGTGATCCGGGCAGATGCCGATGTACTGACCGGAATCTATCCGGAAGATCGCTGGGTCAATGATATCCACATGCAGGCCGGGAAAATGTCGGATCTGATCGAGGAGATGCTTCTTTTATCCAGATTGCAGGAAAAGGAACATCAGATGAGCTGGGTTGATTTCCCGATCTCGGATATCGTAGAAGAAGAAGCGCAGCTTTTTGTACAAATGGCGGAGATCAAAAAAAAGAAATTCAGCTATGAGGTACAGCCTATGCTGACCTACCATGGCAATGCCAAGGCAATCCGCCATATCACAGGGATCCTGCTGGACAATGCGATCCGATACTCTGATGAGAACGGGATCATCCGGTTAAAGCTGTTTATGAAAGGGAGTCGGATCATACTGACGGTATTCAATACCGTTACGCATATCTCACGAAGCGAGCTGCCAAAGCTGACGGAGCGGTTTTACCGTTCTGACACATCGCGCAGCGCAGAGTCCAACTCGCACGGCATCGGCCTTCCGTCAGTAGAGGAGATCGTGCGCGCGCATCATGGGGAGATGATATTATCGACAGAGGATGAGCAGTCTTTCCTCGTGACCATTAAACTATAGAGGATGTATTTTTGCACAAATATATCTTTCATGATAAACTGGTAAAAAAATAAATCTGGAGAATGAAAGAATGAAATCATTATCTCATTTAGACAAGCTTGAAGCAGAAGCGATCTATATCATCAGAGAGGTGGCGGCAGAATGTGAAAAACCGGTGATGCTGTATTCAATCGGCAAGGATTCATCGGTCATGCTGCATCTGGCGATGAAAGCGTTCTACCCGGAAAAACCGCCATTTCCCTTTCTGCATGTCAATACGACATGGAAATTCCGTGAAATGATCGAATTCAGAGACCGGCGCGCAAAAGAGCTCGGCATCGAGATGCTGGAATATATCAACGAAGATGGCCTGGCACAGGGGATCAATCCGTTTGATCACGGTGCTGCATATACGGACATTATGAAGACACAGGCGTTGAAGCAGGCTTTGACAAAGTACGGATTTACGGCTGCGTTTGGCGGCGGCAGAAGAGATGAAGAAAAAAGCCGCGCAAAAGAACGTATCTTTTCTTTCCGGAATGCGGAGCAGGCCTGGGATCCGAAAAACCAGCGCCCGGAGATGTGGAAGCTTTTCAATACCGAGATCAACCAGGGTGAATCGATTCGTGTATTCCCGATCTCAAACTGGACCGAAGCAGATATCTGGCAGTATATCCGCCGGGAGAATATCCCGATCGTTCCGCTGTACTTATCAGCGATGCGGCCGGTTGTAGAGCGTGACGGAAATCTGATCCTTGTAGACGATGACCGCATGCGTCTGTATCCGGGAGAGAAACCGCAGATGAAAATGGTACGGTTCCGTACACTCGGATGCTATCCGTTATCCGGCGGCGTAGAATCGCAGGCGACAGATATTGACTCCGTGATCAAAGAAACCCTGTCTGCAGTAGAGTCGGAACGGACCAGCAGGGTGATCGATAAAGACGGCGGTTCCGCCAGCATGGAAAAGAGGAAGAGAGAGGGATACTTTTAGAAATGAAAGGATTACTGAAATTTATCACATGCGGCAGTGTGGACGACGGGAAATCCACGCTGATCGGCCATATGCTTTACGACGCCAAGCTTCTGTTCACAGATCAGGAGCAGGCGCTTGAACTTGACAGTAAAGTCGGTTCCCGCGGCGGAAAGGTAGATTATTCCCTGCTTTTAGACGGTCTTATGGCAGAGCGGGAGCAGGGGATCACGATCGATGTGGCATACCGCTATTTTTCGACGGAGAACCGGTCGTTTATCGTGGCAGACACTCCCGGTCATGAAGAATACACCAGAAACATGGCAGTCGGTGCTTCTTTCGCTGACCTTGCAGTTATTCTGGTCGACGCATCGCAGGGTGTATTGATCCAGACAAGACGTCATACCAGGATCTGTGCACTGATGGGCATCCGGCATTTTGTATTTGCTGTTAATAAGATGGATCTTGTCGATTACGATCAGAAGCGGTTTGAGCAGATCAAAAAAGAGATCCGTATCCTGGCTGCTGAATTTGAATATGATTCGATCCAGATCATTCCGGTTTCCGCGACAGAGGGAGATAATATTACCGAGCGCTCTTCGAGAATGTTCTGGTATCAGGAAGCGACACTTCTGCAGTATCTGGAAGAGATCGATGTGGAAAAGGCAGACCGGGAATCCGGATTTACGATGCCTGTACAGCGTGTCAGCAGACCGGATCACACCTTCCGGGGGTTCCAGGGTCAGATCGAGACCGGCGCTGTATCAGTCGGAGATGAGATCCGTGTGCTCCCGTCTGAGGAAACGGCCCGCGTAACAAAGATCTTAAGCGCCGGAGAAGACGTGGACGAAGCAGGCAAAGGGGAGCCGGTCACCATCTGTCTTGACAAAGAGATCGATGTTTCGCGCGGATGTGTCCTGATCAAAGATGCAAAAACGCGTACCGGAACGATGTTTACGGTACAGCTTCTCTGGATGGATGACGGAAAGCTTTTGACGGGGCATAACTATCTTTTGCGTCTCGGTACCGCGAAGGTTTCCGCGACCGTTATGAATATTAAATATCGGATCGATGTGAATACAGGCAATCAGGTTCCGGCAGACGCGATCCGGAAAAACGAGCTGGCAGTCTGTGATATCTCTGTCGCTGCGCCGCTTGTGTTTGATGTATTTGAACAGAACCGCGCGCTTGGCGGATTCATTCTGATCGACCGTGTGACGCACATGACATCTGCCTGCGGTACGATCCTGCATCCGCTGCGCCGCGCAGACAATATCGTTCCGTATGAGATGGATATTGACCGGACCCTCAGGGAAAACCAGAAAGGACAGAAGGCCCGTACGATCTGGCTGACCGGCCTTTCAGGATCCGGAAAATCTACGCTTGCAAATGAGATCGAAAAACGCCTGTTTGCAGAAGGAAAGCATACGATGACGCTTGACGGTGATAATGTCCGTAAGGGTCTGAATCAGAATCTGGGATTCAAGGAAGCAGACAGGATCGAGAACATCCGTCGTGTTGCCGAGGCGGCACGCCTGATGAATGATGCAGGCCTGATCGTGATCGCGTCATTTGTTTCTCCATATGAAAGAGACCGTGCGCGTGCGCGTGAGATCATCGGATCAGAGAATTTTATTGAGATCTATGTGAGCACGCCTTTGGAGGAGTGCGAGCGGCGTGATGTAAAAGGCCTTTATCAGAAAGCCCGCCGGGGAGAGATTCCGAATTTCACCGGAGTTACGGCAGTATATGAAGTACCTGAAAATCCGGAGATTACGATCGACACGACAGACATCAGCTTAGAAGAAGCGGCGGATATCGTGTTGGGACAGCTTGCAGGTTTTTTACAGGCGGATTAATCCGGCTGATGGAATTTATGCAGAAGGATGACAGAGTTTTTGTGCCAGGAAGAAACAAAGAATCAAGGGAAAGCTGTTCCGAAAATCCTTCATAAAAAAGGGTATCTTTATGTAACGGAATTTTTTGCCGGAATGGCAGTAATGGCTGTGGAACTGGGTGCCAGCAGACTGCTGGCGCCTTATTTCAGTTCGTCACAGATCGTCTGGACGATCATTATCGGGACGATCATGATCGCGATGGCCCTGGGAAATGTATGGGGCGGCCGGATGGCAGACCGATATCCGGAGCCGGACCGTCTCTATAAAAGGATGCTGATCGCTGCAGTCTGGATCGCATTGATCCCCGTTTTGGGGAAATATGTGATCGTCGGGATCACGGGGATCCTGATCATCACGATCAATACCAATCTGCTGATCTGGGCAGCATTTCTTGCATGCATGATCATTTTTGTGTTCCCGCTGTTTTTGCTGGGGACGGTAACGCCTTCCCTGGTGAAGTTTGCGACCGGGAATCTCGAACATAATGCAAGCGTTGTCGGCTCGCTGGGTGCCTGTAACACTATCGGAAGTATCATCGGTACATTCCTGCCGACGTTTGTAACGATCCCCGCTGTCGGAACGGCAGTGACGTTTTTACTGTTTTCCGGCATCCTGCTGGTGATCGCATTGGTCTATTTTATATCGGCAAAGGGCGGAAAGCGGATGAGTGCTATTGCGGTTGCTGCATTTATCGTTTGCAGTATTTTCGGAAACTCTGACAGCTTTGCCTTTTGGGAAGATGATCTGACCTATGAAGGAGAATCTGTTTACAATTACCTTCAGGTGCGGGATACAAAGAGCAGCACGATTCTGTCGACAAATGTATTGTTTGGGGTTCAGTCTGTGCGCATGAAAGAGGGCGGTCTGACCGGAATGTACTATGATTACGCGCTGGCAGCGCCTGTTATGGCGCATGTGGCGGACAGGGAGGACCCGTCGCTTTTGGTGCTTGGCATGGGGACGGGCACGTTTGCGCAGCAGACGGCAGAGTATTTCCCGGATGTGTCAGTAGAAGGTGTGGAGATTGACGAATCGATCACAGATCTTGCGCATGCGTATTTTGAACTGTCAGAAGGGATTCCGGTTACGACCTATGACGGACGTGCCTATCTGTATGCGGATGAGCATCTGTATGATGTGATCATGGTGGATGCCTATCAGGATATCACCATTCCGTTTCAGATGAGCTCTGTTGAATTCTTTCAGCTTGTAAAAGAGCATTTAAAACCCGGCGGGGTCATGGTCGTCAATATGAATATGCACACCGATGAAAAAGGGAATATCAATGAGTACCTTTCCGATACGATCGATTCGGTTTTCTTGGATGTGGCATATGTAGATGTGAAGGGTTCTACCAACAGGGAACTGTTTGCCAGTGATGATCCGGATGTGATCGATGCTTTTTTAAAGCAGCCGACAAAGACGGATTCTGCAGAACTGAATTCCATGATGGAAGAAGTGCGGAGCGGTATGACGCCGTATCAGGGCGGAAACTGTATTTTTACAGATGATAAAGCGCCGGTTGAACTGATGGGAATGAAAGCGATCGATGCGCTGATCCGGGATGAGCTGGGATATTATAAAGATCTTTACCATGAAAAAGGCTTAAAAGGCCTGATGGATGAATTATAAACGTCGTGAAAAGATACGATAAGAGGATGCGTATATGGGAAAACGGATCGCACTCATCGTAGCGGTCGTGGCGGTCGCGCTTGCGCTGACCGGCAATTCGATCGGATGGATCCAGCGGACAGAGCTTAGCCGCGAGGAGTATTTTGCGTCTTTTGCGCAAGATTACAGAGAACAGGGGAAAGATGATGACGGGAACACCATGATCCTGGTGTCCGCGCCTGATTTTTCGCGCCTTCAGAAAGAATCAGCGAGACCGATCGCGGAACTGAACGTCAATGACCTTCAGGTTCTGGTTTCCGGTCATCCTGCATACAAAAAGGACTATACGTTTCCGGTAGAGGAAGTCTCACAGGAGTCGGTACAGGAAGGGTTCTTCCGGCAGCTGGCACTGGGCTATCTTTATCAGACGGGAGAGACCGCGGCGATCAGCGGACAATGGTCTGAAAAAAAGAGTGAAGCGGATGCGGCGGTCCTTGCAAGTGAGATCACGGTTTCAACCGGATCATCACAGGAGCCTGCAGGTGATGACCTGAAGGAATATCTGACATGGTATCGGGACGGCAAGGCGGAAAACCTGCTGCTGCTTCCCGAAAACTATAATTACTGGAAGGTGGCAGAAGCGCTTGAACCGGAGAATGCGGAAGCGATCTGTTATCAGCCGGTCTATGAACTGACAGGAGAAGAATTTGCGGTAGAGGATGCCGATTACTATGAGATCCTGATGGAAGAACTGGTACTGATGGATCTTGACGAAAGTAAAACAGAATATGCTTCCGAGCTGACCTTTGACAACCTGCATTCCTTTGTGGATGCGGAATTTGAAAAAGAGATCATGCGCAAAGCAGTGGTAGACCGACTTGCGGGGAGCAGCCCTGGGATGGCATCTCTGCGGGATGATATCAATAACGTTACGACCCTGATCAAAAACGGGACGGAAAGCGGCTATGAATGGTCAGAAAGTATGGCGGTCTTTGAAGTCATGGCGGAAAGCTATGCGGATTTTGACAATCTGCTGACAACCATTTCCGCAAATAGCGATGGGGCATTAAAGGAGCAGGCAGATGTGCTTCTTGCTGAAACGCAAAAGGCCATGCGGATCCGTCTGCAGACCTATCAGAGCTTTTCCAATGCGACCAGAAGCGATTTCGATGTCCGCTGGCTCAACGCGATCTTCTTTGAGGCGGCAAAAGCATCGGAGGATTATGCGAATGACGAACAGTTCAGCCGGATGATCGACGAGGCCGAGAGACTGTTTGGCCTGGTTTCGATCAGACAGGACATGAAGCAGAATATCGCTGCGATGACGGTGCTCCCGCAGCCGGAGCTTGTAAGCTGTATGCAGAACACAAGCGAACTGATTGCGCAGGCCAGGATCGACCGGGTCGTTGAACAGGCTCTTTACGCACTGACAACCCAGATCCAGAAAGAACAGTCTGCCGGTACACTGCAGGAGATCACCGGAAAGGCATATATAGCATATTCCAAGTACCTGTTGTTTGGCAGGATGCATGGGGAATATCTGCTGCACGGGTTTGTGTCGACCGATAAGGATGTGCGGCAGTGGTTTACAGAGAATGTCGGTACAGACATTGTCTCCTGGTATGATACAAAGAGCGCAAATCTTCTGAATATGAGAAGCGATCTTTTGAAGGTCCATGAGTCTGATCTGGAATCCTATGAAGGACACAGCTATCTTTGCGTTGATTCCGGGAAAACCTGGGAAGAGGCGAAGGAATTCTGTGAATCCATGGGCGGGCATCTGGCCTGTGTCAATACAGAAGGCGAGCAGAAATTCATCGAGTCCCTGATCGGAAGCGGTGATATGCATCAATACTGGCTCGGCGGCTACGCATCGGGCGAGGCGTATGTCTGGATCACCGGGGAAGAGTTTTCCTATACCAACTGGGATGTGAAAGAGCCGGGCGGTGAAGGTCTTACGGCCGGCGGCACATATCTGCAGATCTTAAAGGACGCGGATCCAAAGATCACGGACAGTAAGGCATTTGCCTGGAAGCTGGCACCGGTTGACAATATCTATCAGGTGGAAAAACCGGAGTTGATCAAAAAAGCGGAAGAGGAAGCCAAAAAGGCACAGGAGGCTGCCGCGGCGCAAGCTGCCGGAGAGCAGAGTGCAGGAAATACTACGGCCGCCGCTCCGGCCGGCACGGATCAGGCAGCGGTACTGACACCTGAGCAGCAGAAAGAGCTGGAAGCAGTACAGAAACAATATAAAGAAGACCTGGATACAGTAGGTTTTTATGGAACAGATCACGTCGGCTTCATATGTGAGTGGGATTGATCTGCCAAATGAGGCAGGTAATGCGATGAGTTATAAAGATGAAAAAAGAAAACCGGATCTGTATGAGTCCGAAAACGTAGTGAAGCTGGATTTTCAGAATATCAACGGAACAACGATAGAAGATGTTCAGCGTCTTCTTGAGATGCAGCATCAGTTTGATGATTTCCGTAAACTGATGATGGAATACGAGTGTGCGATCTCTGAGGTGCGGACAAAACTGGACGTGCTGAATGCAGAGATGTCACTCCGCACGGACCGGAATCCGTTTGAATCGATCAAGGTACGCCTGAAGTCGCCCATCAGCATTTATGAAAAGATCGAGCGCCGCGGTTATCCGTTTACAGTGGAAAGCATCCGTGATAATCTGCATGATATCGCGGGGATCCGTGTGGTCTGCTCGTTTATTGATGATATCTACAGGCTGCGGGATTATCTGCTGCAGCAGGACGATGTCACGCTTGTGGAGGAAAAGGATTATATCGCCAACCCGAAGCCGAACGGTTACAGGAGTCTTCATATTATTATCGAGATTCCGGTATTCATGGTAGAAGGCAAAGTCCTGAGAAGGGTAGAGGTGCAGTTTCGGACGATCGCAATGGATTTCTGGGCCAGTCTGGAACACAAACTGAAATATAAGAGGGATATCGAGAATGCGGAAACCATCATAGAGGAGCTTGCCATCAGCGCCGATATGGTCAATCAGCTTGACCGGCGCATGCAGCAGATCCGGGAAAAGATCGATGGAAACACAATAAAGGAAGAGAACATGTAAAGAAAGGCCGCGCAACTTTTTTGGTTGACGCGGCTTTTTTCATATGGTATAGTAGTGTGGCTAAAGAAGCAATTGGTCTTTTTTTTATGCCTAAAAATAGAATTGGATGGAGGTGGAAGCCGTGCGTGTGAAGATCACATTGGCCTGCACAGAGTGTAAGCAGAGAAATTACGATTTAACAAAGGAAAAGAAAAATCATCCGGATCGTATGGAAGTAAGAAAGTACTGCAGATTCTGCAGAAAACATACTCTTCATAAGGAAACAAAGTAATGGGAAAAGAGAAAAACGAAAAAGCCGAAAGAGGAGCATGGTTTGCCGGACTGAAGTCTGAGTTTTCCAAAATCGCCTGGCTGGACCGCCCAACGCTGTTTAAGCAGGTTGTAGCTGTAATCATCGTCTCAGTGATCCTGGGTATTATTATTGCTGCGCTTGATTTTGGTATTCAGCAGGGCGTGGATTTCCTTGTCAGTCTTTGACCGTAGAAAGGAGCAGATGCATATATGGCAGAAGCGCATTGGTATGTAGTTCACACCTATTCCGGTTATGAGAATAAAGTAAAAGCGAATATTGAGAAAAAGATTGAAAACCGTCATCTGGAAAATGAGATCCTGGAAGTACGTGTTCCGATGCAGGATGTGATCGAGCTCAAGAACGGAGCGAGAAAGCCGGTGCAGAAGAAGATGTTCCCGGGATATGTTCTGATCAACATGATCATGAATGATGATACCTGGTATGTCGTTCGCAACACCAGAGGTGTGACGGGATTTGTCGGTCCCGGATCCAAACCGGTACCGCTGACGGAAGCAGAGATGCGTCCGCTCGGCATCAAAGTGGAGAATCTGGTCATTGATTATGCAGAGGGCGATTCTGTTAAGGTGATCGCCGGCGTATGGCGTGATACGGTCGGCATTGTCCGCAAGATGGATATGAACAAACAGATCGTTACGATCAATGTCGAGCTGTTTGGCCGTGAGACGCCTGTTGAGATCAGCTTCGAAGATGTCCAGAAGCTCTGATAGTTGTTAGATTCTGTGTGTCAACCGCAGTTATCTTTATAAAGGAGGCTATGAAAAATGGCAAAAAAAGTAGAAGGGTTTATTAAGTTGCAGATCCCTGCCGGAAAAGCAACACCGGCCCCGCCGGTCGGTCCCGCTCTTGGTCAGCACGGTGTTAACATCGTGGAGTTTACCAAGCAGTTTAACGCAAAAACGGCGGACATGGGTGATACGATCATTCCGGTCGTGATCACAGTATATGCTGACAGAAGCTTTAGCTTCATTACAAAGACACCGCCGGCACCGGTTCTGATCAAAAAGGCATGCAAGATCCAGTCAGGATCAGGACAGCCGAACAGAACAAAGGTCGCAAAGATCACAAAGGATCAGATCCGCGAGATCGCTGAGACCAAAATGCCGGACCTGAATGCAGCAAACATCGAATCTGCCATGAGCATGATCGAAGGTACCTGCAGAAGCATGGGTGTTGTTGTAGAAGACTAAAGGTTTTCGTGGGAGAAGAAATTCGCGATCACCACAGGAGGTAAAGAATGAAACGAGGAAAGAAATATCTTGAAGCTGCAAAGTCTTATGACAAAACGGTTCAGTATGATCCGGAAGCAGCGATCGAGATCGTAAAAGAGAATGCAAAAGCAGGATTTGATGAGACGATCGAAGCGCATATCCGTACAGGCTGCGATTCCAGACATGCAGATCAGCAGATCCGTGGAGCGGTCGTACTTCCGCATGGAACAGGTAAAACAGTCCGCGTCCTTGTTTTTGCAAAAGGAACAAAACTGGATGAAGCACAGGAAGCCGGCGCAGATTTCGTTGGCGGAGAAGAGCTGCTTCCCCGAATTCAGAATGATGGATGGCTTGACTTTGATGTCGTAGTTGCGACACCGGATATGATGGGCGTTGTAGGACGTCTCGGACGTGTACTTGGACCGAAAGGCCTGATGCCGAACCCGAAAGCCGGTACCGTAACGATGGATGTAGCAAAAGCCATTGCCGATATTAAAGCCGGTAAGATCGAGTACCGTCTGGATAAGTCCAATATTATCCACGTGCCGATCGGCAAAGCATCCTTTACGAAAGAACAGATTCTTGAGAACTTCCAGACCCTGATGGGCGCAGTTGTAAAGGCAAGACCGAGCGCAGTAAAAGGTGCGTTCTTAAAGAACATTACGATTGCATCTACCATGGGACCGGGCGTAAAAGTAAACCCGGCGAAGTTCGTTTAAACAATAATCTTTTGTGGTTGACACACAGAATATAAAATGCTAGAATAGCAAAGCAATTGCCGAAGACAGCAGGTGCCAAAAGGCGTAATCATTGTGAGCCTGCCGAGGGAATTTACAAAGAGACGCGAAAGCGTATATTGTAAAGAGTTTATACTCCCTCTGTCTTGTGCAGGCAGAGGGAGTTTCTTGTATACACTCCCGTGGCAATTTTTGTAACCATTGTGCACGAATCAAAAGGAGGTGTACGTTTCGTGGCAAAAGTAGAATTAAAACAGCCGATCGTACAAGAGATATCCGAGCAGATCGCCGGCGCGCAGAGCATCGTACTGGTAGATCACCGCGGACTGACCGTTGCAGAGGATACAAAACTTCGTAAAGAGCTGAGAGAAGCAGGCGTTTCTTATAAAGTATATAAGAACACTCTGATGAACTTTGCTTTTAAGGGAACGGAGTTTGAAGCTCTCACGGAATGCTTGAAAGGACCGAGCGCCATCGCAGTTTCAAAAGAAGATGCGACAGCACCGGCCAGAATCCTTGTAAACTTTGCAAAGAATGCTCCGAAGCTTGAGCTCAAAGCAGGCATCGTGGAAGGCCAGATGTATGATGTGAATGGCCTGAAGGAAGTTGCTGCCGTACCGGCAAGAGAAGTCCTGATTTCCAAGCTGCTTGGAAGCATGCAGTCACCGATCGCAAATCTGGCTCGCGTTCTGAACCAGATCGCAGAGAATGGTGGCGGCGCAGCAGCTGCTGCAGAAGCACCGGCTGAAGAGACAGCAGAAGCACCGGCAGAAGAAGCTGCAGAAGCACCGGCAGAGGAAGCTGCTCCGGCAGAAGAAGCTGCAGAAGCACCGGCAGAGGAAGCACCGGCTGCAGAATAGGCCGGAAGTTACCTGGATAGCGCCATGCGGCGCAAACCTGTAATGTTAATAAGTATTATAATTTCTGGAGGAAAGAAATCATGGCAAAATTAACTACTGAAGAATTTATCGAAGCGATCAAAGAGCTGACAGTACTGGAGCTGAATGATCTGGTAAAAGCATGTGAAGAAGAGTTTGGCGTATCTGCAGCAGCAGGCGTTGTTGTAGCAGCAGCAGGCGGTGACGCAGGCGCAGCTGAGGAAGAGAAAGATTCCTTTGATGCTGAGCTGACAGAGATCGGCCCGAACAAGGTTAAGGTTATCAAGGTTGTTCGTGAGATCACAGGTCTTGGCCTGAAAGAAGCAAAAGAGCTGGTTGACAGTGCACCGAAGATGATCAAAGAGGGCGTTGACAAGGCAGAAGCTGAAGAGATCAAGGCTAAGGTTGAAGCAGAAGGTGCTGTTGTTACACTGAAGTAATATGCGCACGAGAAAAAAACTGGCTGCCTTTTGCAATATCATTGGTATCGTGATATTGGCAGTGGTGATTGCCGCATGTGTACCGATCGCGGCGCCGAGGTTTCTGGGGTATCAGGCATACAACATCATGAGTGGAAGTATGGAACCCGAGATTCCTGTCGGCAGTCTGGTTTATGTCAAGCCGATTGCACCTGAGGATATCGAACCTAACGATGTGATCGCTTTTTCTTCAAATGATTCTGTGATTGTTCACAGGACAGTTGAGAACCATATCGTAGAAGGCGAGATCGTTACCAAGGGCGACGCGAATGAGGCGGAAGATATGGCACCGGTTGCCTATCAGTCGGTCCTTGGCCGTGTTGAACGCCACATCCCTTATCTGGGACAGCTGATGCTGATCTTAGGATCCGGGATCGGAAAGGTGTGCATGTTGTGTCTTGCGGTATGCGGGATCCTGCTCAATGTTTTGGGCAGCAGGCTGAGACAAGAATGAGATACTTGGGCGGAGAATTTTCTTTTGAAAATTCTCCGCTTGTTTTTTTCTAAAAACCATAAAATTTCCTTGACACTTGACATACATTTATGATATCCTTATTTGCGCTTTACTGCGTAAACATGGGTGAACTATGCCCTGAGCAGTGAAAATGCACGAAATCTGATATGATTTCTTAGGACTTTTACCAAAAAACACGCATATTTTGAGAGGTGGAACGTCAATGGAGAAAAACAGAATACGTCCGGTCGAGGCCGGAAGAAACATGCGTATGAGTTATTCCAGACAGAAGGAAGTCCTGGAGATGCCCAACCTGATCGAGGTTCAGAAGGAATCCTATAAGTGGTTTCTGACCGACGGGTTGAAGGAGGTCTTCGAGGATGTGTCTCCGATCATGGATTACAGTGGTAATCTCAGCCTGGAATTCGGGGACTTTACACTATGTACGGATGAAGTGAAATATTCCATACAGGAGTGTAAGGGAAGGGATATGACTTATGCAGCACCATTGAAAGTCAAGGTGAGACTCTATAATAAAGAGGCAGAAGACATCAATGAGCATGAGATTTTTATCGGCGATCTTCCACTGATGACTGAGACGGGAACGTTTGTGATCAATGGGGCAGAGCGTGTTATAGTCAGCCAGCTGGTTCGTTCACCGGGCATTTATTATGGAATCGCCCATGATAAAGTCGGTAAGGAGCTCTTTTCGTGTACCGTAATCCCGAACAGGGGTGCATGGCTGGAATATGAGACAGATTCAAACGATGTTTTTTATGTTCGTGTTGACAGGACCCGTAAAGTACCGATCACAGTTTTGATCCGTGCGCTTGGATACGGGACGAATCAGGAGATCGTTGACCTCTTTGGCGAGGAGCCGAAGATCATGGCAAGTCTCGGAAAAGATATTGCAGCAAGCTATCAGGACGGTCTTCTGGAATTATATAAGAAGATCCGCCCGGGTGAGCCGCTGTCTGTAGAGAGCGCAGAGAGCCTGATCACAGCGATGTTTTTTGACCCGAGAAGATATGATCTTGCCCGTGTAGGCAGATATAAATTCAACAAAAAGCTGATGCTGCGCAACCGGATCGCCGGCCAGACACTCGCAGAGGATGTTGTGGATATGCAGACAGGTGAATTCCTGGCAGAAGCAGGCACGGTTGTAACAAGAGAACTTGCGGATCAGATCCAGAATGCCGCAGTTCCGGCAGTGCTGATCCAGACAGAAAGCCGCAATGTACGTGTTCTTTCCAACATGATGGTAGATCTGCGTAATTTTGTGGATTGTGATCCGGAAGAGCTTGGGATCACAGAGCTTGTATACTATCCGGTACTTGAGCAGATGATGCGCGAGATCCCGGAAATTGAAGAACTCAAAGAAGCGATCAAGAGAAGCGTACATGACCTGATTCCGAAGCATATCACCAAGGAAGATATCATCGCTTCTATCAACTATCATATCCATCTCGAATACGGAATCGGCAGTGATGATGACATTGACCACCTCGGAAACCGCCGTATCCGTGCAGTCGGTGAGCTTCTGCAGAACCAGTACAGAATCGGTATTTCACGTCTGGAGCGTGTTGTGCGGGAGCGCATGACCACACAGGATATCGAAACGATCACACCGCAGAGTCTGATCAACATCAAGCCGGTGACGGCAGCTGTAAAGGAATTCTTTGGTTCTTCCCAGCTGTCCCAGTTTATGGATCAGAACAACCCGCTTGGCGAGCTGACGCATAAGCGTCGTTTATCAGCATTGGGACCGGGCGGTCTGTCCAGAGACCGTGCCGGATTTGAGGTTCGTGATATCCATTATTCCCATTACGGAAGAATGTGCCCGATCGAGACACCTGAAGGTCCGAATATCGGTCTGATCAACTCCCTGGCTTCTTATGCCCGTATTAACAAGTACGGCTTTGTTGAGGCACCGTATCGTAAGATCGATAAAACAGATCCGCAGAATCCGCGTGTTACGGATGAAGTTGTCTACATGACTGCGGATGAAGAAGATAATTACCATGTAGCACAGGCAAATGAGCCGCTCGATGAAGAAGGACACTTCAAGAGAAAATCCGTTTCCGGCCGTTTCCGTAAAGAGACGCAGGAATACGAGAGAACAGCGTTTGACTTCATGGATGTCTCTCCGAAGATGGTGTTCTCAGTCGCAACCGCACTGATCCCGTTCCTGGAGAATGACGATGCGAACCGTGCGCTGATGGGTGCGAACATGCAGCGTCAGGCAGTACCGCTTCTGACCACAGAAGCACCGGTCGTTGGTACCGGAATGGAGCCAAAGACTGCAGTTGACTCCGGCGTTTGTGTCGTTGCAAAGGCAGACGGTGTGGTAGAGCGCGCATGTGCGGATGTTATCACGATCAAATATGATGAGGATGGCACCAGAGAAGACATTCGTCTTTCCAAATTCGAACGCTCCAACCAGTCCAACTGCTACAACCAGCGTCCGATCGTATTCAAAGGCGATCACGTTGAAGCAGGACAGGTCATTGCAGATGGTCCGTCTACCGCTAAGGGCGAGCTGGCACTCGGCAAGAACCCGTTGATCGGATTTATGACCTGGGAAGGTTATAACTACGAGGATGCGGTTCTGTTAAGTGAGCGTCTGGTACAGGATGACGTTTATACATCCATCCATATTGAAGAATATGAAGCAGAAGCACGTGATACCAAGCTGGGACCGGAAGAGATCACAAGAGATGTTCCGGGTGTCGGCGAAGATGCATTAAAAGATCTTGATGAGCGTGGTATCATCCGCATTGGCGCAGAGGTCCGCGCCGGAGATATCCTGGTTGGTAAAGTAACACCGAAGGGTGAGACAGAGCTGACAGCAGAAGAGCGTCTTCTTCGCGCGATCTTCGGTGAGAAAGCACGTGAAGTACGTGACACCTCCCTGAAAGTACCGCATGGCGAATATGGTATTGTTGTTGACGCAAAGGTATTCTCGCGTGAAAACGGGGATGAGCTTTCACCGGGCGTGAACCAGGCAGTTCGTATTTACATCGCACAGAAGAGAAAGATCTCTGTCGGCGATAAGATGGCCGGCCGACACGGAAATAAGGGTGTTGTATCCCGTGTGCTTCCGGTAGAAGATATGCCGTTCCTGCCGAACGGACGACCGCTGGATATCGTACTGAATCCGCTGGGCGTTCCGTCCCGTATGAACATCGGACAGGTCCTGGAGATCCATCTGAGTCTGGCTGCAAAAGCGCTTGGCTTTGAAGTGGCAACACCTGTCTTCGACGGCGCAAAAGAAAATGATATTATGGATACCCTGGATCTGGCGAACGACTATGTAAACCTGTCCTGGGAAGAATTTGAAGCAAGACATAAAGAGGAGCTTCTTCCGGAAGTTCTGGAGTATCTTTATGAAAACCGTGAGCATCGGAAGCTGTGGAAGGGCGTACCGATTTCAAGAGACGGTAAGGTCAGACTTCGTGACGGACGTACGGGTGAATTCTTCGACAGTCCTGTTACGATCGGACATATGCACTATCTGAAGCTGCATCATCTGGTAGATGATAAGATCCATGCACGTTCTACCGGCCCGTACTCACTCGTAACACAGCAGCCGCTGGGTGGTAAGGCACAGTTCGGCGGACAGCGTTTCGGTGAGATGGAGGTTTGGGCACTTGAAGCGTATGGCGCATCCTATACTCTTCAGGAGATCCTGACAGTGAAGTCTGATGATGTGATCGGACGTGTTCGTACTTACGAGGCGATCATTAAGGGAACCAATATCCCGCAGCCGGGTATTCCGGAGTCCTTCAAGGTACTGTTGAAAGAGCTGCAGTCTCTTGGACTTGATATGACCCTTGAGGATGAGGACGGCAAAGAGGTTCGCCTGAAAGAAGCGAGCGAATACGGTACGACAGATTTCAATGCGATCGACCGTGATATGAGCCGTAATATGCAGCGTGACAACGAATCTGAATTTGCAGCAGCAGGTTATACCTCTCAGGAATTCAATGAGCAGGGTGAACTTGTGAACGTTGACGTGGAAGAGGAAGTGACGGATGAGTTTGATGCAGGTGAGATGGATCTGGAACCGTCAGATGACTTTGACATGGATGCGGAAGCAATGGATGAAGAGTAAGGGAAGGAGAATCGGACATGGCAGATTTAGCAAATAAAGATAACGTACAGAACCCAACGTTTGATGCCATTCGGATCGGACTGGCTTCCCCTGAAAAGATCCGCGAATGGTCACACGGCGAAGTAAAAAAGCCTGAGACGATCAATTACCGTACACTGAAGCCGGAAAAAGACGGCTTGTTCTGTGAGCGCATTTTCGGACCGAGCAAGGACTGGGAATGCCACTGCGGAAAGTATAAGAAGATTCGCTATAAAGGTGTAGTCTGCGACCGATGCGGCGTAGAGGTTACAAAATCCAATGTCCGTCGTGAGCGGATGGGACATATTGAACTGGCAGCACCGGTTTCCCATATCTGGTACTTTAAGGGAATCCCGAGCCGCATGGGACTGATCCTGGATCTGTCCCCGCGTGTGCTGGAGAGAGTTCTTTACTTTGCATCCTATATTGTTCTGGATGCCGGAGATTCCGGACTTGCATATAAGCAGGTGCTGACCGAGGGTGAGTATCAGGAAGCACTGGAAAAGTACGGCATGACATTCCGTGTCGGTATGGGCGCGGAAGCAGTTCGTGAGCTTCTTGCAGCGATCGATCTGGAGAAAGAGTCTGAAGAGCTGAAGGATGAACTGAAAAAATCAACCGGCCAGAAACGCACACGTATCATCAAGCGTCTGGAAGTGGTGGAGGCATTCCGTGATTCCGGAAACAAACCGGAATGGATGGTCATGACCGTTATCCCGGTCATTCCGCCGGATCTTCGCCCGATGGTACAGCTTGACGGTGGCCGTTTCGCGACATCAGATCTGAACGATCTGTATCGTCGGATCATCAACAGAAACAACCGTTTGAGCCGTCTGCTTGAGCTTGGCGCACCGGACATCATCGTTCGCAACGAGAAGCGCATGCTCCAGGAAGCAGTAGATGCGCTGATCGACAACGGCCGTCGCGGAAGACCGGTTACAGGACCGGGCAACCGTGCACTGAAATCGCTTTCTGATATGCTGAAAGGTAAGGGCGGACGCTTCCGTCAGAACCTTCTGGGTAAGCGTGTTGACTATTCCGGACGTTCGGTTATCGTCGTCGGACCGGAACTTAAGATCTATCAGTGCGGTCTGCCGAAAGAAATGGCGATCGAGCTGTTTAAGCCGTTCGTTATGAAAGAGCTTGTTGGAAACAAGACAGCACATAACATCAAGAACGCAAAGAAGATGGTGGAAAGACTTCAGCCTGAGGTCTGGGATGTGCTTGAAAAAGTCATCAAAGAGCATCCGGTTATGTTAAACCGTGCCCCCACACTGCACCGTCTGGGTATTCAGGCATTTGAGCCGATCCTGGTAGAAGGTAAGGCGATCAAGCTGCATCCGTTGGTATGTACTGCATACAATGCCGACTTTGACGGCGACCAGATGGCGGTTCATCTTCCGTTGTCTGTAGAGGCGCAGGCAGAATGCCGCTTTATGCTTCTTTCACCGAACAACCTGCTGAAACCGTCTGACGGCGGTGTCGTTGCGGTTCCGTCCCAGGATATGGTACTTGGTATCTATTACCTGACACAGGAGCGTCCGGGTTCCATCGGAGAAGGTCACTGCTTTAAGGACCTTGGGGAAGCCATCATGGCATATGAGAACAAGGAACTCATTCTGCAGAGCCGTATCAAGGTCCGTGTGACAAGACAGATGGCGGACGGAAGCAGCAAGACAGGCCTGGTAGAGTCTACACTCGGCAGATTCCTGTTTAATGAGATCCTTCCGCAGGATCTGGGATTTGTTGACCGCTCCGTGCCGGAGAACGAACTGGCTCTGGAAGTTGACAAGCTGGTCAAGAAAAAAGACCTCAAAGAGATCCTTGAGCGCGTGATCGGTGTACATGGCGCAACGAAGACAGCTGAAGTACTGGATGCGATCAAGTCTATGGGATACAAGTATTCCACACAGGCCGCAATGACGGTATCCATTTCCGATATGACCGTGCCGGCTGAGAAGCAGCAGATGCTTGATGAGGCGCAGGCAACCGTTGACAGCATTACAAGGAACTATCGCAGAGGTCTTCTGTCCGAGGAAGAACGTTACAAAGAAGTCGTACAGACCTGGAGAGATACCGATGAGAAACTGACAAAGGTACTGCTCGATGGTCTGGATGAATTTAACAATATCAACATGATGGCGGATTCCGGAGCCCGTGGTTCCGATAAGCAGATCAAACAGCTTGCAGGTATGCGTGGACTGATGGCAGATACAACCGGTCGTACGATCGAGCTGCCGATCAAGTCGAACTTCCGTGAAGGCCTTGACGTTCTGGAGTATTTCATGTCAGCGCACGGTGCACGTAAGGGTCTGTCTGATACAGCGCTTCGTACAGCCGATTCCGGTTACCTGACGAGACGTCTGGTAGACGTTTCACAGGAGCTGATCATCCGGGATGAGGATTGCTGCAAAGACGCACCGGAGATCCCGGGTATGTATGTATCCGCATTTATGAAGGGCAAGGAAGAAGTCGAAAGCTTCCAGGAGCGTATCACAGGACGTACCTCATGCTATGATGTCGTTGACAAAGACGGCAACGTGATCGTTGGAGCAAATCAGCTGATCACACCGAAGCGCGCGGCAGATATCGTAGAAAAGGGTCTTGATGAAAACGGTGTTCCATTTGCAGAGCAGGAGAAGGAAGTACGGAAGTTAAAGATCCGTACGATCCTGAAATGCCGTTCCCATCTGGGTGTTTGCGCAAAATGCTACGGTATGAACATGGCAACCGGCGCACCGGTACAGGTTGGTGAAGCGATCGGCATCATCGCAGCACAGTCGATCGGTGAGCCCGGTACTCAGCTTACCATGCGTACCTTCCATACCGGTGGTGTGGCAGGAAGCGATATCACACAGGGTCTTCCGCGTGTCGAGGAGCTGTTTGAGGCACGTAAGCCGAAAGGTCTTGCGATCATCACTGAATTTGGCGGCAAGGCAGAGATCCGTGATACAAAGAAGAAACGTGAAGTCGTTGTAACAAATGATGAGACAGGCGATTCCAAGACATATCTGATCCCGTACGGATCCAATATCAAGATCCATGACGGTGATGTGCTTGAGGCCGGCGATGAGCTGACAGAAGGTAGTGTGAATCCGCATGATATCCTGCGGATCAAGGGTCCGACAGCGGTTCAGGATTACCTGCTCAGAGAAGTACAGCGTGTATATCGTCTTCAGGGTGTTGAGATCAACGATAAACACATCGAGGTTATCGTTCGTCAGATGATGAAGAAGATCCGTATCGAAGATAACGGAGACTCCGCATTCCTGCCGGGAACTCTGATCGATGTGCTTGATTTTGAAGAGATGAATGAAAAGCTTGTTGCAGACGGTCTTGAGCCGGCAACCGGCAAACAGGAACTTCTGGGAATCACAAAAGCATCTCTGGCTACGAATTCGTTCATGTCAGCTGCTTCCTTCCAGGAGACGACAAAGGTATTAACCGATGCGGCGATCAAAGGAAAAGTCGATCCGTTGGTTGGCTTGAAGGAAAACGTTATCATCGGAAAACTGATACCGGCCGGCACAGGTATGAAGCGTTATCGCAATCTGCAGCTGGATTCTGATTTCACGATCAATACGAAGATCGATCTGGATGATCTCGGATTAGAAGAGGAAGCACCGGAAGTCACAGAAGAACCCGCGGATGAAGCGGAAGAGACTGTTGTGACGGAAGAAGCATAGGGTACAGACAGAAGAGAATTGCAGAAACGAATGAAATGAAAGGGCTGCTGTATGAATGGATTTCGTACAGCAGCTCTTGCTATATTTTTCTTGCAACGGGATATGGTTAAGAAGTATAGTTAAAGCATGCAAAACAGGTATTCATCAAAAGGCAGGGTGAATGAGAAAATGGATAAGGATTTTCTGAACGACGTATATAAGGATTTTTTCGGAAGTGGCAGCAAAGATCCGGTTAAGAACGCAGAGGATGCGCTGAAAGAAGCAGAAAAAATGCTGGCAGATCTGCAAAAAAGGAATCAGGCCGGCATTGATGCGTTAGAAAAAGAAGTGGATGCCGTAACCGGGACAGATCCTGAAGAAAATGCAGATATCACAAAGGCAGTTTCACAGACAGAACAGGAGGAGGCACCAAAGGAACCGGAAATAGATCCGATGGAGCAGCTCAACGAACTGATCGGTCTGGCGGGGATTAAGCATGATGTACTGGAACTGACGGATTTTGTAAAAGTCCAGAAGATGCGAAAAGACCAGGGAATGAAATCGGTCCCGGTTTCCCTGCATCTTGTGTTTACCGGGAACCCCGGAACCGGTAAGACAACCGTTGCGCGGATCCTTGCAAAGCTTTATGCAAACATCGGTGCACTGTCAAAGGGACAGCTGGTGGAAGTGGACCGTTCGGGACTGGTCGCGGGGTATGTCGGACAGACAGCGCTGAAGACGCAGGAAAAGATCAAGGAAGCACTCGGAGGAGTTCTTTTTATAGATGAGGCATATGCACTTTCGCAAAAGGATGATGCCTTCGGACAGGAAGCGATCGATACCATCCTGAAGGCGATGGAGGATCACCGGGATGATCTCGTTGTCATCGTGGCAGGTTACACGAAGCCGATGGAGGAATTTATCAACAGCAATCCCGGACTCAAATCGCGTTTTAATAAATATATCGAGTTCCCTGACTACTCGGTTGACGAGCTCGAGGAAATCTTCTATTCTAACTGCAGCCGGTATGATTATGTTGTAGAAGAAGAGGCAAAGAAGCATGTTCGCGAGATGATCGTTGCAAGAAAGATGCAAAAGCAGGAGAATTTTGCGAATGCAAGAGAAGTCCGCAACATGTTTGAGGAGATCATTACCAATCAGGCCCGGCGTGTAGCAGAACTTGAAAGTCCGTCTCAGGACGAAATGATGCTGTTGAAGCTGGAAGATCTGACAGAAGAGATAAGCGATGGAGACAAAGAACAAGACAAACAACTGGATTCAGACCAGGAATAATCTATATAAAACACTGCAAATGGGCCAGAACGATACGGCATGGAGCTGGGGCTATGATATTTTGAGTGTTGTAACGCTGGTGGTCAATATCGTGATCAGCTTCATGTATACATTCCGGGACCTGCGGGCAGAGCACGCATTGATTTTTACCGTGATTGAATGGATTACGGTCCTGTTCTTTGCCCTGGATTACGTCCTGCGTATTCTGGCGGCACCGAGCGGTCATCCGGCCAGAGCGGCCGTTTGGAGCAGAAGGCGGTATATCATTTCGCTGACGGGTATCATTGACCTGCTCTCATTTCTGCCGTATTTTCTGCCGGTTGTATTTCCGGCGGGAGCAGTGCTGTTCAGACTGCTGAGAATCGTCCGGATCTTTCGGCTGTTCCGGATCAATGCATACTATGATTCCTTTCAGGCGATCGGTGAGGTGTTCCGGAGCAAAAAGCAGCAGCTGGTATCCTCCTTCTTTATTCTCGGAATTGTAATGCTTGCAGCAAGCCTTTGTATGTACGGGCTTGAGCATGATGCCCAGCCGGATGTCTTTACCAATGCGTTTTCGGGAATCTGGTGGGCAGTATCGGCGCTGCTTACCGTGGGATATGGAGATATCTATCCGATCACGGTTGCGGGGCAGATCGCAGGTATTGTGATCGCTTTTGTAGGTGTTATGATGGTAGCAATTCCGACTGGTATCATTTCTGCCGGTTTCGTGGAGCAATATACCAGACTGAAAAAGATGGGTGATTACGCAATCGAAGAAGATATTCATTTTATCAAGATCCGGATGGAAAAGGGAGATGGCTGGAACGACCGGATGATCAAGGATCTCGGGCTTCCGAGCGGGATCATCATTGCCGCGCTCCAGAGAGGCCAGGAGACGCTGATCCCGCGTGGTGATGTCGTCGTCCGTGCAGGAGATACTCTGATCATTGCGGCAGAGTCTCTGAAGAACGACAGTCAGACAGTTAACATGAAGGAAGTACTTCTGAAAAAAGATCATCCGTGGAACGGCGTAGCGATCCGCGATCTGGATATTTCACGTCAGACATTTATCGTTATGGTTAAGAGAAATGAGAATATGATCATCCCGAAGGGTGATATGGTTCTGATCGAAGGAGATACGATCATTCTGTATTCAAAAGGCAAAGCGAAGCAGCCTGACAATCCGGCAGTGTTTTAAAATAATGCAAAAATCGTATAAGATATACGATTTTTTGCTTGATGACAGTTTTTTCTTCTGGTATGCTTGATATATCAGGAATGAGATCAGACGGGTTTGCGTTTACGAAGGGCACCTGTTTTGGGTTAAGCAGTAAGGAGGTCGCAGGATGAATGTTTATGAAGAATATCAGAAGAGACTGGTAACGGCTGAGGAAGCAGTAAAGATCGTTAAGGACGGAGACTGGGTAGACTACTGCCAGACCTGTTCTTTTCCGGAAGCACTGGATGCGGCTCTGGCAGCACGCAAAGACGAATTAAAAGATGTTAAGATCCGTAACGCGATCGCCATGAAGCCGGTACAGGTTGTAGAACAGGATCCGGAGCACAAAGCATTCACCTATAATGCATGGCATTGCTCCGGTTTAGACCGTCACTATGTAGACAAAGGTCTTGCATACTATATGCCGATGCTGTTCCGTTTCAACGGTTCTTATTATACAAAGGGATACGCGCCGGTTAATGTGGCGATGATCACGGTTTCCCCGATGGGACCGCATGGATACTTCAGCTATGGTCTGACAAACTGCTGTATGCAGGAGATGCTCGACGCGGCAGATCATATCATCCTGGAAGTGAATGAGAACATGCCGGTTGTTTTCGGTATGGAAGCAGATCATATTCATATCACCGATGTAGACTATGTAGTTGAGAACAATGTTCCGCTTGGTACGGCACCGGGTGCGCCTGCAGGCGAGATCGACCGTGCGATCGCAAATAATATCTTCCCGTATCTGTATGATGGGATCACACTGCAGATCGGTATTGGCGGTATGCCGAATGCGCTTGGCGGACTGATCGCAGAGTCCGACCTGAAGGATCTGGGCATGCATACCGAGCTGATGAGTGACGGATATCTGAAGCTTTATGAGGCAGGGAAGATCACGAATAAGAAAAAACCGATCAATACCGGTAAGGGTGTATTCTCGATCTGTAACGGTTCAAAGGAGCTTTATGACTATCTGCATATGAATGTTGATATCATGTCTGCACCGATGGCTTATGTGAATAATCCGGCGACGATCAAGGCACTTGATCATTTTGTATCGATCAACGGCTGCATCGCGATGGATCTTTACGGACAGGTTTGCTCGGAGACAGCAGGAACCCGTCATATCAGCGGAACAGGCGGACAGCTTGACTTTGTAACAGGAGCAGGTGAGGCAGCACATGGACAGGCTTTCCTTGCAATGCCGTCTACGCACACGGACAAGAAGGGAACAGTACATTCCAATATTCTTCCGAAGTTTACCAATGGTGATGTGATCACGACACCGCGTACACAGGCGATGTTTATGGCAACCGAATACGGCGTTGTCAACATCCAGGGAATCCCGACCTGGGAGAAAGCGGAGCGGATCATTTCAATCGCACATCCGGATTTCAGGGATGAGTTGATCAAGGCTGCTGAAGAGCAGAAGATCTGGCGCCCATCCAATAAGAGATAGAGCAAATATCTGAAAAGTAATGAAATCCCGTCTGTATTCACATACAGACGGGATTTTTCTTTTATACAAAGCGGATTCGCACTGACATTTTTCGTTAAAATATGTTATGATAAAAGGCGAAAGGAGTCTTTTTGCATGTTTGAGATCGGAGATCATGTTGTATATGGCAGCAAAGGTGTTTGTGCTGTGGCAGATATCACCCAGATGAAGATGCCGGGGGCTGAAATGGAGCGCCCGTATTATGTGCTGCATCCGGTCTGGGATGCCGGTGCACGCGTGTATCTTCCCGCTGACAGCGAAAAGGCCGTGATCAGAAAGGTGATCACTGAAGAAGAAGGGAAACAGCTGATCGAGGAGATCCCGGATATCGCATGCCTTACGGTAGCGGAAGACAAAAAAAGAGAACAGGACTATAAAGATGTGATGCGCGCCTGCGATTGCAGGCTTTTGGTCAGTCTGATCAAGACCTTGGCTGCACGTAAGGAAGAGCGGATCGCGGCAGGGAAAAAGAACACAGCGCTCGATGAGCGTTATCTAAGGGTTGCGGAACATGAGCTGTATGATGAGCTTGCCATTGCGTTAAACCAGTCGAAAGAGGAAGTCACTGTTCGTGTCAGAAGCATCATCGGCATACCGGAAAACTAAACAGAATCGTTGATATGAAACATCCTGAGAGCGTCATATACGGCTTTCAGGATGTCTTTTTTTGGGGGCAATTCTCTAAATTCAGCATGTGAATTTGCCAAAACGTACAACATGTGTTAAAATCTTTTGGATAATGCAAAAGTGGGTTTTTAGACTGTGAGGTAGAAAGACAACTCCATGAAAAGAAAACGAATGCCGATTTCCCGCGTGAAACGCGTTAAGATCGCGCAGAGAAAGAAGCCCTTAAGTAAAAAAGAATACAAACGTCAGCTTGCGATCGCACGCAGGATTGATTTTTTCAGGAATTTTCTGATTGTGATAGCAGTCATTATCGGATTGATCCTGGCCGCATTTGTAGCAGGTAATATGTACCTGAAAAAAGAATCCGGCATGAACCTGTTTGAGATGGCAGATGATGCAAAACAGATCGTAGCAGACAGCAGACCTGAGGATTTCCGATTAGCGGAAAGCTCTTATGTATATGACAGCGACGGCAATCAGATCGCAGAATTGGCAAGCGATACAGATGCGACGTATCTGAAGTACGATCAGATTCCGGAGGATGTCATCAATGCCTTTGTTTCGATCGAGGACCGTACTTATTGGGAAAATGAAGGCTACGATGTAAAGGGTATCGCTCGTGCAGTGGTAGACTATGTCCGTTCGCGCGGAAAAGTTGCAGAGGGTGCGAGTACCATTACCCAGCAGTTGGCAAGAACACAGTATCTGACACGTGACAAGTCCATTATCCGAAAGATCCGTGAGATTTTCATAGCGAAAGAGCTTGCCGAAAAATACAGCAAAGAGCAGATCATGGAGTTTTATTGCAATACCTGCTGTTTTGCGAACGGTATTTACGGTGTTCAGGACGCTTCATTGACGTATTTTGACACAACTGTAGACGAACTGGATGTGTCGCAGATCGCGTATATCTGTGCGATCCCGAACTATCCGGAATATTACAATCCGTATAAAGACAGTGCCAATGCGATCCCGCGTCGGAACAAGATCTTAAAGGATATGCTTGAGTGCGGATATATCGCGCAGGGCGCATATGAGGAAGCGGTCGCTGAGGATATTACGGTTACGCCGAAAGCAGAAAAAACAGAGTATTATGATTATGAAACCACCTATGCCGTAAACTGCGCAGTCCGTTATCTGATGAAGGTGGATGGATTCGGTTTTGAATACGAATTTGAAGATTCGGATTCCTACGATACGTATATGGAGGCATATAATGAGGCATATGAAGATGCCCGTTATAAGCTTTATACCGGCGGATATAAAGTCTATACGACGATAGATGAAGATGCGCAGGAGAGCCTGCAGGAAGTCCTGAATGAAGGTTTGTCATTTAATGACAACACCAAGGATGATGGCGTTTATGAGCTGCAGGGTGCGATGACCGTTATTGATAACGAGACCGGAAAGGTCGTTGCGATCATTGGCGGACGGAAGCAGGAAGAGCTCGATTCGACCTACTCCCTGAACCGTGCTTTCCAGAGTTATCGCCAGCCCGGTAGTACCTTTAAGCCTTTGGTCGTTTATACACCGGCTTTTGAGGAAGGATATACGCAGTATTCAGAATTACGGAATATCAATGTCACAAAAGCAAAGAAGGCATCTTCTTCTGAGATCAGCAATATGTACGGAGATGAAATGACACTTCGCCGTGCTGTGATCAACAGTGTGAACGGATGTGCGTACTGGCTGTTCAATGAGATTGGCATTGATACCGGTATATCGCATGTCCATGCTATGCATTTTACGAAGATCCTTCCATCTGATCATGTAAAGAGTGCGGCACTTGGCGCGCTGACTTATGGTGCAACGACTGTAGAGATGGCAAATGCATACAGTACGATCGAGAACCATGGACAGTTCACGGAGACCGACTGTATCAGTCAGATCGTGGATCATGATGGAAACAACATCTATTCCTCACCGGATACGACACGTGTTTATGAACAGGAAGCTGCTGACAATATGACAGATGTCATGATGGGCGTTGTTACGACAGGTACGGCAAGCAGCATGAACTGGTATTCACATTCGGATACGGATGCAGCAGGAAAGACCGGTACGACCAATGAAAGTAAGGATGGATGGTTCTGCGGATTCACACCGTATTATACAATTGCGGTATGGGTTGGCTATGATCAGCCGAAAGAACTCTCCAACCTGTACGGTGGAACTTATCCTGCAAGGATCTGGCGTGAAGCAATGCTTTATATGATCGACGGCAAAGAAACCGCATCATTTGATATCGAGAAGATCAGCCGTCATTATTCTGTATATCAGGATTACGGTTATACACATGATCCGGCAGAAGATCAGCAGGAAGAAGAGACGACAGAAGAGGAAGTAACGGAAGAAACGACGGATCAGACAGATACCGGAGATACGGAAAATACCGAAGAGACGACAGTAACAACAGAGACAACACAGAATGCAGACGGGACAGAGACGACTGTGACGACAGAAACAACAGTTACAACGGATACGACGGAAGACGGTGACGAATAACAGTTCCGATGCAGTTGGGAAAACGGATGGTTACATATGAAACAGGACTTTTATGAAGGGAAACCGATCCAAAAGCCCGTCAAAGCCAGTGTACAGGTGCCCGGTTCGAAAAGCGTTACGAACCGGGCGCTTTTGCTTGCGGCACTTGCGGACGGATGGAGTCAGTTAGACGGTGCGCTTGTCAGTGATGATGCGCAGCACTTTTTGACATGTTTAAAAGATCTCGGATTTGAGATCCGGACGGAAAATGAGGAACGGACGATCCGGATCAGAGGATTGGGAGGAAAGATCCCCCAAAAAAGCGGCAGGATCTATGTGGGAAGTGCAGGTACGGCAGCAAGATTTCTGACGGCGATGCTGGGCTTTTCAGATGGAGAGTATCTTATAGATGCTTCTTCTCAAATGAAAAAAAGGCCGATGAAACCGCTTCTTGATGCCTTGCGTCAGATGGGCGCAAAGGTCACGTGTCTGGAAGAGGCAGATTGTCTTCCGGTCAGGATCTGCGGAAACAACGGTTTTTCAAAGGGGTGTATGATCGGGCTTGATATCAGCGAAAGCACACAATTCTTAAGTGCACTTTTGATGACAGCGCCAATGCTTCAGGACGCACTTAAGATCCGGATCACCAGTCAGAAGACAGATGGGGCTTATGTCCGGATCACACGCAGAATGATGCAGGAATTCGGCGTAACGGTTTCAAAGCAGGATCATGAATATATGATCCCGGCAGGAGCATCTTATCAGAGCAGAGATTATAAGATCGAACCGGATGTTTCCGGCGCCTGTTATTTTTACGCCGCAGCGGCTGTGTGCGGCGGAGAAGTGACGGTTGCGAATGTGCACCCGGAGCTGTCGCAGGGAGACCTGAAGTTCCTTGACGTTTTATGTGAAATGGGATGCACCATGGAGGACACGCCGGAAGGGATATGCTTAAAGGGGCCGAAGCGGTTGAGAGGTGTCTGTGTCAATATGAATGACTTTTCTGATCAGGCATTGACGCTTGCGGCGATCGCACCGTTTGCAGATACGCCGGTAGAGATTACAGGCATTGCCCATATCAGAGGCCAGGAATGTGACAGGATCCATGCGATCGCCAGCAATTTAGCACGTGCAGGGATCCAATGTGAAGAATGGGATGACGGGGTGAAGATTTTTCCGGGGGAACCCAGGCCCTGTGAGATCGAAACGTTTTCCGATCACCGGGTGGCGATGTCATTTTCACTGATTGGACTTCGCAAAGAAGGCATCCGAATTCTTGATCCGGGATGCTGTGCGAAGACATTTCCTGTATTCTTTCAGGTACTAGATCGTTTCAGAGGTTGATTTTTCCCGCAAAAAGGCGGATAATAGGGGCTGTAATATAGTATTATGTTGTAGGAGGTTTTTTTACAATGGCAACAAGCAAGGCAAAGACAGAAGCAGTAAAAGCGGAAGTCAAAGAAGAGAAAAAAGTTGCAGCAGCAAAAGCAGAAGAGAAAGTAGCAGCAAAGGTAGTGGAACCGGCAGCAAAGGCAGAAGAGAAGAAGCCTGTTGTTAAGGCAGAAGAGAAGAAGCCGGCAGCAAAGGCGGAAGAGAAGAAACCGGCCGCAAAAACTGCAGCGAAAAAAACAGCAGTGAAAGCTGAGACCAAGAAGACAGAGACCAAAAAGGCAGCAGCAAAGAAACCGGCAGCAAAGAAGACAGCAGCAAAGAAACCGGCAGCGAAAAAAGCTGCTGTTAAAAAACCTGCTTCAAGAATGATCCTTCAGTTCATGGGAAAAGATGTGAATGTTGAGGATCTTAAAGAGCGTGCACTCGCGCAGTTTGCAGCACTGCAGCCGGATGTTGCGGTAAAAGAGATCGCAATGTACCTGAAGCCGGAAGACAGCGCAGCTTATTATGTCATCAATGATGAACATATGGGTAAAGTCGAGTATTAATCCTTTTTGACAGGATAAAACTAAAAGTTCACACAAAATGCGCAATAAGAGATTGACATTAGTTTGTCAATCTCTTATACTTTTTTTATCGTTAGTAGTTACTGTTATGAAAGTAACTATGCCCTTTAGTAAGTAGCATTTGTGCAGGAGGAGAAGTCTATGAACATTTTAGTATGCGTTAAGCAGGTTCCGGATACGACGATCATTAAGATCGATCCGGTGACAAATACGCTGGTCCGTGACGGCGTTCCAAGTATCCTGAATCCGTTTGACAGCTATGCAATGGAAGCAGCAGCAAGAATCAAAGACAATGATCCGGATACAAAGATCGTTATCGTCAGCATGGGCCCGACACAGGCAGAAGCAGTTGTCCGTGAGTGCCTTGCAGTAGGCGGCGACAGCGGATATCTGGTATCCGACCGCGCATTCGGCGGTTCTGATACATTGGCTACCAGCTACATTATTGCTTGTGCGATCAAGAAGATCGAAGAGATCGAAGGCAAATTCGATATGATCTTCTGTGGAAAACAGGCTATCGACGGTGATACCGCACAGGTAGGCTGCGAGATCGCAGAGCATCTGGATCTGCCGCAGGTAACCTATGGTCTGACCTGTGAAGCGGAAGCAGATCGCCTGAAAGTTTACAAAGAGATCGACGGCGGTCAGCAGGTAGTTGGCGTAAAATATCCGTGCTTGATCACCTTTACAAAACCGGCATTTGACATGCGTTATCCGTCAGTTAAGAGCAAACTGGCTGCACGGAAAAAAGAGATCACTACATTAACCGTTGATGCATTCCCGGATATCGATCGCGGATGCATCGGACTGAAAGGATCTCCGACACGTGTTAAGAAGACATTCGTACCGCCGGTTAAACAAGGCGGCGTTGTGATCAAAGAAGAAACCGACGCAGAAAGCGCAGTGAAACTCGTTTCCCTGCTGGATGAAGCGAATATCATTTAAAGGAGGGACGAACCGTGGAAGTAAAAAGCAAAGATTTATGGGTATTTGTAGAAACAAATGAAGATGGTACTGCGAAAAACGTTGGTATCGAGCTGCTTGGACCGGGTCGTGAACTGGCAGACGGACAGGGCGGAAAACTTTGTGCTCTGATCGTTGGATGCGGCGTACAGGCGGCTATTGATGACGCAAACGCACATGGCGCTGACGTGATCTACGTGATCGATGGCGAAGAATACAAAGACTATACAACAGATGCATATGCATTGGCAGTATGCCATGCACTGGATACATATGGACCGACCACGATGCTGTTTGGTGCTACACCGAACGGACGTGACCTTGGCCCGCGTGTTTCCTGCCGTTTGAATACAGGTCTGACAGCAGACTGTACAAGACTTAGCATTGATGAGGAATCCGGCAATGTTGCATGGACCCGTCCGGCATTTGGCGGTAACCTGATGGCAACAATCCTTTGCCCGGATCATCGTCCGCAGCTTGGTACAGTACGTCCTGGCGTATTCAAGAAACCGGAAGAGACCGAAGGTAAAGCTGAGATTATCAATATCGATTTCCACGTAGCAGCAGATCAGATCCGTACACAGATCCTCGAGGTTCTGATGGAAGAAGGCGGAGAGCTGGTTGACCTGGAAGGCGCTGATATCATCGTTGCCGGTGGTCGTGGCGTTGGCGGACCGGAAGGTTTTGCTCCGCTGAAAGAGCTTTGTGAAGTTCTGGGTGCTACCCTTGGTGCATCCCGTGCAGCAGTTGATTCCGGATGGATCACACACAGCCATCAGGTAGGTCAGACAGGTAAGACCGTTGGACCGAAACTGTACATCGCTTGTGGTATCTCCGGTGCGATCCAGCATGCAGCTGGTATCGGCGGATCCGATTGCATCATCGCGATCAACAAAGATCCGGAAGCAAACATCTTCCAGCTTGCTGACTATGGTATCGTTGGTGACCTGTTTGAGGTTGTTCCGAAGCTGACAGAAGAGATCAAGAAACTCAAAGGCCTGTAAATCATACAGACCTGCAGGCATGTTCTGCACTGCAATTCAGGGCTTCTTCTTGCCTTTGCCGGGCAAGGAGGAGTCCTTTTTTTACGAACCCATCCTGGTAAAGCCTGCGCACTTTCCAGGCATACCGGTTATGCGGGTTTGTAAATTTGTCTGCCTGAAAATCCAGAATATCCTGAACATGGGAATCTGCATTGCGGAAGAAATCTTTCATGGTCGCGATCACGGCAAGCGCGGCATCGGCAACGGGATAGGCGTCTCCATACATATCACCATTTTGCAGAAGAATACGAACGGTCTTTAAGTCATAATGCGCCGCAATCTTAAAGTTATGGGCAGCCTGCACCTGTGCGCTTGGTGACAGATGGCGATGTGGTGTGGAGATCAGCCAGATCAGAAGATATTGCGCGAATTCGACATCTCTGACATCGAGTCCGACAGGAATCAAAGGATTCAGGTCAAACATACGCAGCTCGATATGGCTGACACCGTTTTCCAGAAGGCCATCCATGCTGTATACGCCCTTGCTTTTCAGACGGATCGGATAATAAAGCTCTGATGGAGAGGCCAGAAACCCCTCATTTACATAGCGCTGAATGCTCCCGACATAAGCCTCAATGCTGGTATAATCCAGGATTGGCGCAAAGAAGTTCCAGTATCCAAACTCAGAGCTTCGCAGGGATGCCATACCGTTAAAGAAGGTGTCTTCTCCGAGGATGCCTTTTTCCACATAGGAGCTGTCCATAATAGGGCTGGCGGCCGTGGCTGCGGTCAGGATCCAGCCGTATGAAGCGGCACGCTCAGCTAGTGTTAAATAGAACCGGTTTTTATAATCTGAAAAATCCTGATAAAGATCCTTTTCGCAAAGAGCGTAGTCACGCTTCAGGAGTTCATCGTCAAATGAAAAGTTCACATGGATGCCCGAGAATGTCATAATGTATCTTCCATACCGGTTTGCCAGATAATCGCGGTAGACGGTTTTGGAAGCCTGATCGCCCGAAAAACGCGCGACAGGAATATCTTTTTCACTGCGGATATAAGGCGGATTGGAAAATGGCCATAGATACTCACGCGGAGACATTTCGAAAAGCTTTTTCTGGATCCTTAAGTAATGGCAGGAAAGTTCGTTGATCGCTTCCTGTGCACTGTGGCAGACAGAAGTGTTGATCTCTGTCTGGTTTTCTGAGAAGTCCCGCACGATATGTTCATCGTCAGGAAACGGATGATCGGTTTGCGAAAGAAGACCGTTTTCATCAACGCGCAGACTTTCTTTTTCCAGACCAAAGCCGCCTGAAAAAAGCAGTGGCCGGATATCGGGATGATCATAATGCAGCATGGAAGTCTCCTTTCTGATACGAGAAAAAACTTTTATCGACAAAACCTAGTATATTACTATTATATAGGAAAATGCGCAGAACGCAAATTGTTATATATTCTCGAAAAAAGACTGGACTTCTGCTGAGAGTTATGCTAGAATAACTCTTGTAAAGAGAAACTAACTAGCCAATTACAGTTTCCTATGATTTAAAACATACTACATTGATGAAGCAGTTATGCAGTCCTGAGAGGGGCTGCATAGTTGTTTTCTGGGATTCTTTTTGATAAGATAGCAAAAGATGAATTGATTTTAAGTATCTTAAGGCAAGGAGAGAGGTTTTATGTATAAGATTGGTTTTATCGGAGCAGGAAACATGGGTGGGGCTTTGATCGTAGCTGCCTGTAAGTCTATTGGCGCTGAGAATGTAGTGATCAATGATTATCTTCCGGAAAAGGCGAATGAGCTGGCACAGGAGCTGGGATGTCATGTTGCGGCTTCCAATGAAGAGCTTGCGCGAAGTGCAGAGTATATCGTGCTGGCAGTAAAGCCGAATGTGATCCGCCTGGTGGCAGGTAAGATCGCACCGGTCTTAGAGGAAGAGGCAAAGAACGGAAAGACACATATTGTGGTAACCATTGCGGCAGGCGTGAAGGTAGCGGCGATCCAGGAGTGCATCGGTGATGATACAACGGTGCTTCGGATCATGCCGAACACACCGGCGATGGTCGGAAAGGGAATGATCCTTTTGACCGGTCCTTCTGACATCCCGGAAGAGCTGTTTACGAGACTTGAAAAGATGCTTGCGGCAGCAGGCGATTTTGAGAGAGTGAATGAGGGAATGATCGATTCTCTGACGAGTGTGACCAGCTGTGCACCGGCTTACATCTATATGCTGATCGAAGCGATGGCAGATGGTGCGGTGCAGACAGGTATCCCGCGGGATATGGCACAGCGCCTGGCGGCCAAAACCGTGCTCGGTTCGGCAGCGATGGTGACAGAGACCGGGAAGCATCCGGGCGAGTTAAAAGACGCCGTATGCTCACCGGGGGGATCGACGATCGTCGGCGTCACAGCGCTTGAGGAATGTGGCTTCCGCAATGCGGTGATCCAGGCAATCGTAAGATCGGCGGAGAAGAATAAAGATCTTGGGAAATAAATCGTTTGAATGGAAGTCTGGCTTTGGCCAGGCTTCTTTTTGTATTCATTCAACCATGCAAATTCGTGTTTGTGCGCATAAGCTTCTGCGTCGCAGACGGCGTATGACTGCTCGCAGGCAATACGACGGATATGACGCAGGGTAACGGACACGAACAATAAA
>SVDH01000042.1:0-1730 GCA_015057865.1 Lachnospiraceae bacterium
GTAAAAGACAGGATAAAAGATAATACTAGCGCGCACAGTTTCTTCATAGTGTTCACCGTTTCCTTTTTAGTAAATGATTTCGCTGCTAACGGTTGCATCAATATTGTACTACGAAAAGGCCGAAAGAAATCATTAAGAATAATAATTAATCAGAGATCTTTCACAACGTATCGGTAAGTGGGTTGTTCTGCTTTTGCGGCATTGAATTCAATTACCTTTTACCGAAAAACGACCGCTCATATGACACAAATTCTTTGTTTTAGGCTATAATTATTCTTGTACAAGTGCAAAAAAAGAAATATTCGATTATCTTAAAGGAGGGGGAGAGGATGAGAAAACATCAACTGCTTTTCATCAGTCTCATAATACTGCTGAGCGTTGTTGCTTTTGCATCATGTTCCCGGAATCAGACTGAGGCGGATGCGCCGACCCTGGTTTCTGAAAGTGTCGATACGCCAATTACGATCACCGGCTACACTGATTTTGGCAAGGGAGACCCGTATTTCCTGAAAAAAGGAGACAAGATCGCTGTCATCACGCCGTCTGCGATACCGGATGAGAAAAAGATTGATGATACGATGAACGGTCTGAAGGATTGGGGCTACGTTCCCGTCAAAGGGAAATATGTTTCTGTTGAAGAAAGAACGATGGAGAACTGCATCGAGGATCTGAAGTGGGCGCTTGGCGATCCGGAGTTAAAGGCTGTGTTCTGCGTCCGCGGCGGGTATGCGGCCAGTGAGGTCATGGATGTGTTTCCGCTTGCGGAGATCAAAAGGGCCAATAAACCGATCATCGGTTACAGCGATATCACCACATATCTTTCCGCATGGACGATGGCAGATCTCGTGTCCATTCATGCGCCGATGAGCGGTTCCTTTGATCAGGTCTCCGAAGACAGCGCGAATGCTGTGGAAAAGAGCCTGAGGGGCGAGATCCCGGCATACCGCTGCCAGGGAAGCAAATATGATGTCCAAGGCTCCGCAGAGGGAATGCTGATCGGAGGGAATCTGGCGACCCTGACAGGAGTGCTGAATACAGTGTACGATTGCACCAAAACAGACAAACCGTATATTCTGTTTTTGGAAGAAACCGAAGAGGATTATGAGCATATCCATCGTTTCCTGACTATATTGAAACACAGGGGAGTTCTCGATAAGGCGGAAGGCATCATATTCGGAGAATGGGTGGACTTCCCCGAGTACTGTGAGACATACAACGGCAACTCGAGGGGCGGAGAATTCAAATCGGTGGCCGACATGATCAGCAGAGAGTTTCTCAGCGATTGGGATAAACCGGTCGCGTTCGGTTTCCCCGCTGGTCATGGAGATGTGAATTATCCGCTTCTGATGGGCGCAGAGATGAAACTGAATGTCGGCGAGGACAGTTTTACGATGGAGTGGGTTGCCGGACATTAAACATCTGCAGGGTTTGATACTTGCCGCAATACTTCGTAAAAAAGAGCATTAAGGATCATTGAATGGTTTATATCAACAGCATTTATACAGGCCTCATAGTATTCCCGTTTATCGCTGCAGTATATATCTTTTTCGTCGGTGTGGTCCGCCTTCTGTATCCCGATTTTGAAGGTTATTCCATCTATGGCGAGGTGTACAGCTGGTCGTCCTCTCCCGCGTCTATTTCATGATCTGCTTTATCAATATTGTGTTGAGAAAAGGCAAACCGATGCCGCACGATATACTCAGCGGAACAGTTTACATGGCAACGGAAAT
>SVDH01000042.1:1830-7018 GCA_015057865.1 Lachnospiraceae bacterium
ATCAATATTGTGTTGAGAAAAGGCAAACCGATGCCGCACGATATACTCAGCGGAACAGTTTACATGGCAACGGAAATCCCTGAAGCGTAAATGATTTTTCTTTTAGAAGGATCCGGGGAAAAATCTGAAATAGGGTGGGAGAGTCCGCTGTCGGCGTATCTATATAGTGTATGGAACGTACCTAAGTAGAGATAAGGAAATATAAAGCAAAAGCAGGAGGAAGTGTCGTAAGCATTATGAGCAAAGAATTCAAACCTTACATCCCGGCGGACCGTGTGCTGCCGGAGATCACGAAGACATCCGTTATCATGGGCGTGCTGCTGGCCGTCGTCTTCGGCGCAGCCAATGCCTATCTCGGACTGCGCGTAGGGCTGACGGTGTCAGCTTCCATTCCGGCGGCGGTCATCTCGATGGGGATCATACGGATGATCCTGAAGCGGGATTCCATACTGGAGAACAACATCGTGCAGACCATGGGATCCGCGGGAGAATCCGTTGCGTCCGGGTGCATCTTCACACTGCCGGTCCTCTTCATCTGGGCAAAGGAGGGGATCACAGAAGAACCATCTCTGTTTACCATCACAGTGATTGCCTTGTGCGGCGGTTTTCTGGGGATCTTCTTCATGGTGCCGCTCAGGAGCGCATTGATCGTCAAGGAGCATGAAACGCTGCCCTATCCTGAGGGAACTGCATGCGCACAGGTGCTGATGGCAGGAGAAAGGGGAGGCTCCTCTGCGAAGCTGGTCTTCATTGGGATCGGCGCAGCAGCCTTCTTTAAGTTTCTGGTGGACGGACTCAGGATCATACCATCGACGGTCTCTCTGAAGATCCAGATTTTGAAAACGGAAATCGCGGCGGAAGCCTATCCGGCCCTGATCGCCGTAGGATACATCTGCGGATTCCGCATCTCAGCGCTGATGGTAGCGGGCGGTGTTCTGGGATGGCTGGTTCTGATCCCGATGATATCGTTCTTTGGCGGTGACGCTGTCATTGCTCCAAGTACGGATCCGGTCTCAAAAGTCTATGCAACCGACGGCGCGATCGGCATATGGTCCAACTACCTCCGCTATATTGGCGCGGGTGCAGTGGTTGCAGCAGGTTTTATCAGCCTGGGCAAATCTGCTCCGCTCATCGTCTCCACATTCATGGATGCTGTCCGTGATCTTAGAAAAAGTGACAAAAGCGATGATCTGCGCACGTCCAGAGACATGGACATGCGGATCATCATTGCCGGACTGATCTGCGTGATCCTGGTACTTTGGCTCATGCCGCAGATCCCGGTCGGGCTTCCGGGCGCGATTCTGATCGCGGTCTTTGGCTTTCTCTTCTGCACGGTCTCGTCTCGTATGGTCGGACTTGTGGGGAGCAGCAATAACCCGGCCTCCGGCATGACCATCGCCACACTGCTCTTTGCTACTGTTACGCTGAAACTGATCGGCGATAACGGGCCGGATGGAATGCTGGGTGCGATCGCCATTGGTTCGGTCATCTGCATCGCCGTCGTCCTTGCCGGCGATACTTCCCAGGATCTGAAGACAGGCTTCCTGCTGGGTGCGACGCCGAAAAAGCAGCAGTATTCGGAACTCATCGGCATCGTGGCGTCGGCTCTCGCCATCGGCGCGATCCTGATCCTTCTGAACAAGGCGTGGGGATTCGGTTCTGTAGAATTATCCGCGCCGCAGGCGATGCTGATGAAGATGATCATCGAAGGCGTGATGAGCGGAAATCTCCCTTGGGCCTTGATCTTCATGGGAATGGCCGTTTCCGTTGCAGTGGAACTTCTTGGCATTTCATCACTGGCCTTCGCGATCGGTCTCTATCTGCCGCTGCAGACGACACTGGCAGTGTTTGTCGGGGGCGTGCTCCGGCTGATCACGGACAAGATGACCAAGGCTGAAGAAGATGACATCGGAAACGGCATCCTATATGCATCCGGTCTGATTGCAGGCGAGGGGCTTGTCGGGATCCTGCTGGCTGTGTTCGCCGTAAGTCATATCGATCAGCACATCGATCTCTCGGGCGTGCTGGACCTGGGGCAGATCGGCGGCGTAGTCCTGTTCCTGGTCATGAGCGGGACGGTGATTGCTGCCGCCTGCAAAGGCATGAAAAAACGCGGAGTTCAAGAAGAAGGAAATAGTAAAGAAGGAACCAGGTGACAATCAGCATGAAAAAGAACGATAATTATCTGGATCATGTGTTCCGGCGCTCCCCGGAGGTGGACTGGGACGAGGTCACAGAGGAAGGCAAAGATGATACGCACCTTCCGCTCGTGGTGCTCCATATCAGGCACCGGGGACTCAGCCATTTTATCGCGGAGAAATTCTTTGACAGGCCGCCGGTCACCCACGTGCATATGGAGCCGATCGGCAGCTTTATCTGGAGACAGATCGACGGACAGCATTCTGTGTATGAAATCGGTCTGCTTTTGCATGAGACGTTTGGAGAAGAAGCGGAACCGCTCTATGAACGCCTGTCGGTCTACATGAAACAATTGGAAAACAATGGGCTGATCATCGATTGATACACATGAAGTGAGAGTATAAAGAAGTTGCATGATTATGATCCCCATGGGATGTACTGTGATTCCCATGGGGATTCTTGATATAGGATCGGCGCTATGATACAACAAAAAGTATTATTTTTTTGACAGGGTGGAGGATAGAACGAACGAATGAAAAAGACACTTGTTTTGATATTAACAGTATTGCTGATACCGCTGTGGATGACTGCCTGCTCGTCAGAAGACGCGCAGACAGGTTCTGAAGAGAATCCGGCTGCGGAGGAATCTCAGTATGTGAAAGATTACGCCAACGGAACACCCTGGCAGGCCATCGATATAGATGGCGTTGTTACGGAGGATACGCCCGTTGATGTGAAGGACGATTTCGCGCTCTATGTCAATAAAGACGACATCCTTTCCATTAAACTGCCAAAGGACTCCGGGGTCGCAGGGCCGATGCTGGACGTCGCAACGGCAGTGGATAAGGATATTCTGAAAATGTTCCAGGGTGACAGACCGGAATCCCACGACGCGAAGCTGGCAGCGTATTACGATGCGATCCACCCATGGGAAGGACAGGATCTGGACGGCGCCGGAAGACCGGGTCAATATCTGGTAATTCTTTCGTTGATCATATTCGTTGATTATAGAAGAAACGATTTTTTAAGGGGAGGAGTGGAAAAATGAAACGGGAAATTCCACTGAAAGTGACCATAGCCCTGATCCCGGTGGCGATAGCATGTATGGCGTTCGGCATCTATCGCGGGGAGGTGGCTACGGTCCTGGCAAAAGCCATCCATATCTGTATGGAGTGTATCGGTCTTGGCTAAGCATCCGAACGCACTGAGAAAGTGTATCCAGGCGGGATGGGGAATACTGACGAACGCTTATATGAAAGGATTCCTGCCCGGCGCCCCGTATATCTACGGAGGCAATCTGAAACAGGTCTGCGTGCCCGGGATGAACTGTTATTCCTGCCCCGGAGCGTTGGGATCGTGCCCCATCGGCTCCATGCAGGCGGTTTTTGACGGGCGGCAAAGGGAGTTTGCGTTTTATGTGGTAGGATATCTGGCACTCATCGGTCTGGTGGTGGGACGGTTCATCTGCGGATGGCTGTGCTTGTTCGGGCTGATCCAGGAACTGCTGTATAAGATCCCGACACCGAAACTGACGATCCCGACGAAGGTGGACCGGCCCTTGCGGTACCTGAAGTATCTGATCCTGATCGTGATGGTGTTCATACTTCCGTTCTTCATCCGGTCACAGTACGGAGTGGGAGCGCCGTTCTTCTGCAAGTACATCTGTCCGGTGGGAACACTGGAAGGAGGCATTCCGCTTGTACTGCTGAATGAGATGCTGCGCAGCACACTTGGATGGCTGTTCCGGTGGAAGTTCTTTTTACTCATTCTATGTGTGGCGGCGTCAATATTTATCTACCGGCCGTTCTGCAAATACATCTGTCCGCTGGGGGCGTTCTATGGATTGTTCCAGAAGATAAGCCTGATCCGGATGCGTGTGGATGAGGACGCCTGCGTGAACTGTGGCAAGTGCGCGAGGACATGCAAGATGAACGTCGATCCTCATACTACGCCAAACAGCAACGAATGCATCCGGTGCCGGGAATGCGTGAACGCCTGTCCGATGCATGCGCTGTCTATGGGAATCGGGGCATTGAAGCCTGCAGCCGGGGAAAAAGCGGGAAAAGAGGCTCCCGCGGCATCGGCCGAAGCGCAATAAAAGCACAATAATATATATTGAGTATCCCATTTGTAAAAAATATCGTCACTGCATTCGATATCGAAACAAAAGAAGAAATGAAAATTGGTGAAGAAGGGGAATTGTGTATCTGTACCCCTTCGATGATGTGGGGATATGTAAATAATGAATCTGAAACAAAGCATATTATAAAACAACACGATGATGGTAATATGTGGGTTCACACTGGAGATTTGGGGTTCATAGATGAAGATGGTTTTATCCATATTAGCGGACGACTTAAACGCTATTGTTGTTCCAGTGAATACTGATTTGGGACAGGATCCACATGCTTTTGTCATTTTGAAGGACAAAAGCATGCAACCAGAAAAAGCAATTTCAGAAATAATGTCGTACTGTGCTCAAAACATTGGTGAAGTATATCGACCTGATACAATTACTATCGTTCAATCTTATCCACACACAAAAGTAGGTAAGATTGATTATCGGCTTTTAGAAAAAATGGCACAGGATTATGTATCTACAGCAAATGCAGTAAAAAAGACAGGTGATTAAAGGAAAACTATTTACCAATCATTTTACATGAGGCAGTCAATAACGGCTGTATAAGGGAATGAAATGGTCTGAAAACGATGGAACCATTGATATAAGCCGGAGGCCGTCGGTTCAAGTACTGTCCACGCAACTAGGTGAATCACGTGACCACAATTTGACCTCAAAATGGCCAGAAAAAGAGTCCGATCCGTATAATACGGATAAGAAACGGGGTTCAAAAGTAATACGAACCACGAGATATTGTAGAAGCTAAAACCACATTATCGAATGGGAATAACTGAAAACAGTAAGAACCGTTGGAGCTTCAACGGTTCTTTTGCTTGTCATTGACCGCAATTTTCCATATCATTGTGGAAAAAAAGAAATTGATATTTTTCGGGAAAAGGCGCAGAATAGTCAACGGTGCATCTGTCCGGA
>SVDH01000025.1 GCA_015057865.1 Lachnospiraceae bacterium
ATGATGATGATATCACGGTCTTTTTCGGCAAGGTGAAGCAGATCGCTGATAGTGGTTGCGATGCTTCCGCCGATCTGCAGTGCCGCACCTTCTCTGCCGGCAGAACCTCCGAAAAGATGTGTGATCACTGTACAGACAAAGATCAGAGGTGCCATCTGTGGCGGCAGTTTTTCTTTGGCACGCACGGACTCGAATACGAGGTTGGTGCCGGGATCTTTGATATCGCCGATGTGATAATATAATACAGCAATCAAAAGGCCTGCACCCGGAAGAAGGAAGATCATCCACGGATGGAGTTCCCGGAATGATCCCGCCAAGCCGGTAAGCTTGAAAAACAAAGCGCCGACAAAGCCTAAGATCACACCCAAAAGGATCGCAAAAAGGACCCACTTGATGGCAGACTTTAACTGCCCGGTATAGTTTACCATGTGGATGCGGGTTGTTTTGATGAAGGAATGTGTCTTTTCAGAGATTTCCTGTTTTCTGGATTCTTTGTCTTCGCTCATTTTGATACCTCATGTTTACTGTCGTTACGATTATAGTCAATCCGGTACAGGGTTTTCAATAGGCAATTATTTTATTCGAAACAAAAATATGCTACACTTTTCCCGGAGATGGAGTTTTCAACATTGGACTGCTGTTACTTAAGTAGGTCCTGTTTTTGACAATCATAGGAGGGGAGTTTTTATGGATCCGAAAAAGGCATTTTATAAAACACAGGCAGAGACGATCATTAAAAACCTGAACAAAAGAAGGATGTATGGCTGCTATTGTGAGACGGTAGAGGAGGCAGTGGAAAAGGCGCTCTCCTTCGTGAAGGAAGGCGATACGGTTTCGTTTGGCGGGTCGATGACACTGGCTGAAAACCAGATTTTAGATCAGTTGAGAGGACGGGAAGACATTAAGCTTCTGGATCGTGGCGCATGTCAGACACCGGAAGAAATAGAGCAGGTTTACCGGGGCGCGTTTTCTTCTGATGTGTATTTTATGAGTACCAATGCGATCACGATTGACGGAAGGCTTGTGAATACCGACGGGACGGGTAACCGCGTGGCGGCCCTGATCTACGGGCCGAAGAGTGTTGTCATTGTTGCAGGCATGAATAAGGTCGCACCGGATCTTGAGAGTGCACAGGCGCGTGTGCGGGATATCGCGTCACCGCCGAACTGCATTCGTCTGAACCGGAAAACACCGTGCGCGCTGACTGGGAAATGCGGCGATTGCCTGGGCGACGATTCCATCTGCAGCCAGACTGTGATCACGAGAAGAAGCGCGATCGTTGACCGGATCAAGGTGATTTTGGTTGGAGAAGAGCTCGGGTATTAAAAACATCATTAGGTGGAGGATGCGGTATGAGGACAGTTACATTAGGGAGTACAGGGATCACCGTGCCGAAAAATGCATTTGGTGCGCTGCCGATCCAACGCGTATCGGAAGAGGATGCGGTAAGGATCCTGCGCAGAGCCTATGACGGCGGCATGCGGTTTTTTGATACGGCAAGAGCTTATACAGACAGTGAGAAAAAGCTGGGGCTTGCATTTTCAGGAATGCGGGACAAGATCTATATTTCCAGTAAAACGATGGCAAGAACGCCGGAGGATTTCTGGAAGCAGCTCGAAGAGTCTTTGAAAATGCTGCAGACGGATTATATCGATATTTATCAGTTCCACATGGTGCCGCAGTGCTATCGGCCGGGTGACGGAACAGGGCTTTATGAGTGCATGCTCGAAGCAAAAGAAAAGGGGATGATCCGTCATATCGGTGTCACGGCGCATCTTTTGCATGTGGCACAGGAAATTGCGGAGTCCGGATTGTATGAAACACTCCAGTTCCCGCTGAGCTATCTCTCTTCGCCGGAGGATGAGGCGCTTGCGAGACGCTGTGCGGAAAATAATATGGGATTCATCGTGATGAAAGCGCTTGCGGGCGGTCTGATCCGCAACGCAGATGCAGCGATGGCGTATCTGCTTCCGTTTGAAAATGCGCTTCCGATCTGGGGCATCCAGAAGGATGAGGAACTCGAAGAATGGCTCGCGTTCATGGATCATGAGCCGGAGATGACGGATGAGATCCGTACGTTTATCGAGCAGGAGCGAAAAGAACTGTCCGGGTCATTTTGCAGGGGCTGTGGGTATTGCCTGTCTGCATGCCCGCAGGATATTTCGATCAACAACTGTGCAAGGATGTCACTGATGCTTCGCCGCGCGCCGTCGGCATACTGGCTGAGTGAGCCGATGCAGGAGAAGATGAAAGAGATCGAAAACTGCATTGAGTGCCGTGCGTGTGAGAGCAAGTGTCCTTATCATCTTCCAATCCCTGAACTATTACGGGAAAACTATGATGACTATAAAAAAGTTCTCTCCGGAGAGAGAACCGTTTAAGTATGAGGTGCCTGGCACGAATCAGTCAGTTGTCACATCCGCATAGGTGAAATTAAGTGCTTTTTTTAAATCTTCGGGAGAGAGGCAGATCTGTTTTCCGAGTTTCCCGGCGCTGACATAAAAGGTGTCCAGTTCTTTTGCGGTACTGTGGATGAATGTTGGAAATACTTTTTTCATACCAAGAGGGGAGCAGCCTCCATGGACATAACCTGTCGTGGGGAGCAGCTCCTTTTGTTTTAACATGCTGATTGATTTTTCGCCGGCGGCTTTGGCCGCTTTCTTTAAATCCAGCTCCGAAGCGACAGGGATCACAAAAACATAGTACTGACCGGACTTTGCCCGTGTTACCAACGTCTTATAAACGGTGGAAGCATCCTCGTGAAGGATCCCTGCAATCTCGGTGCCGCTCATCGTGGGATCCTGCTCATAGGAAAAACTTTCGTATGGGATCTTCGCCCGATCCAATAGACGCATCGCATTTGTTTTATCATTGTTTTTCATTTGTCTCATCCTCCAGAGGTGCCAGGCACCTTAGCACTTTAAAGCGCGAAGGTGCCTGACCCCTTTTCTGAAATTTTACCATAAATTTACGGAAAAATGACAAAGAATAGATTATAATAGTAAAAGCGAAAAAAGAATGAATTGAGGAATCGAATATGATCAGCAGATTATTGATAAACATGAAAAAGGAAAGTATGGTTGCCGCGATCACCTGCATCGTGATAGGCGTTTTGTTCATCGTCTGGCCGGGAAGATCACTGACGCTGCTATTACGCATTCTGGCACTGATCCTTCTGGTGGAGGGTGTGATCTGTCTGGTACGCCTGTTGAAAAGCACAGACAGCCTGCAGCGGAATTCTTACGTGCTGCCGACAGCGGCATGCATCTTTGTCGGCTTATTGCTGCTTGCGGCGCCAAGATTTGTAGCGGGGATCTTTCCTGTGATCATCGGACTGTTTTTACTGTTCCACGGGCTGAAGGGAATCGCGACGGCAAGGCACGGCTCCCGCTCTACAATGGGCGGAACGCTGGGATCGATCATTATGATGCTCGTTGGTATTTTGCTGATCGCAAGGCCGTTTGGCGCATTGAAGGTTCTGATGGTAGTAGTCGGGATCGCGCTGGTGTATGACGGCCTGGTCATGTTCCGGCTGACGGGGGGTGTCTCTGAAAAGGCAAGACAATTCCGCGAGGGACATGATAAAAACGTTATTGATGTGGAGTATAAAGAGGAGAAAATAGACTAGTCACAGTTTACACGAATCATCATTTATGCTATTATCATGAGGTCAAAAAGAATAAAAAGCTAGGGGAGCGGCAGCTGAGAATGCGGGATCATTCCCGTGTACCCTTATTACCTGATCTGGATAACACCAGCGTAGGGAAGCAAGTAGAGTACGAATGTGTTTGAAATCATTCAACTCGAAAAGATAGTAACGTGCTGCTGGTCAGCACGTTTTTTCGTGCATAAAGGAAAATAAAAATGCAAACTTATGAAACTCTTCGACAACTGCATCCATGCCTGGGAGAGCGGCCCGGTAACAACGGGCGGATCCATCTTCCGGTCAGCCCGATCTGCAATCTGAGCTGTCGGTATTGTAAGAGGTCTCTGACCGATACCGCGCAGCGTCCGGGGACAAGCAGAAGGATCCTGTCGGTGGAGGACACCGTGAAAGTCATCCGCAAAGCACGCCTGCTATGTCCGGAGCTGACGACGGTCGGGATCGCCGGTCCCGGAGAAGCGTTAGCGTCACCGCATGCGATCGAGGCCTTCCGTCTGGTGGATGAACATTTTCCGGATATGATCAAGTGTCTGAGTACAAACGGTCTGATGCTGAATGAAAAAGCAGAGGAACTGCTCCGAGTGCATATGGATTCTGTCACGGTCACCGTGAATGCAGTAGAACCATCGATCCAGACACAGATCAACAAACGGATCTTTTTCCATAATGAGTGGATGGATGGGGAAGAAGCGGCAGGGATTCTGATTGAAAATCAGCTTGCCGGGATCAAAAAACTATCTGAGGCAGGTGTGACGGTAAAAATCAACACGGTACTGATCCCGGGGATCAATGATAAGCATATTGAAACCATTGCAAAAACCGTAGCAGAGAATGGTGCGAAGATCTACAACATCATTCCGCTGATTCCACAGGCGGATATGGCCAAAATCCCTGCACCGGGATGCGACGAAATCGACCGGGCGCGTCTGGAAGCAGGGCAGTATCTGGATATATTCTCCCATTGCAGGCATTGCAGAGCAGATGCGGTGGGAAAACTTGGAGAGGAAGATTACGGACAACAGATCTATGGAAATCTGGCCTTGGAACCGGCTCATTTTTCCCATGGTTGATCACAGACAGCACAGGTAGACAGACATAAGCGAACAGGAGGAAATGAAAATGTTCAAAAAAATGATCGGACTTGCACTTGCATCGGTTTTGGCAGCAGGCCTCATGACGGCCTGTGGCAGTGCGGGGAATAGCGGCGTACAGGCGTCAGGACAGGATGAGACAGGTGCAGGAGATGCATCTTTAAAACAGGTGACGATGATCCTTGACTGGACACCGAATACCAACCATACGGGAATCTATGTTGCAAAAGAACTTGGTTACTATGAGGAAGCCGGACTGGATGTTTCCGTTGAGCTTCCGTCTGACGGAACGGGAACGCAGCTTGTCGGAGCTGGAAAAGGTGACTTCGGGATCGGCAATACAGAGGATGTCATCAATGCAATCTCATTGGATGATCCGATGCCGGTGGAAAGTGTGGCAGCGATCATTCAGCACAACACATCCGGCTTTGTTTCCCTGAAAGAAGAAGGGATCGAGTCACCTGCTGACTGGGCCGGTAAGACTTACGGCGGCTATGGCGGATCGACGGAAGAAAAGATCGTAAGAACCATTGCGGAAAACAATGGTGTGGATCCGGATTCGATCAAGTTCGTCACCTTGGGAGACAGTGATACATTGACTTCTTTGAAAAAAGACATCGATTTTATCTGGGTCTTTGAAGCAGCGGAACTGATCAGCCTGGACAACCAGGGCGTGGAATACAATTATCTGCCGGTGCGTGAGTATGGAGAGGCATTTGACTATTATACGCCGTGCCTGATCGCAAATACCAATATGGCTGAGAAAGATCCGGAGATGGTAAAAGCATTTGTGAACGCGACGGCTAAGGGCTATGAATATGCAATCGAGAATCCGGAGGAAGCGGCAAAGATTCTTTTGGAAGCAGAGCCTGAACTGGATGAATATATTGTGACGGAAGGGCAGAAGTATCTCTCAGAACGTTATGCGCTGGATGCGCCGCAGTGGGGATATCAGGACGCGGCAGTATGGCAGAGATATGCGGACTTCCTTTATCAGAATGCACTGATTGAAAACGAAGTAGATATCAACACAGCATTTACAAACGAGTATTTACCGGAATCTTAAAATGAAGAAAGATAAAAGTAACATTTTTTACCCGGTCATCACGATCGTCATCGCCGTGATCGTCTGGGAACTGGTGGTGCGGATTTTCCATATTCCGTCTTATATCCTGCCGGGGCCCATACAGGTCATCGCGGCTCTGATAAAAGAGTTCCCGCAGATCCTGTATCATGCGGCAGCGACGATCGGCGAGGGCGCGATCGGAATCGGCATATCGATTGTGATCTCAATCCTTATCGCGATCTGGATGGACCGGTTTCCAACCGCAAAAAAGACAGTTTATCCGTTGATGGTGATCTCGCAGACGGTTCCCGTCATGGCGATCGCACCGCTTTTGATCATCTGGTTTGGTTTTGGCATGTCACCAAAGATCATCCTGGTGGTCATCATGTGTTTTTTCCCGATCACGGTGAATCTGACGGATGGATTTGCACAGGTTGACAGGGACGCGCTGAATATGTTTCATGTGTGGAACGCATCCGGCCGCCAGATCTACCGGCATTTGAAATTCCCGTTTGCGCTGCCTTATTTTTTCTCGGGGCTCCGGATTTCTGTGACCTGGATGCTGGTTGCGGCCATTCTTTCGGAGTGGCTCGGCGGCGACAGGGGAATCGGTGTCTATATGCTGCGCGCGAAACAGGCATATGCATTGGATAAGGTTTTTGCATCGGTTGTATTTGTCGTTTTATTAAGCCTGATCATAATCGGCGTGTTAAACATGATTCGCAATAAGTGTATACGTTGGAACGGATGATGAAAGAAGAAAAACTGGTATTAAAAGACATCTGCAAAAGCTTTGGTGAAAAAGATGTTTTAAATAAAATTTCATTGGATGTCTGTGCGGGTGAGCATGTGACCGTGCTCGGGCCTTCCGGATGTGGGAAAAGTACAATGATGAACATCCTGACAGGTATCCTTCCGGCTGACAGCGGAACGGTAGATGTGCAGGGAAAAGTCGGCTATATGCAGCAAAAGGATCTGCTTTTGCCGTGGAAAACCTGTCTGGAAAACGTAATCCTGCCGGATCTTCTGGCCGGTGTTTCGAAAGAAGAGGCGACCAAACGTGCGATGCCGTTTTTTAAGGAATTCCAGCTGGACGGATTTGAACAGAACTATCCGCGCGAGATGTCGGGCGGCATGCGTCAGCGGGCAAGTTTCCTGCGAACGTTTTTATCCTGTGGCGACATATTGCTTTTGGATGAACCGTTCGGTGCGGTGGATTCCATTACCAGAGGGAATCTGCAGCAGTGGCTGATCGATGTGACCGCCAGACTTGGACTGACGATTTTTATGATCACACATGATATTGATGAAGCGATCCTTTTGTCTGACAGGATCTATGTCCTTTCGGATAAACCGGCAGCGATCCGGGATGAGATCATCGTGGATTTTTCCACAGAAGAAAAAAAGGACCGGCTGTTTGATCCGGCATTTTTGGAGATTAAGAAACGGATTTTGGAGGATTTGATGTAATGGCAGTGGATTTAAGGCTGGATGAACCTCCTGTCAGGGAAACGAGGACCAGATCGATCGTGACCTATAACGGCTCACTGAAGGATCTGACAAAGCAGGGGTGTGACGGATGCCTGAAAAATAAAAACAGGTGCTTTACGACTGGGACGTACTGTTCCCATCTGACGGCGATCACATCGGTTTTAGGTTTGCCGGATACGTTGGTTGTGGACCACGCACCGATCGGATGCTGCGGTGTGGAGATGATCTTTTCGGGCGGCTATAGCTTAAACCAGCCGGGACCGGGTGGAGAATATCGTGACAACGTCCGCATGTTTACGACAAAATTTACAGAGTCCGATACGGTGTTTGGCGCGGCGGAAAAACTAAAAAGTACGGTGCGCGGCGCATTTGAGAGGCATCATCCAAAAGAAATCTATATCGCGACGAGCTGTACCTCTGCGATCATCGGAGAGGACGTCGGCGCGGTTGCAGCGGAGATGACAGAAGAGCTCGGAATTCCGGTTACGATGCTGGGAGCCGCAGGGATGCGCTCAAAGCTGTGGTCGACCGGATTTGACGCGTTTTTCCATTCGACCGGAAAAGCACGGTTTAAAGCGCCGGAAAAGAAAGAGGATACGATCATCTATGCGGGATTTGCGTCCATTGCACAGGAGACGGTAGCCCCAATCTTTAAAAAACTTGGCCTGGATATGCTGTTTCTGACAGCAGGCAGTACGATTGAAGATTATGAGCGCGCTTCGCAGGCGCGGGTTTCGTTCGGGCAGTGTGATGTGGATGATTCGTATATCTTAAGCTATCTGGAGCAGAACTATGGTGTGAAGTATTTTCACATTCATCAGCCAAACGGCGGGATCGGATTTGAACGGTTCATGCGGGACCTAGGTGCATATCTGAAAAAAGAAGAGACTGTGGAAGAGATCATTGCGGAAGAACGGGAGAAGTATGCTGCAAAGATCGATGCGCTTCGCCCGCTGCTAGCAGGGAAAACTGCTCTGGTGGCACTTGGCTCAGGGTATGTGTTTGAAATGGTGCGGATGCTGAAGGAACTTGGTATGGAAGCTGTGCATGCGGTGTCATACCATTATGATCCGCTGACGGACGCTTCCCCTGACAGAAATGCACGCACGCCGGTGGCCGATGTCAGAGAGCTTGACATGGATGTTTCTGTGAGCGTCAGCAATGCGCAGCAGATGGAGGTGTATCTGGCGGTAAAAAAATACAAGCCGGATATTGTGATCACAAGAGCACATGGCGCAGGATGCTGGGCGGCCAAGGTAGGTGTGCCCTGCCTGGATCCGGGTCTTGGAATCAACATCGTCGGATACAGAGGGCTGTATCTGTTTGCGGACGCGCTGGCAGCAAGTTTTCGGAACACGGCAGTATTCGATGCGATGAAGGCAAGATACCAGTCTCCGTTTACAGAAGCATTTGAAGCGCTGCCGCCTACCCGTTTTTATGATAAATCTTGAGGTTGCAGATATGGAAGAAAAAAAAGAATACGCCTGCCCGGAGCAGCAGCGTGTCGGGTGTGCTCTGGCAGGAATCTATACGGCACTTTCCATCGAAGGGGTTTTGCCGATCATGCACAGCGGGCCGGGCTGCATCCATGCGATCAGCTCCGTTTTGTCTGTTGCAAACGGCGGGCAGAATCCTGTGCCCTATATGGAGTCCGTAGTACCGAGCAGTAACTTAAGCGAAGCGGAAGTGGTGTTCGGTGCTTCTGATAAATTAAAGAGTGTATTGGAGCATTCGCTTCAGTATTACAAAGCAGAGATTTTTATGCTGGTGACAGGCTGTTCTGCCGAGATCATCGGCGAGGATGTCGGAGAGATCGCGGAGCAGTACACCACGCCGGAAAAGACGGTGCTGCACGTTGCACTGCCCGGGTTTAAGGGAAATAATATCTGGGGACATCACCAGGTACTCTCTGCCCTGATCGATGGATATGTGACTGAGTACGGCGAGACAGAAGTCGTTCCGAAACGGGTCAATGTCTGGGGTGTGGTGCCGCATTACGATCCGATGTGGGTCGGAACACTTGAAAAACTGGAAACTCTTTTGCGGCGGATCGGACTGGAGCCAAACATCATTTATGGGCCGGGAAGAGGGATTGCCGCTTTAAAAAAGATCCCGACGGCGGAATACAATCTCGTGCTTGCGCCATGGACGGATCTGGATATCGCAAAAAAACTGGAGCGGACATTCGGAACGCCGTATATTCATTTCCCGTATATGCCGATCGGCCCGACGGCAGAGGCAGAGCTGATCAGGACGCTTGCGGAGACATTTGATCTGGATCCGGTTCTGACAGAATCCGTGATCAAAGAACGCGCGGACCGGTATTTTTACTATTTTAACCGGAATCTGGTATGGATTTTTGATATGCATAACCAGCGAAGCCTTCCGAGGGAGTTTTTTGCGAATGCATCTGCATCGGCAGCACTTTCCGTCACAAAATACTTTGTCAGTGACCTGGGATTAAGTCCGCGCAGGATCTTTATTCCGGAGGATGTGCCGAAAAAGCATCGGAAAAACGTGCGAAAGCTGTTTTTGGAAACAGCGGGCAAGTATCTGACGGAAGAGGATATCATTTTCACAGATGACGGCGGACTGTTTGAACAGTATTTAAAAGATGTGGATCAGATGGTGCGAAAGAGTGCAGTGATCGGATCAATCTGGGATGACATCACGGCAAAGAAAGCAAATATGCCTTTCGTTTCCGTGTGTGCGCCGTACGGAGATGTTCTGGTTTGTGATAAGCAGTACTTTGGGACAGACGGGGCGCTGACCCTGATGGCAGATCTCTATAACGATGCGGAAAAGAAGGGGCTTGTGAGCGCAGTAGTATAGTTGACAGGAGACATAAAAATGGGAGAACTCAGACAGATTGCAATATACGGAAAAGGCGGGATCGGCAAATCGACCACGACGCAGAACCTGACAGCCGGCTTGACAGAGCTTGGCAAACAAGTCATGGTCGTCGGATGCGACCCGAAGGCAGATTCTACAAGACTTTTATTAGGAGGGCTGGCGCAGAAGACAGTGCTCGATACCATTCGGGATGAAGGGGAAGACATTGATCTGGATGACATCATGAAGACAGGGTATGGGAATACCCTTTGCGTGGAATCCGGCGGCCCGGAGCCCGGTGTCGGCTGTGCGGGGCGCGGTATCATCACCTCGATCAATATGCTCGAAGATCTTGGGGCTTATGATGATGATCTGGATTTTGTTTTCTATGATGTCCTTGGAGATGTTGTGTGCGGCGGATTTGCGATGCCGATCAGGGAAGGTAAGGCAAAAGAAATCTACATCGTAGCCAGCGGCGAGATGATGGCGCTTTATGCGGCCAACAATATTTCCAAAGGCATTCAGCGCTATGCAAAACGTGGCGGCGTAAGGCTTGGAGGGATCATCTGCAACAGCCGGAACGTTGATCACGAACAGGAACTTTTGGAAGCATTTGCAAAAGAGCTCGGCACGAAGCTTTTATACTTTGTGCCGCGCGACAACATCGTGCAGCGCGCTGAGATCAAGCGTAAGACTGTGATCGAATATGACCCGGAGTCCAACCAGGCGCAGGAATACAGAAATCTGGCACAGGCGCTGCTGGAAAACAAGGACTTCGTGATCCCGAATCCGATGACACAGGAGCGTCTTGAGGAGATCCTGCTGCAGTACGGGATGGGCGAGTGATCAGTCAGATTGTTTCAAATCAACCGGTTCATATTCCTGGAGCGGCGCAAGGAAGCCTTTCTCAGACAGCCGTTCCCGGATCAGATCCAGCGTTTCCTCGCTGGGTGCTAAAACAGTATGATAATGATATCCGCTCGTGACATTTTTTAAGAGGCTTGAGCTGCCGGAAGCAATCTTTTCTAAGAACTTCCGCACATCCTCCCGCGAGCGGATGTTCATGTCTGCACGAACCGTTCCGTATACCTTATGATAGATAAATACATCTTTCACGATGCCGCCGCAGTCTACGATCAGGCTTAATTCGTCAGACACTTCTTCGTCCGTGTGACGCAGCTTAAAAACGCGCTTCGCTTCTTTTGTCTGGTTGAGAAGGACATAACCAAGATTTGTTGAGATGATATTGGTGCCTTTTGCACGCAAAAGGGCGATGTCCTGGACAATGATCTGGCGGCTGACACCTAATTCCTTTGCAAGAGCGCTGCCGGACAGTGCGGTATCGCTGGATTCTAATTTCTCAATGATCCTGTTTCTTCTTTCTGCGGCATTCATCCTTTTATCTCCTTAATAGTTCACATTACTCTCTGACTATACCATATAAAAACAGGGGTGACAAGACAGGTGTAAACTTAAAAGTTTACAATTGTATTGACACTGCCATGTGGATTCATTATATTAATGGGGAACTAGATGACAGAAGACTTAAGGAGATGGGTATGTCAGCAGTAAAAGAGTATTGCACGAAAAAAGGTGTTACATTATCAGCCAAAGCATATTTCGTAGATGCGCTTGGCGCAATGGCGCAAGGTTTGTTTGCATCGCTTCTGATCGGTACGATTTTAAGTACGATCGGAACGCAGGCGGGGATCGAATGGCTGGTTACGATCGGCAATTTTGCTTCGGCGGTCAAAGGACCGGCAATGGCAATCGCGATCGGTTATGCGATGAAAGCGCCGACATTGGTTTTGTTCTCACTGGCAGCGGTCGGATATGCAGCGGATACGAGCGGCGGAGCAGGTGGCCCGTTGGCGGTTTTCGTTATTGCAGTGATCGCCTGTGAGATCGGTAAGCTTGTCAGCAAGCAGACAAAAGTAGATATTATCGTGACGCCCGGTGTTACGATCATAGCCGGCGGCTTGCTTTCGCTGGGGATTGCACCATATATCGGCGCGGCTGCGCAGGCAGCAGGAAACGGTATTATGTGGGCGACGGAGCTTCGCCCGTTCCTGATGGGAATCATCGTAGCGGTTGCGGTTGGTATCGCATTGACACTTCCGATCAGCTCGGCAGCGATCTGCGCGGCGATCGGTCTGACAGGACTGGCAGGCGGTGCGGCTCTGGCCGGATGTTGTGCAAATATGATCGGCTTTGCGATCGTCAGCTTTAAGGCAAACGGTGTCGGCGGATTGCTCGCACAGGGCATCGGAACGAGTATGCTGCAGATGGGCAATATCGTGAAGAAGCCATCAATCTGGCTTCCGGCGATCATCACATCAGCGATCACAGGACCGCTTGCAACCTGCGTGTTCCATCTGGAAATGAACGGCGCAGCGGTTTCCTCCGGTATGGGAACCTGCGGCCTGGTCGGACAGATCGGTGTATTTACCGGATGGATGAATGACATCGCAGCTGGCACAAAGGCAGCGATCACGGGTATGGATTGGCTCGGCCTGATCCTGATCTCCTTTATCCTGCCGGCAGTGATCAGCGGGATCCTCGGGAAGGCATTCAAGGCCGGCGGCGTCTTTACAGATGAAGACCTGAAACTGGATCTGTAATAAGAATGATAAAAAAGAAGGCAGATGGCGCCGGAGCGTCATCTGCCTTCTTTTCTTTGTTCAATCTCTTCAGCTGCAGCTTTTAGCTGGTATACAGCATTGAGCAGAAAGGCTTCCCGTGGCTGTTCTTTCTGTCTCTGACCAACATAGTAAATCCTAGTATAGTCTTCCATGAGTTCCTCGTCTGTCATTTTGCCTTGCCGTTCGGCCAGGAACTGTACGATCGATTCCATGTCTTCTTTTACAAGTTTCCAATAAGTATCGTTGAAGTCTGCCGGAATCAGTCCGCAATGCGGGATGACCAGGCGCTCTGCGTTATATGCTTTGCATTTCCGAATGCTGTCATATCCTTCGTAATAGTGTTTCAGGATCGCAGACTGCGCTGTATTCTGCGGGCTGAGTGTACCGGTACTTTCGGAAAGGAAAAGGATCCGCTGTGGTTCGAGTGCATAGCTTAAACTGCAGTTTGTGTGACCGGGTGTTTCCAGAACGAGGATGGATTCCTTACCCAGACTGATGCGGTCTCCTTCAGAAAGCACCTGATCGACCTGCATGTACGCAAACTCAATCTCAATTTCTTCCGCATTCTGATAGTCACGTCCGGCTGCATTGCTCATTTCCTGCATCGTTTTGATCGCGCCGGGGCGGCTGAATACTTTTTTCGCATATGCACTGGCACATGTGATCGCATTGGGCCATTCTTTTTTGACGGCTGCAAGCGCACCGATGTGATCGTAGTGCGAATGTGTACAGAAGATGTAATCCAGAGTATAGACATGTTCATCCTGCAGATAGCGGTTCAGAAAAACGGTGTGGATGTTGTAGATCAGATCTTTTTGAAAACATGCCATGCCGCAGTCGATGAGAGCTGTCTTTTCACTTCCAAAAACCAGGAGTGCCTCGCCGCCGGCACCGGCCGTTACGCGTACGATATTGTCCGGGAAACCGAAACGCTCCTCATATAATTCTTTCGAAATGGGTGGCTGATAGAGTCTTAATTGTGGCATATGCAATGTCTCCTGAGTGATAATTATTTCCTGTTGTTATGATTGAAAACAGTATACCACGAAGCTGACGTGATGGGATACCAATTGTTGGCAATTAATGCATCAAAGGACGTGAGACAAATGGTATTTTGCCTGGTTACCGGACGGATACTATGATGCGGGTTTCGCATTATATTGGGATACTTTTAAAATCATCTGATTTTTCTGATTCTGTTATCATTTTCTTGAAAGAAATCACATAAGCGTGCTTTACAGAAATAGAAGGACGGGAGGGAGAAAACACGGCAGATTCGGATATCAGTGTCGGAATCGTTTTGAAAACAGCTACAAATGCACATTTTCAGGACATTGCATATGGCGCGATGCTCGCAGGGCAGGATCTTGGCATTACTGTAAGAGTCGATAATACGACAACGGAAACAGACATTGAAGGCCAGGTGACCAAGATTGAAAATATGATCTCGGCAGGCGTTGATGCAGTGATCCTGACAGCCAATGATTCTAACGGCGTCAGCGGTGCCGTCAATGCTGCGCACGATGCAGGCATTCCGTTTGTGACGGCAGATACGGAAATCACGAATGTCTGGGGCGATGACGTCAAAGAATATATGCCGAATTTCGTCGGAGAGGACTATGAGGAGCTTGCATACGAACTTGCTTTTGACGTTTGCGAACATATGGGTGGAAAAGGAAACATGGTCGTTCTTCGCGGAATCGATGGTGCAAGTTCTTCCCAGCAGCGGACAGCAGGGATCAAACGCGCAATCGCAGAACATCCGGATATGACGATCGTAGAAGAGCAGAGTGCGAACTATGACCAGGATACAGCGGTGGATACCATGGCAGATATTATTCAGGCCCATCCGCAGATCGATGGGGTCATCTGCTGCAATGACCTGATGGCTATGGGGGCAGTCACAGCATTGGAAGAAAGCGGTCTGACCGTTGGCGGAGAAGATGGCGTGGTCGTATCAGGACTTGATGGAAACATTATTGCACTGCAGTCGATTCAGGAAGGAAAGATGTATTCCACGATCTATGACTGGTCACTTTTGCAGGGATACTATTCCGTGATGCAGGCGTACGATTTGATCCAGGGGAAAGAAGTGCCGGAAGAAACGCTGACGAAGGGCTCGATCATTACGGCGGAGAATGTAGATGATTTCCTTCCGCATGGTGAGGTGATCGCAGACTGGCAGATGGGCAAACCGATCGGTGATGTGCCGGAGAGCATCCGGACGTTTATTGAGTTAGGGAAGTCGCTGGAATAATAGTAAAATGGGATTAGAATCATGTGGTGTCGAACCGCCTGTGGCAGAAATGTTGCAGGCGGTTTTGTGATAGACAAACAGGAATTTGCAAAAATCTTTTTCGTTCCCCTTGACAGTCATATAAGTCCATGTTATATTTACTACGACAGACGTACTACGATAGACGATACAACGACAGACGATGTTACGACAAGCGATATAACGACAGGCGTATATGAAAGAATTAGTACAAGGAAAAGAGAGGAGGCATCATGGTTAGTATCAGCAGTGATGTGATCCGCGGGTACAATGACACCATCATATTATACCTGCTTCTGGACGGGCCTTCTTACGGATACGAGATATCAAAAAAGATCAAGGACCTGTCCGATGAGAAGTACATCATTAAGCAGACGACATTATACTCGGCGTTCACACGGATGGAAAAAAACGGTTACATTGAGTCATACTCAGTAGACGCGGAAAGCGGTAAAAGAAGAACCTATTACAGCGTCACAGACAGAGGGCTCGAATACTACCGGGAAAAATGCAATGAATGGAATCTGACAAAGGAAGTGATCGAGCGCTTCATCCGGAAGGAGGAAAGCGTATGATCATCGCAATGATTGCACTTTCAATAGGGAAATTGATACAGAAAATGACGCTTACAACAGAAACAGGAGGAAGATGATGGAAGCGATTAAAACATATCTGGAATCCATGTTTGCCCACCTCCCGAGAACGCCTGAGGTGATCAAGGCAAAGACAGAGCTTGGGCAGATGATGGAAGATAAATATAGCGAACTGATCGAAGAAGGCAAATCTGAAAATGAAGCCGTCGGGATCGTGATTTCCGAATTCGGAAATCTGGAAGAGATCGCGGAGGAGCTCGGGATCCGTTCATTCGTAGATCAGGAACCGGAAGAGGAAACCCAGCGTGTGGTTTCATTTGAAGAAGTGGACGGCTATATTAAAAGCAGAACACGTCTCTCGTACATGGGAGCATTCGGGATATTCTTCCTGATCATTTCATCCGTGCCGTTCATTATTTTATCGGGAATCCCGATTTCGGCAGCAGGCGGCGGAGTTGCCAAATTCTTTGCCGTGATCGGATTGATCCTTTTGTTCCTGATGCTGGCAGGCGGCCTGGGCATGCTGATCTTCTCCGGACTGCAGGAGCGGGAGTATTCCTACATGTGGAAAGATAATTGCCGACTGGACTACAGTGCACAGGAATATGTTAAGATGCAGTATTCAGAATACCGCACCACCCATACGATCCTGATCATCGTTGGAATCGTACTGTGCATCTTAAGCGCAGTACCCGCCGCAATCCTTTCATTCTTACATGTTACAAACGGATTTTTCGGGGACATCGCAGGTGCTGTCTGCCTGTTCCTGGTAGGCGCAGCAGTTTTCCTGTTCTTTCTTGCCGGACGCCAGAAGGGCAGTCTTGGACGTCTGTTAAAAATCCAGTACAGAGCAAAACAAGTACAGCAGGAAGGTCCGGAAGCTGCACAGAAGAACCAGGGCGGACCGGAAGACGTGATCATTTACGAAAACGAATATCTTTCCAAATTCATGCCGGTATACTGGCCGACGATTACCTGCCTTTATCTGGTCGTCAGTTTCCTGACATTCCGCTGGGGAACCACATGGATCATCTGGCCGGTTGCAGGAATTGTCCACGCATTTATCAGTAAGACATTCGGAAAGCATGTTTTTGAATCATAGACAGGAGGATTTATCATGAATAGGAAAACATATTTATGGCTGATCGCCCTGATCACGGTAGCATGCATCATAGGCGGAAGCATCTGGCACGGACACCGGGCACCCAGACATCATCAGATCGAACAGGAGATCCGCGATGAATTAAGAGACGAGCTCGAAGAAGATCTGGAAGACGAGTTTGAAGACGCCGGGGATGCGAACGATATTGACGATATTGATGCTGATGACGCAGATTTTGATCTTGATGACTTGGAAGACGCAGCCGATGACGATATCGAAGACGGTGAAGCCGGCGTCACAGTAGCAGAAATCGACGAGAGCAAATATGAAATGATCCCACTGGAGGGCACGCAGAAAGACGGTGCGTTCATTCCGTTTGAAAATATTGACATCGCGACGGGAGCATTTGATATCAACATCAAGACCGGACAGGATTACAGTGTCACCTATTATCTGAGTGATGATCTGTTCCAGCCAATCGGAGAAATCAAAGATGGCACACTGTATATCACGCAGAAAGAATTTTCAGTAGATACATTAGAAGATTTTATCAAAAAACATTTTAACGTATCGGTTAAAGCAAAGATGATCATTACGGTTCCGGAGGGGACAGACATCGGAACGCTCACGTTTAAAAACGGAGCCGGAGACACGCTTGTCAAAGACCTCAAAGTGGATACAATGACGGCAAAAGCTTCTGCCGGTGACTTTGAACTGAAAAATGCCACAGTCAACACGCTTAATGCAAAAGACTCTGCCGGTGACATCGCTGTAAACAACTCTTCGATTGGCGGTGCAGAGATTGACTGTTCGGCGGGCGATATTGATCTGGATAATACCGCGATCAAAAAAGTAATGATTGATAACAGTGCAGGAGAAGTAGACCTCAGAAAATGTACGATACAGGACCTGTATGCTGACGTGAGCGCCGGGGATTTCACAATGATCGGAACTGAGAATCTGGGCGATTACAACATCGAATTGAAAGCCCGCGCCGGAAACATCAGATTTGGAGATAATAAGATCGAAAGTGATTTTAACCAAACAGGAAAAGAAGGACTGAAGATCGTAGTCAAAGCCAGCGCCGGAGACATCACAATTAAATAGAGGCTTACTCATGAAAAAAGTATTGAAAATAATAGGGAAGGTAATTCTCGTCCTATTGTTAGTACTGGCGGCATTTCTTATCATCATGACGATCTATAATCAGATCATGCTCAGAAAAAACCAGGAGCTGTACAATACTCCACTGGGCCAGCTTGTTGAGGTGGACGGCCACAATATGAGTATCTACACCGAAGGAGAAGGCGGACACACGATCGTTTTCCTTTCAGGATGGGGGACATCCTCTCCGATCCTGGATTTCAAGGCACTGTATTCAAGGCTGAGTGATGAAAACAGGATCGTCGTTGTTGAAAGATTCGGCTACGGGTTCAGTGATGTAGTAGAAGGGGATCGTGATATGGACACCATACTGCGTCAGGACAGGGAAGCCCTCGAAAATGCGGGCATTGTAGCACCGTATGTCTTGTGTGCGCATTCGATGGCAGGTTACGAGGCGACACTGTGGGCGCAAAAATACCCCGATGAAGTAGAAGCGATCGTCGGTCTGGATATGTGCACGCCTAACTGCGAGGATGAAGAAACGGCTCAAAAAGAAGAAAAACTATTAAAGCTTGCCATTGGAATAAACAAGTTTGAAAAGGTAACTGGTTTATTGCGTATCGGAAGCCTGGATCAATCAGGTACACTTACGAAAGAGGAAGATAAATTATTCACTGAAATCTGCTGCAGAAAGCTCCTTAATGAATCCGTTATAAGAGAAGGCGATATTAATAATACTATTGCTGTGAACCAGGAACTGAACGCAGCTCCATTGCCAAACGCACCAATGCTTCTGTATATTTCGCCTGACAGTACGGAATTTGATGAGAACTGGGAAAAGAGTTCACAGGCAATGACGGATGCTTCTGAAAACGGCATACTTACAGAATTAGACTGCGGGCACTATGTACACGACTTCGAGTACGAGAGAATTGCAAAAGAAATGAAGGAATTTCTGAGATGACAAAAAAGAGACAGGGGGAAATCGTCCCCCTGTTTTCTATTTCCGTGGTTTTAATAAAAGGAATGTCAGTGCCACGATCGTCAGGATCAGACCGCCCAGAGACAGGATTGTCGGGATCTCGGAAAAAAGGATCGCACCGAAAACGGTTGCGGCAGTCGGTTCTCCGGCGGCAGCAAGGATCGTGCTGAGACCTGCTTCTGATTTCATGACGGCGAGTGCGATGCAGATGTAGGGAACAACTGCGCAGAGGACCGCCTGTCCGATCAATACGGAAAAATGAGGAAGCGGTGCAGATTTAACAAAGGCACCGATCGCATGGAAGTCAGCAAACCAGACGAGTACGATGGTAGCGAGAAGCATACAGTAAAACGTCAGGGTAAAAGACTTGTATCCGCGATCTCCTGCAATGCGCGCGAAGATAATCTGGACAGCATACATGATGCCGGAAAGAATGCCGATCATGAAATAGCCAAATGTGAGATTGCCGCCGGTTCCGGTTTCCAGAACACCGCTGACCAGGACCGATCCAAAGATAGCCAGGATCATACAGACAATCTTTCGTGTCGTGATTTTTTCCTTAAAAAGAAAGGCAGCAAAAATAACCACATAGACCGGTGACAATGCCAGTAAGACGGCTGCCAGCGACAGAGACATGTGGGTAATGGATACGTTATAACAGATGTTTAAAAATACGGTTGCGATACAGCCATGGATCAGAAAGATCCAAAGATCCTTTAAACGAATCTTAAACAAAGACCGATCATAGATCAGGATACCGAAAAACAAAATGATCGTAGCGATCAGGACGCGGGCGAAAAAAATCGTAACATTATTCATTCCGCCGGCCGTCATGACACGTACAAACGGACCGACGCTGCCCCAAAGAACGCCGGCAATAATTGCAAAAATTAAATAGAATCGTTTCATTAGAAATTGCCTCAAAAACCATCTGATTATTTAGAATTATCGTAGCGGATACCATGTTGATATGCAAGTGCTTTTCTTCGATTCTGTCATCGAATATCGGAATATGGGTAAGTTCTTTTATGACGGATAGGTGGAGGAATATTCTTATGAAATGGCAGAAATTTGACATATAGTGGAGGATATGCTATTATCATAGAACACTTTCGGTAACACTTTTGTAACAAATTTGAAACTTACTGGAAACAAGTTAGGTTGAGACAGTTTTATAAAGTGGGTATTGTGAGAAAGGAATTCAATATGCAAGCTAGTTTTCGCAGGATGCGAAAGGTTTTGATTGCATGTGTCGTGTGTGCCGCGCTTTGTCCGGGTGTTCCGGCAATGGCAGAGACATTATCTTCACTGCAGGAGCAGTCAAACCAGCTGCAGCAGGAAGTGTCAAATGTGAACCAGGACATTAATACACTTTCCGGGCAGATCGCATCGATTGAAGCGGATATCGAGACTGGGAATGCAGAGTTGGAAACGACCCAGAATGATATCGAGATGACAAGAGAGCAGCTCGCGATCGCAAAAGCAAATGAAGCGATGCAGAAGGAAAAGACAGCAAATCAGATTCAGGTGATGTACGAAAAAGGAACGTACTCATCCCTGGATATGATCTTATCTTCTTCTTCTATGGCGGAGATCTTCAGTGCGATTGATGTTGCAAAGAACCTTGAAAAAACCTATTCTGACCAGTTGGAAGAATACAAGGCGATTCATAAAACGGTAGAAGAGCAGGAAAAAGTACTTGAAGAGAAAGAGGCAGCGCTGATCGAACAGCAGGAGGAGCTTGAAGCGAAGAAAGCCGATCTGCAGTCGAAGCGCAGCGAACTTGAGTCGCAGGCGGCAGCAGTTCAGGCAGATCTGAATCAGGTAAACGGACAGATTCAGGCAAAGAAGGAAGAGATTGCCGCAGAGCAGGCAAGAGCGCGTGCAGCAGCAGAAGCTGAAGCGCGTGCGAGAGAGGCTGCAGCACAGGAAGCCAGCAGCTCATCAGGTGGCGGCGATGATTACAGTTACAGCTCATCAAGCTATACAACAAGCAGTGGTGGTCTGACAAAGTACAAAGGCGTTGTTTACTACGGCGGACATCGTGAAACCTATTATTCCCAGAGGGTACTGCCGGGCGGCGGACTGAACATACCGGGACGTCATGTTGCCGATGACGGCACAGTCCGTGATGGAGATGGTTACATCTGTGTGGCAAGCAGCGATCTGGCGGCCGGAACAGAGGTAGATACTTCTCTTGGAAAAGCAAAGGTATATGACTCGGGCTGCGCGAGCGGCACAGTCGATATCTACACAGACTGGTAAAACAAAAGAAAAGGAAAAGAGATCTGAGATGGAAACGTCTCAGATCTCTTTTGTTTTGCATGAAAATATCAAACAGGGAAAGAATGTCTAATTGGAAACCGTGCTGAATGCGTTTTCAGCAATGGAATCGACTTCTTCCGCCAGGGAAGCATATTCCTCAACAGCACTTTCATCTTCCATATATGCCTGCATGTCAGATGGGAAGCTGATATAGTAGTAGCCGCCGTCTCTTGCAAGCCCGACATTGGCTGCATTTTCCGAATCGTCATTGTCTTTTGAATAGTAAATGCCGAAGAGTACACCGCCGTCACTGCCGTCATATTGCTGCCAGCCATCGTGGCTTGCCGTATGGTAGAACGTGACATAGTCATCGCCTTTTACCATTGTGTATTTTCCGTTCCAGTCCGGCGGGATCGTAACAACGAGCGCATCGCCAAAGATGTATTCTGTTCCTTCGCCTGTGGATTCCTGTTTATAGGAAAAATGTGAGGAAGATTTGGAATCTTTATCCGCACGTCCGTTCATCGGATCTTCCGGGTCGCCGGATATGGAGCTTTCAGAATCATTGTCATCTGCGCTCTCGGTATAAGATTCAGTTGCGTTTTCTCTCAGATTGATCGCGGCGTCCCAAAGGTCTTCATCACTGATGATCAGGTAAATGCCATCCTTTCCGACAAGGTTGTTATCGTTAAAACTGATGCTGTACTCCTTACCGTTATTGTCGATGAAGGTAAATGTCTGATCGGCATTCGGTGTCTGATCCGCGGTCAGTCCGGTCACGCTGATCTTATCGATCGCCTGAAAGACCTGCCCGATGATCTCAGGATCGGTCGTGTTGTAGATCGACTCTGTTTCGCCAACGACATTGAGACGAACGCACTTCATATTGCTGACATCAAAATTTTTGCTGAGCGCAGCGGTTTCGTCATCCAGGAAAGCCCAGATCGGTCCGGTCTTGGCCAGATCATCATCGGCGCTGCTCTCAACAGCAGCCTGTCCGCTCTGAACAGGATCTTCGGATGTTTTGCCCCCACATCCGGAAAACGCAAAGATCAGTGCAGCAGTCAATGCAAGACAAAGAATTCTGCGGATATTCTTTTTCGGCATGTTAAGACCTCCTTTAGCTTCTGACCTCTCCGCGTTCGCAGCGGTTCCCCCAGGAATCAATGAGTTCACCGTCTCTGTAAACACAGATGATCTCACAATGGTTCGGGCAGTTTTCACAGATCACTTCCCGTGTAACGAATTCCATTTCTGCGACATCAAATGAGAACGGTCTTTCGATCCCGCTTCCGTGTGCAAGGATCGCTGCGCCATAGCATCCCATCAGATGACCGTTTTCATCAACGATGATCTCCTCACCAAGAGAATCGGCAAAAGCGCGGACAACGCCCTCGTTTTTGCTGACGCCGCCCTGGAAAACGATTGGCGGCAGGATCTTTTTACCTTTTCCGATGTTATTCAGATAATTGTTTGCGACAGCATTGCAGAGACCTGCGATGATGTCTTCTTTTTTATGCCCCATCTGGATCTTGTGGACCAGGTCGGATTCTGCGAATACGGTGCATCTTGCAGCGATCGGTGTCGGGTTCTTGCTTCCTAATGCGATCTTACCAAATTCTTCAACATCTACCCCGAGACGTCTTGCCTGACTGGTCAAAAAAGAACCTGTGCCGGCTGCGCAAAGGGTGTTCATCGCATAATCAACAGCAACACCATCCTCGACACAGATGATCTTCGAGTCCTGTCCGCCGATCTCTAAGATCGTGCGGACATCCGGATGCAGTGTCGTAGTACCAACAGCATGCGCAGTGATCTCGTTTTTGACAATGCTGGCATTACACATGGCACCGACCAGTTTTCTTGCACTTCCGGTTGTTCCTGCGGCAACGACCGTCCATTCGTTTAAGTCGATCTGGGAAGCCAGTTCCCGGATCACCTTTTTGGATGCGCCAAGCGGATTGCCTTCTGTCCAGAGGTAAACGCTTGCAAGGATATTATGTTCTTCGTCTATGATGACGCCTTTTGTGGAAATGGAACCGATGTCGATTCCAAGGTATGCCTTTTTCATGATTGTCTGGCCTCTTTTCTCATTGAAATCATATCATAAAACGCTTCTGCGCGTGTCTCAATACCGGTATCGCTGCTCTGCGTGTCATAGGAAAGATACAGGATCGGAATCTTGTAATCAGCGCTGATGTTATGCAGAACCGGGATTGCATCCATCTCCGGCGTACAGCCAAAGGATTTCACATGTACCAGTCCGTCAAATCCACTGGCAGCATAGTGGTCTGCCATGGCGATCGTTGCTACAGAGGATGCGCCCATGTCTTCAGAAACATATTTTCTGATTTTTTTACGCTGGCTGTCTACCCAGATCGAAGACGGGAACCGCTTCAGATCATAGTGTGCATAGGAACGCAGCATATCAAGCGCATTGTCATCGGGGCATGAGAGGACGCTGTGGGACAGATTCATCCATCGGTGTACCTCTGCCCCCATCATGGCGATCTTCTTTTCAATCTCATGATTGGAAAACGGATCCATGATGGTGAAATATTCTCCTATGATCCCGACACGGACAGGGTCATCCGGTTTATGCACGGGCAGACGCGAAAAACTGCGCATGGTCAGTTCATAGATTTCCTCCACTTCCTTTAACGTTTCTGCTTTACGCAGTCCGGAAAGAAAATGCTTATAGATCTTTTCAAAAGACCCGGGGATATCTTCAAAGCCCATGTTCTTGCGCAGATAATCCTCGACCTTATCGATCGAAGTGATCATTTTGGCGACTGCAGGGATAACCCTTGCGATCTGGGTCCACTTCTGCTTGGGCGCGTATTTTTTGATGCTGCCAAGGATTCCCATGATGCCGCCGTAACGAGCAAGTGTCAGATTCATGATCTTAAAATCATAGCCTAAGTCTTTTAAGATCTGCTCGTGCAGTTCGCCGTAATAGCCCAGACGGCAGGTTCCGCCGGTCTGGATGATGACATTTGCCCCTTTTTCCAGCGCCTCGATGTAGCAGCCCGTCATACACTTAAACGGTGCACAGACATAGTCTGGGCTGTGCTTTGCGCCTAGCTCAATGGTTTGTTTTGTCATCGGAGGCGGTGAGGTATAGGCAAGCCCGAGTCCTTTTCGTACCAGGAAGCCGATGGGGATGTCATAGTTGCCCAACTGTGGGTAAGTCAGATTATATGGTTTTGCGGACATTTATAGTTCCACCTCTTTTCGGAATCGGATGATATCGATAAAGCTCTCCAGTCTGGTATCGATGCCGGCATTGCCGTCCTGTGAATCCAGCAAAAGATTTAAGATCGGCACGTGAGAGATCCGCCGGATGATCATTTCATTGACCATGGAATCCGGTCCGCATGGAAATGCGGTGATCAGTACGATCCCGTCGATCTTGTCACGATATGTCTGAATCGCGCCGAGCAGTTCCCGGCTTACGACCCAAGGGACATGTTTCGCGATATCGGCAGCTTTCCTTCTGGCTTCTCTTGGATCGATGCCGTCAGAGCAGATCGGGACGGCATCCAGATTCCGGATGCTTTTGATGATCGGCGCACCGATGTATTCGTCATAGAGATTGTACGGATGGCTTGCAACCAGTACTTTGATCCCCTCTTTTTTTAACAGGGTATGGTTGATCTCTGCCTTTTTCCGGAAGGATTCCATCTGTGCAGCCATACCTGCTTCATAAGCGGCTAATGCTTTTTCACGGCTGGCGCCAAGCTGCATGCCAAGCTTTAAATAGGCGCGTTTTGCCGAAACATGCTGTTCCGGATCGATATTTGCGCGAAGAATGCGCAGATCGGCATTGCGGAACATGTTTTTGCACATATCAGGAAGTGCTTCAAAGCGGGAGCAGAAGCGTCCTGCATCGCCCAGATTTGCGATCCGCGGAACAAAGCAATAATCGCATTTGCCTTCCAGTGTGGCAACATGGCCGAAAAACAGCTTTGTGGAGAGGCAGTTTTCATCGATTGAAAGCTGTTCTCCTTTTGTCAGTATGTCTTTGTTGGTACGGGGACTGATGACGGTTTCATGGCCGAGCTCCTGAAAAAACGTTTCCCAGAAGATCCCATATCGATAATACAAAAGTGCCCGTGGTATTCCGATTTTCATAATTATTCTCTTTACAGTCAGTATCCGGTGCAGTTGATTATTTGGCCGGAATGTAGCCCAGTTTCGCAAAATACTTCAGATAAGCGGCAATCCGTTTCCGGTCGATCGCAGGACAGGTAATGCCGGTGCCGTTTAACAGGAGACTGGTGTTTGAAGTGTCATAAGTAGTATTCTTTCCGATAAAGTGTCTTAAGATACCGGGGTTGGTATCTGTGCCGGATTCAAACAGGCACTCCAGGACTGCGAGTGAATTGTCGCTGGAGTTGGCTGATTTGAGCATACTTCTCCATCGCAGGAAAGTGATATAGCGAATCGGGTATCCGCACTGTCTGATCATGTTGACAAGATTTCTTGCACGCAGCGGATGCGGATTGATGACATTAAATGCATGACCGATCGCTTCCGGTCTTGTTGAAATATAGGCAATGGCATCGGCGACATAATCCACCGGCGTCATATGCATACAATAGGTCGTGTGCGGGATACATCCCATCTGGATCATGCCCACGATCATACGGCTGACCATATCCTCGAGGGCCCAGATGCCATTCTCTGCGCCGGTAATATCTCCCGGACGGTAGATGACAGCATGCAGGTTCCTTGCACGTGCAATGCCAACCAGCTTTTCGGAAACCCATTTGGTTTCGGAATAAGCAAGAGAAAAGCCGGTTGATACCCGAAGCGGATCATTTTCGTAGACACGCTTGCCCAGATGGTTTGGCGTATCATAGACACTGTAGGAAGAAATATAGTGGTAATACTTTGGCTTCCCGTCACACGCAAAGCGCAGTGTCTCAATCGTACCGGTTACGTTCGTGCCGCGCAGGTATTCGTATGGAAATACAAAGTTTAACAGCGCGCCATTATGGAATACGGCATCGACTTCGTTTGTCAGTGTCTCATAGGTTTCATCTGACAGACCAAGACGTGCGGCAGAAAGATCGCCCGTTACAGGGTACAGGTAAGCATCAAATCCTTCTTCCCAGCATTCGAAATGCTTCAGATTCTTGATCAGACGCTCCATGGCAGCTTCTGTCGAGTCAGATCGTACCAGGCAATAGATGCGCAGGTCATCGTTTTGATAATGACGGATCAGTGCGCGGATCAGGTATGCACCGAGGAATCCGGTCGCGCCGGTCAAAAGGATACGGCTGCTTTCGCTGATCTTCTTCTGATAGGGCTCATCGATCCGGATCGACTCGTCCAACACGCATTCTTTGCGCAGGGAAACCCTGTGTCTGGTAGGCGTGACGCCGGCCAGAACTTTGTGAATATAGTTTGTCACACCGATTACCGAAGAATCTGTCAGGATTTCGCGAAGATCCAGCTGGATGCCGAACTTCTTTTCCATGTTCTGGAGAAGTTCATATCCCATAAGGGAATCCCCGCCAAGCTCCAGGAAGGAGTCGGAGAGATTAAAGTGCTCAATGTGCAGAACCCGTTCAAAAACGGACTTGACCTGCATCATGACTTCGTCGGCTTTGTCGATGGACTTGTCGATCACGGTCTGTTTTCCGCGTCCCATCCGATAGGCATGACTTGAATGAATGATCTTTAAGTCGCCTTCGACATAAAGCTTTTTCGTCTTGGATATCTGCAGCTTGTTGCTGTCAGTACGCGGCAGAGAACGGATCGGAACGAAGATGATGTCATAAAATGAAAAGCCAAATCGCTCTGACACAGCGTTGTTGATCTGTGAAACCCGTTTGTCAAAGTCTTCTTCCGGACTGGATTCTACAACGGCGATGACATTTTCTTTCGTATCGTCCTTGACAGAGAAAAAGCCCATCGTGGAAGAACCAAGTCCAGGAACTTTTTTATGAATCAGGGTCATCAGGTCGCTCGGGTAGATATTATGACCATTTACGATCAGCATCTCTTTGATGCGTCCTGTGATATAAAGGATGCCGTCATTTAAAAAGCCGAGGTCTCCGGTTTTATAAAACTCTTCCGGACGTCCGTTCAGTTTACAATGGAAATTCTTGTTTGCAGGGATGCCGCCCCAGTATCCGTCAGCAACACTTTCGCCTGTGACAAAGATCTCACCGATCTTGTTTTCCGGATAAACCTCACCGGTCTTCGGATTGCCGATCGCAAAGGAAAGACCCTCCACGGCAGGTCCGACCCCGACGATCTCATGGATCTGTTCCGGCGGGGTATCTTTTGTGACCGGTACGATCTTTCCATCGCGGAACGGTTCGTCCTCAAGAAGGAGAGTACGGTAATCACGGGAAGCGACGCTTGCAAGGCAGATACATTCGGAGAGACCGTATCCCGGCGCCATGGCATTCGGTGCCAGATTGAACATTTCAGAAAAACGCTCTACAATGACCGGACTGATATATTCGGAACCATTCATCAGATGTGTCATATGTGAAAGATCATACTGTGCAGCTTCTTCCGGTGTAAAAATCCTGGTACATGCGTCGTATGCAGAGCATGGCCCAACCGTTAATGTCAGCTTGAAATCCGAGAGCATCCGGATCCAGAGCTTCGGATTTGCCAGAAACTGAAGTGTGGATAAAAAATATGCGGTAGATCCGGTCGTCATGATCGGCATTAAGAGCGTGATCACAAGTCCGAGATTGTGGAAGAACGGAACCCAGGTTCCAAGCGTTACATGATCAAAATGTGTCTCATCAACTGACCGGCACTGTGCCATCTGCTTCATCATTGCACCGCTTGTGACACGGACACCCTTTGGCGCACTCGTAGAGCCGGATGTGTACTGAAGGTACATCAGATCATCCGGCTTGGCGGAATAGGCAATGCCGGAATCCCGGCAAGGGATCAGTTTGTCTGAATAGATCCGCTTTAAACGGACAACAGAAGAAAACGCCTCTGCCATAAGACGTTTCGTAAGATTGGTGCCGGATTTCTGCTCCATGGCATAGTTCGAGATCAGTCCCTTTGGATGGGCGGATTTTAAAACGGAGACAAAGCGCTCAATCTTTCCTTCGTCAATTGGCGGCGGCAAAATGATAAATGTCACACCGGAGAGGATACATCCCATGACAGAATAAAGTGTTGTATAGTCCTGCATGGAGAAAATGATCACCCTGTCTCCGCGACGGATGCCGCGTTTCCGCATCGTATAGGCCAGATCCATGGCCTTCTGGTACAGGGCACGTACCGTGATATCCTGGAACTGCCAGTCATCGGTTTCTTTTTCATAAGTAAGGAACCGGTAAAGTACCCAGTCAGGATCCCTTTTTACCCGTTCCTTAAAAAAATCGGTAAAAGATTTATATTCCATATTGATCAGTCTGCTTTCGTCATAATTCCTGGCACAATCGTTGTTTTTTTATATTATAATAGTAATCGATTCACTTTATGTATTCAAGTAAATTTCCTATAAAAAAGAATAGAAAAACTGCCGTATCCGTAGAACAGATACGGCAGTTATCTTCATCATTCTGAAATTATGCTTCAGCGATCGCGCCCATCGGGCAAGAGCCTTCGCAAGCACCGCAATCGATGCAAGAATCAGCGTCAATTTCATATTTGCCGTCGCCTTCAGCAATAGCGTCTACCGGACAAGAGTCAGCACATGCGCCGCAAGCGATGCAGTCGTCAGAAATCATTCTAGCCATTGATGTTACCTCCTTAAATAGTTTAAACATACTTGATGAAAAGCAAAATGCTTTTCATCATAATAATACAACACCTGTAAAAAAGCAAGTTGTTGGGTTGCTTTTTTTTCGGGTGCGTATTATACTAAAACCGCATCAAAACAGGGATTATATAAGGAAAGAAAGGCTCTGTTTCCAAACACTTTAATCTTGACAGATAATGCCGAAAGGCGATTAAACGGAGGATAATGAGATGGCTAAAGTAGAAGTTACAAAAGAAACATTGATCGGTGATCTGCTTCGCATTGACGCTGGGATCGCACCGGTGCTTTTAGATATCGGTATGCATTGCCTTGGATGCCCGTCTTCACAGATGGAGACCATCGGAGAAGCAGCTATGGTTCACGGCATTGATCCGGACGAACTGGTAGACCGTATCAATAAGAATATCCAGGCGTAAATCATACGTTTGGCTGATAAGGGCAGAAAAAACCGGTATATGCTTTCTGGCATATACCGGTTTTTGTTATAGTATTGTTTGCAGATCAGATCTTTGCAAGATTCTGCAATGCTGTGTCTTGGAAAACAGCATTATAATGTTCGACACAATAGCCCTCACGTCCGTCAGAGTACTTTTCCTGCTGCAGATACTTTGCCGCAGTATGGAGAACCTTGTCAAAATCGATCCGGCTGTGGCTGCCCTGATGCAGTACAAGGTAAAACCGTCTGTTTGCCGCATCATGGTAAAGCGTATTATGTGCATCATAAAAACCGGACAGCTGATGTGCCAGTAAAATGACAGCATCCATATCCGTAAAGGAAAACAGTCCGTTTGAGGCGTCGGCATTGTTTTTATGTGTCCCGATATTTGTCTGTCTTGCAGCAGAGTTCTTTTTCCCGTTATGAATCTGGGCAATCAGCCCGGAAAGATCCGTAAAAGGAGCGGCGTCCGGTTTGTCGGAGCCTGTATCGGATTTTTGGGAATTATCATGGGAGAAGCTCGAAAATCTCGTATCGAGTTCATCCGGAGCATCGACCTTTGAGATGATCAGCATGATCGCCTCTTTTGAGAGAGGAATCGCTTCGATCATCAGAGGAATGTCTTCTGCTTCAAAACCAAAATCGTCTGCAGCCTGCTGCATCATATCACGAAAAAGGGACTTCGCTTTCT
>SVDH01000043.1 GCA_015057865.1 Lachnospiraceae bacterium
ACATGGTCAGCGTAACTCATACAAAACCTCCATCAGGGTATAGTTATTCATAATGTTGTCATTATAGCAGAAATAGATTCCTTCTTAAAGTGGTTACTTATCTGACACCCGCTATTTCTTTTACTATTTTTCTTTTAGGTATTTTGTTTGTAAAAAAGTATGCTATACTAATACAGGCTTCAACCAAATAAATCAAATGAACAGGAGAATACTTTTATGAGCAAAGAATTAAAAGATTATGTAAGAGATATTCCGGATTTCCCGGAAGAAGGAATTATCTTTCGTGATATTACCACAGTTATTCAGGATCCCGATGGCTTAAAGCTTGCGATCGACGGCTTCTTAAAAGAACTTGAAGGCGTAGATTTTGATGTTGTTGTCGGCACAGAGTCAAGAGGATTTGTTTTCGGAACACCGGTCGCTTATGCTTCCGGCAAAGGATTTGTCATGGTCCGCAAAAAAGGCAAACTTCCATGCCAGACGATCTATGAAGATTATGATCTTGAATACGGTACTGCTTCCGTTGAGATGCATACCGACTCCATCAAGCCGGGCATGAAAGTCGTACTGATCGACGATCTGATCGCCACCGGCGGAACCATGGAAGCTTCCATCAAAATGATCGAACGCCTTGGCGGAGAAGTCGTCAAGATCCTCTTCCTCATCGAGCTTGCCGGCTTAAAAGGCCGCGAGAAGCTTGCAGGATACGATGTCGCATCCCTGATCTGCTACCCGGGCAAGTAAGTCCAAAACATAGTAACTCTGCGATTTCACTTTCTTCAACGGAAATAAAAAGGGGCCATATTTTACTTTTGAACGTAAAATATGATCCCCTTTTCTATTTCCCGTTTTAATAATCAATACTACATTCGCAGAGTTATTAATAATAAAGACTATAACGCAGCTCTGACTGCTGTCTTGAGCGCGATCTCCATCATCTCATGGAAGCTCTCACGGATCTCCTGCGGTGTCAGGAACTCACCGTTAAAGATATGATCTGAGATCGTCAGGATCGAAAGCGCACGCTTGTGACTTGCCATCGCTTCCAGATACAGCCCTGCTGTTTCCATCTCGACAGCCATCAGTCCCATGTCTTTTGCCTTCTGGTTCACGGTTTTATCCGGATGATAGAAAAAGTCAGATGTGTAAACACTGCCGACATCTGCAGTGACACCCATTTCCTCCGCAGCATTGACTGCAGCGCGGAGCATTTCGAAATCGGCAGTCGGTGCCGGTGTTCCAACGAGCGGATAAGAACCGATATGTGCAGAATTTGTAGAAGCTGTCATCGCGATCACAACGTCACGCACATGGACATCATCCTGCAGACCGCCGCCGGATCCTACACGAATGATCGATTCCACATCAAAGAAATTATAAAGTTCGTGCGCATAAAGGACCATTGACGGAACACCCATACCGGATCCCATGACAGAAACCTCTTTTCCTTCATAGGTGCCTGTATAACCGAACATATTTCTGACATCGTTAAAAAGGACCGGATTCTCAAGATACGTTTCCGCAATAAACTTTGCGCGGAGCGGATCGCCCGGCATCAGCACACATTTCGCAACATGTGTCCCTTCCTTGATCTGAATGCATGCAGATGGTGATGTTGTCATCATATTAATCTTCCTCCATAATCTTTTTCAAATTCACATCAAACGGCGGATAAACGATTCCCTTATCCGTGATGATCGCGGTCAGCAGTTCGTGGTCTGTCACATCAAATGCCGGATTATAGCATTTAACTTCCTTTAATGCCATCGGTTCCTGATACCACATGTTCTTGATCTCGTCAGGATCACGCTGCTCGATCTTGATATCATCTCCTGTCGGGCAGTTCATATCGATCGTCGAACGTGGTCCCAATGTGTAGAACGGAATACCATAGTGCTTCGCCAGAATTGCCACTCCGGATGTACCGATCTTGTTTGCAAAATCGCCATTTGCAGCGATTCTGTCACAGCCGACGAAGCATGCCTGCACCCAGCCGTTTTTCATAACGATCGACGCCATATTGTCACAGATCAGAGTGACATCAACGCCGCCTTTCTGTAATTCATAAGAAGTCAGACGCGCGCCCTGCAGCAGCGGTCTTGTCTCATCAGAAAAGACATGCAGATCAACGCCGCGCTCTTTTCCCAAAAAGATCGGACCAAGCGCTGTACCGTATTTGCTCGTCGCAAGCGGGCCGGCATTGCAATGTGTCAAAATGCCATCTCCGTCTTTTACCAGAGAAAGACCATACTCAGCGATCCTGTAGCACATCATGATATCTTCATCATGGATCGCGATCGACTCATCATGAAGCATATCGATCAGTTCCGCGACATCCTTATCCGCATTTGCATCAACCAGCGCGAGCATTCTTTTGACTGCCCAGCTTAAGTTCACTGCTGTCGGGCGGGATGAGATCAGATACGCACCGTCTTCATGCATCGACTTTGCAAAATCTTCTGCAGAAAGATCTTTTTTGGAAAGTGCAAGAACATACATGGCATATCCTGCACAGATCCCGATCGCCGGAGCACCTCTTACGGCAAGCACCTTGATCGCATCGTAGATTTCTTTTGCCTGTGTCAGTTTTAAATAAACCTGACGATTGGGAAGCTGAGTCTGATCAAGGATCTCCACTGCCATCTCGTCGTCAGAAAGATGTACACTGCAATTCTTTCTGTCTTCTGCTGTTACAACCATACTGATATTCTCTCCTGTCTATTTTAAATTCTTCTTATATTGTAAGCCCTTTTGCTTCATGGCTTCAAACGATGTCTTTGCATAGAAACCGGCGATCAGTCCCGCAAAGCCTTCCGGCAGCGCCAGACCGCGCATCAGCTTTGAACCGTCCGGATGAAGAACCGCAAGAAGCAGCGCAAGGAAAAAGATCAGGCAGGAAATGATCAGCGGGCCGGCCTGATAGCTTCGCATCGAAATGAGCGCGATCAGCGATGCTACACATGAAAACATGCCGGAAACAAACGCGATCGTACCCGGACCGATCTCGCCTTCAATGGCCGGCGAAATCCCCATCATGTATCCCATGATGATCATAACCGCCCCGATCGCAAACCCGATGATCGCGACCAGTATCTTTGCGCCTCGAAACATCGGCATGGAATTCTCACGTTCGTCCATCAGTTCGCTGGCTCTTTTTAAATTCTGCTCATAGTTTGCCTGTCGTTTATCTTTGATATAAAACGCCATTTCTATCCCCTTAAATACTATTCTTTTTCAAAAAACAATCAGTAGTATAATACGATCGGTGTACCTTCCGCAACATTATTATAGATCGTAGGCATTACAGAAGCCGGAATGTTGATACATCCATGAGAACCGTTGCCCTGCCAGATCGATCCGCCAAAATCACTTCTCCATGGCGCGTCATGCAGACCGACACCTTCTCCGGTCAGCCGGATCCAGTAATCCGCATGTGATTCATATCCATAGGATCCGTCTGCCTGGATATCACCACGCATGATCTTATCCTGCTGCTTATCATATGCAAAATATGCGCCTTCCGGCGTGCGATGTTTGTCATCGTCATTGCCCGAAACAAAGTCGGTATCCACAACAACGCTGCCGCCCTGATATACCCACAGATGCTGTTCACTCAAAGCGACCTCTACATAGGTGCTTCCGAATCCATAGTTACTGTCAGGATCCGCAGCTTCAGTCTTTTTATAGATCGGCTCTCTTGAAACTGCTTCGCCGCTCTTCAGATCCTCTGAAATCTGCTCGACTTCCTTTTCTGTATTCACTTTATATCCGTAATAACCGACCCCTTCTACGTCAACGGTATCGCCGTCATGTGTACGGAATTTATGCCGTCTGTAGATCGTATCGGCGCTTGAAGCAAGCTCGGAAGCAAATACATCTATGTTCTCTGTCCAGCTTTCCTCGTCAATATGGAATGTACCGTCTTCATCCTCTGTCAGCCAATCCATCCAGTCCTCTGCATCGAGAACGATATCGTCTCCATACGGGATATCATATGTGATGCTGCCAAGGCCGATCGCATTCAGACTCTCTACTTCCTTATTCAGTTTCTCATCATCCTGATAAACTTCAGGCGACTGATAGATCCCCTCGGTCTCATCCAGATTGATCTCATGCTTTGTCTCAGAGCAGGCATGTGCGATCGCTTCATACGCAGCTTCAGGATCCAGTGTGTCGCCCATCACTTCCGGCACGATCTTAAATGTGCCGTCTTCATAGACCCTGTATGCATTGACAGGCTCTGTCATGCTTTCTACATCTGTTTCCGGAAGGCTGAGTACCAGTTCTTTGAGTTTCTCTTCCGAATACTCTGCCTCTGCGACGCTCTCCGCCTTTTTGCTCGGCAGATATCCCGTGATCCACAATATCGGATTCTGCGCTTTTAAGGCATCGTCAATCTGCTTTGTACTGAAACGGAAATCGATCTCTGATCCTTCGATCGTCTCCTGCTTGTCATCTCGAAACAGCATGGTGATACTGTAATCAGAAGATGTTTTTTCTACAGCAGCTACGGCCTCTTCTTCCGTCATATTTCCGACATCGACACCATTGATCACAGAACCTCTGAAAAAGCGGTCTTTATAAAGGAAAGAACCCAGAATATAAAGTCCGCCGAGTACAATGATGATCACCAGAATGATGATGAGTGCTTTTCTTCTTTGCTTTTTTAAATATTCCTGTTTGCGTTTTGTTTTTGCTGCCATCTGCAAATGTCCCTTATCCCGAAATGATGCATATATATAGTATTATGCCCATTACTTCAACACAAATTATCTTATATCTTATAACAATGAAGAAAAAGTGACAAGCATTATCAGCAAAAAAGTTGCATTATTTATTCTCTTTCCTTTATACTTATTCATAATCTGGATAAATTTTGATGTTAGGACATAAATTATGACAAAAAAACAGCGCGCAGTACTGCTAACCGTACTCATCACCGCATTCATCACTCCGTTCATGGGAAGCTCCATGAACCTTTGTGTGATCAATATTGAATCAGAATTTCATACTTCCGCCGCGATCGTCGGCTGGGTGATCACGAGCTTTACGATGGCTACGGTCGCTTTAAGCATTCCAATGGGAAAGATCGCGGATGTAACCGGGCGCAAAAGAATTCTCTTAATGGGAATTTCAGGATATGTTATTCTGTTTTTCCTGATCCTGTTCTCCAGAAATATCTGGATGGTTTTGATCTTCCGCGCATTACAGGGCGCTTCGGCATCCATGGTATTTGCAACGAATAATGCCGTGCTTTTGAATGCGTTCCCCGATAACGTACGCGGGCGTATGCTTGGCATCTCCGTCACTTCCACCTATCTCGGCCTGTCCCTCGGACCAGTCCTTGGCGGAATCCTGAATCATACTTTCGGATGGCGTTCGATCTTTGTTGTATCCCTTGTCATCGCGATCATTGCCTGGATCTCATGCCTGCGCGGCGTCGACAATGATAAGCAGCAGCCGGCGCAAACCAATCATTTTGATCTTGGCGGCAATCTTTTGTTTATCATTGCAGTCACTGTCTCTTTATATGCACTGACCAATCTTTCCATTCAGCGGTTTTCATGGGTGCTTCTGATCATTGGTCTTGGATTTGGTGTGCTCTTTGTTCGCAGAGAAACGCGTGCTGCAGATCCTATGATCCGGATCTCCATGTTTACAAAAGATGCGGCATTTACATTATCCAATATTGCGGCTTTATTAAACTATGGCGCGACCTTTGCGATCACCTATCTTGTCAGCATCTATCTGCAATCGATCAAAGGGTTCACGTCTCAGACCGCCGGCATGATCCTTTTGTTTATGCCTGTTCTTCAGGCGATCTTCTCTTCGTTCATGGGCAGACTCTCCGACAGGATCGCTCCCTACAAGCTTGCGACAACAGGTATGGCCTTGAACACGGTCGGACTTGTATTTCTGATCTTTGTCAAGGAAGATACCCCTCTGATTCTGATCTGTATCCTGCTGGCTTATCTGGGCTTTGGGTTTGCGCTGTTTTCCTCCCCGAATACAAATGCCGTACTCTCCTGCGTCAGCCATGAAGAATACGGCATCGCCAATGCTGTATTATCGACCATGCGTACCATGGGACAGACGATCAGTATGTCAGTTGTTACCATCATCGTCGGTATCACCATGGGCAGCGCTGCATTAAATGAAGCAGCGCCGGAGACGCTGCTTCGTACCATGCATATCGCATTCTTTGTATTTGTCATTTTAAGCATTGCGGGAACCTTTATGTCCCTCAAGCGCAAATCTGCTTAGCTCTTCTCTACTTTAAGAATCCGTTGATGATCTGCTCTTCTGCTTCCTGCTCTGTCAGACCAAGCGTCATCAGCTTGATCAGCTGGTCTCCCGCGATCTTTCCGATCGCAGCCTCATGTACGAGCATTGCATCGATACTGTTTGCCTCCAGCGAAGGTACTGCAAGGATCCTACCCTGGTCCATGATGATCGAATCACATTCGGTATGACCGTTGCAGGCAGCATTTCCGATAATGCATGCGTCAAACTTCTGATAGGATGTATCACGCGCAACGGATCTGGAAACAACGTCCGCACTGGAACCGTCTCCATTCAAGGATACCTTGTATCCGCTGATCGCATTCTGATCCTGATGTGTCATCAGGCGCTCACGAACGATGAGTTTTGCGTCTTCCTTCAGCTCTGCCACCGTCATGCGCTCTGTCGAATCCACACCCTTGATCTGGACCATTTCCATCTCAACAGATCCGCCTTCTTCAATATACACTTCCGTAACCGGATTTAAGATCCG
>SVDH01000026.1 GCA_015057865.1 Lachnospiraceae bacterium
TGCACGTAGTCCTCGATATAGGAGGCGACTTTACTCATCGTAATAACGCCCTCTGTCACCAGATCCACGCCCTCTAAGCTTGCGATCGGCGGCACATCTCCGATGTCATCATTTATCACGATATCCGACCGGATCGGCTTATCCAGCCAGCGTGAAGCGATGGAAGAAGTCGTTCCGCCGCAGATGATCCTGCGTCCTTCCTTTGAAAAATACAGACGCATCATCCGCTCACTGTCATTCCGGTTTGCCGGCGGTCCGAACAGAATATTGAGCGGCATTCTTTTCCGCATCTGCACGATACAGGCCGTCACATCATCCCGCGGCTCCCCGCCGTATAACTTATCACACTCATCCACAAGCAGCGATGCCAGACCTTTTGCGGTATAACCCGCGATCGAAACGATCTCGATGAATTCCGCGATATCCTTCGGACTCCAGTTCATGTTGTAGGCTTCTTCTTTGTTCGCATACGGACAGCCGTCACTCATTGCCACAAAGATGTCTCCTTCCTGCAGCGGGATCTTAGAATAAAAGATCGTCTTTCCTTCGATCACTGTTTTTGTTTTTTCATATTCCGCACTTTGTCCGTTTCTTAAAAACAGCACATCCGGATTGTCATACTGGATCAGTTCGATCGTTTCATTGGCAACTATGCGCATAACGGTAAACGTCGCATAGGCTACCCCGTGCGATTGATCGATCGGCAGTGTTTTTGCGATCGTTTCCACACACTCATCCAAGGACATGCCTGCTGCCACCATGGTTGAAATGATCTTTGCAGTCAACGTCGAAAGAATACTCGCTTTCACGCCGCTTCCCATACCGTCAGCAAGAACGATCACCATGGAATTGTCATCCTGCTCCACGATATCCACATGATCCCCGCAGAGCTGCTCTCCAGCATGATTAATGCTCTTATATCCAATATCTGCACTCAAATCATTCATCTGCGATCGACTCCTTCAATTTTGTCAAAGCAACCTTCGTTTCTGCCGCGGTTTCTCCAAGCAATGATGCGATCTCCTGAACAATGCGCATCTGCTTCTCTATCACCTGATCTGCCACTTCAAGCGTCTGATGACTGATCTTTTCTCTTTTGACATGTTCTGTTTCTTCGCTGGTCACATCGCGTATCATACAGATAAACATCCTTCCATCTTCCGCCGGGATGATCGTCTGCTCTGCAAAACGGTCGTATTCCGCCAGATAAACATGTTCATGGAAGACTCCCTTTCCGCTGGATTTGACCTTGAAAAACGGTGCCGGATCCAGGATCTGATTGACCGATGCGCCCTGGACGTCATCGGGTCTTGTCAGATTAAAAAATGAAAGTGCAGCCGGATTGATATTCTGTATCTCCAGGTCCTCATTTAACACAAAAAGTCCCAACGGAGAATGAGTCGTTACCACATCCGTAAATCCTTCGATCTTTTCCGTTAAGGATGGCAGACACATGGAAATATCCGCCTTCCCATTGCACACTGCAATTGCTTTCTCCCTGCAGGTATCATATCCGCAGGTTCCGCAGTTTAAGACACTGTTCGGCTTATCTTTCCCCATTTGTCGGAGGACTTGTCTGATCTGCTCTTTCCCCGGCATATCCTCAATGCGCGGGATCGGTACGTGCGGTCTTCTAATCTCCGCCTGCGGCGGCTGTTCCACTTCGTAATCACTGTCTCCCGCATAGGATACCAGCTTCATATAATCCGCAAATGGTTTGTGATGAAGGCGTTCCATGACCGGTCCACCGACACATCCTCCTGCACATGCTGACATTTCGATAAAGCAATGATGGATCTCTCCCTTTTCAACATCACGCAGTGCGCTCATACACCGGTCAATTCCATCAACGATCAGATACTGATACGCTTTTTCCTCTTTTTCCATACATCTCAGGATGCCGCCGGCAGCCGCGAACAGTCTTTCCTTCGTGTTCGGATCTGATTCCAGCCCCTGCCCAAGTGTGATTTCTTCATCCCGCATCCATGCAGATAACTGCTCGAATGTCAAAACCGCATCAATCGCACGCTCCGAATGTTCTGCTTCATCCTTTCTGGCTACGCACGGTCCGATGAAAACAGTCTTTGCTTCCGGGATCCGCTTTTTGATATCCTGACCATGCGCACGCTGCGGGGAGATGACATCCGCCAGATATGGCACCAGTTTCGGGAAGTATCTGCGGATCAGAATGTTGACAGAATGACAGGCAGAGGAGATCAGGATATCCCTGTTTTCTTCCCGCAGGATCCTTTCATATTCCCTCTTTACGATGGTTGCACCGATCCCGGTTTCCTCGACATCCGCAAAACCCAGTTTGCATAGCGCCTCTCGCATCTTCTCAATCCCTACACCTTCATAATTGGCAATATAGGATGGATCGAGGCTGGCGATCACCGGCGCGCCGCTCTGGATCATTACGGTCACTTTGCTTCTTTCGTCTTTGATCTGCTTTGCGTTCTGCGGACAGACAACAGCACACTGGCCGCAATAGATACATTCGTCCTGAATGATATGCGCCTGATCTCCTGAAAACCGGATTGCCTTAACCGGGCAGTGTCTGATGCATTTGTAACAGTTTCTGCAGTTAGATTTTTTGAGTGTTAAACATCCTGACATTTTAAAACCCCTCTCTTGATTTGCATTCCCATCTCAAAAAATGATAACACAAAATACTTGACACTGCCATTCTCACATGGTACTATCACTCCATAATTTCATCTGCTAAACCGTTGAAGCGGAGATAACGGCAGTTATGCCCTCACAGAGAGCCCGGGATGGTGGAATCCGGGTAGGAAACAGGTTGTCAAATGGACCGCTGAGGGTGCGGAACAAAGGGCACTACTGAGTATTCCGCAACGTGAAGGCATACGTTAGTTGCCGAGGATATGATGGTATCCTTACAAAGTGCGCGAGTAATCGCGAATGCAGGGTGGCACCGCGGGTTCTATTAGTCGATTCGTCCCTGGCAGAAGCATTATGCTTCTGTCAGGGATTTTTGTATATATAAGCTGTTTTGGTGCGACTGAGAATTGGATGCTTGCATACAAATTCGCAGGCATACCAAAACGCAACAAGAATGAGCAATAAAGGAGCACGATGCAATTAAGAAAGGAGCACCACATGAACTACCAACCTTCCTTAGAAAAAATCAGACAGATTGCTGCAACCGGCCAATACAAAGTCCTCCCGGTCAGCTGTGAGATCCTGTCCGATGACTGCACGCCCATCCAGGCTTTAAAAAAGCTCAAAAACGTATCTTCCCACTGTTATCTTCTGGAGTCTGTCGCAGAAAAAGAGACCTGGGGACGTTACACATTTTTAGGATTTGATCCGACACGCGAGATCACCTGCTCCGAAGGCGTCCTTCGGGACGGGGATGTACAGATCTCAACCAACGATCCATCCGGATATATCCGGCAGATCCTGACGGATTTCAAAAGTCCGCGTTTTTCTTACCTCCCGTCTTTTACCGGCGGCCTGGTCGGATATTTCTCCTATGACTACCTCGGATACAGCGAGCCTGCTGTCCGCAGGGAAGTCGAGGATAATGAGCATTTCAAGGATGTCGATGTCATGCTATTTGACAAGGTCATCGCTTTTGATCATTTCAGGCAAAAGATCATTCTCATCGCCAACATGCGCTTGGATGATCCGGAAGCGGAATACGAAAAAGCCCTCCTGGAACTCAAAAAACTGCGCGAACTGCTCAGAAGCGGGGAACCTGTAAGAGAAATCGCCGGCAGGCTTCAGGGAGAGGTCACACCTTTGTTTGACCGGAATACTTATTGCTCCATGGTGGAACAGGCAAAACACCATATCCGTGAAGGTGATATTTTCCAGATTGTTCTGTCAAACCGGTTAAGCGCGCCTTTTGAGGGTAGCCTTCTGGATACCTACCGGATCCTTAGAACAAAGAACCCTTCTCCGTATATGTTCTATTTTTCAGGGACGGATATGGAAGTTGCAGGCGCCTCTCCGGAAACGCTAGTGAAACTGGAGGACGGTGTTCTTCACACATTCCCTCTTGCCGGTACACGTCCGCGCGGTAAAACGCTTGAAGAAGATGTACGGCTCAGACGAGAGCTGCTTTCTGATGAAAAAGAACTTGCAGAGCACAATATGCTGGTTGATCTTGGCAGAAATGACCTTGGTAAGATCAGCCGTTTCGGTACAGTAGAAGTGGAAAAGTATCATACAATCGAACGTTTTTCACATGTCATGCACATCGGTTCTACCATTCGCGGCAGGATCCGGGCGGAATTCGACGCACTTGACGCGATTGAGGCCGTACTGCCTGCCGGAACTCTTTCCGGTGCGCCGAAGATCCGTGCATGCCAGCTCATTGCGGAGCTTGAAAACAACAAGCGTGGTATTTACGGCGGCGCGATCGGATACATTGATTTTACCGGGAACATGGACACCTGCATTGCAATCCGCATCGCATATAAAAAGAACGGAAAGGTATTTGTCCGAAGCGGTGCCGGCATCGTCGCAGACTCTGTTCCCGAAAAAGAATTTGAAGAATGCATCAACAAAGCACAGGCAGTGATCGATGCATTGAACGCTGCCGGGGAGGTAGAAGAATGATCCTTTTAATCGATAACTATGATAGTTTTTCCTATAACCTTTATCAAATGGTCGGTGAGATTGATCCGGATCTGAAGGTGATCCGCAACGACGAGCTGACCGTAGAAGAGATCCGGGAGCTTGCACCGGAAAAGATCATCCTCTCTCCCGGTCCCGGGCGTCCGGAGCAGGCCGGGGTGATCATCGATGTGGTCAGGGAACTCGGTCCGGACATTCCGATCCTCGGCGTATGTCTCGGGCATCAGGCAATCTGTGCAGCCTACGGCGGCCGGATCACCTATGCAAAAAGACTGATGCACGGCAAGCAGTCCGTTGCGCGGTTTGATTCTTCCTGTCCGATTTTTGAACAGATTCCCAAAGCAGCAACCGTTGGAAGGTACCACTCGCTGGCAGCTGACCATGATACCCTGCCCGAAGTCTTAACCATCACTGCCCAGACAACAGACGGCGAGATCATGGCTGTTGCACACCATGAATATCCTGTTTACGGAATCCAGTTCCATCCGGAATCGATCCTGACACCGGACGGAGCACGTATCCTGGCAAATTTCCTGAACATAGCGCACCAATGATTGGAAGGGAGATTACGATGATCAAAGAAGCCATTATCAAAATCGTAAGCAAAGGGGACCTGACCTACAGGGAAGCCTATACCGTCATGAATGAGATCATGAGCGGTCAGACAACGCCAACGCAAAATGCCGCATTTCTTTCCGCACTTTCCACCAAGAGTGCCCGCGCCGAAACGACCGATGAGATCGCCGGCTGTGCAGCTGCCATGCGGGAACATGCACAAAAAGCCGACCTTGGAAGCGGCCTGTTTGAAATCGTCGGCACAGGCGGCGACAATGCACAGAGCTTTAACATCTCCACCGTATCCGCGATCATCGCTGCATCCGGTGGCATGAAGGTCGCAAAACACGGCAACCGTGCCGCCTCTTCCCAATGCGGCACTGCAGATTGTCTGGAAGCGCTCGGCGTCAACATTGACCAGAGCCCTGCTCTTTGCCGAAAGCTTTTAGACACCGCCGGCATGTGTTTCTTCTTTGCACAGAAATACCATACCTCCATGAAATATGTCGGTTCCATCCGAAAAGAACTTGGATTCCGTACGGTTTTCAACATTCTCGGACCGCTGACAAATCCCGCAAGTCCCGAACTGCAGCTGTTGGGCGTCTATGATGAGTATCTCGTGGTACCTCTGGCACAGGTTCTCATAAACCTTGGCATCAAGCGAGGCATGGTCGTATACGGCCAGGATAAGCTCGATGAAATCTCTTTAAGCGCACCAACGACAGTCTGTGAATTCCGGGACGGATGGTACAAGTCCTATGTCATCAAACCGGAAGATTTTGGGCTGAGCAGATGTGATAAAAGCAATCTGGTCGGTGGAACCCCCGCAGAAAACGCACAGATCGTCCGAGATATCTTAAGCGGTCAGAAAGGGCCGAAACGGGATGCGGTTTTGCTCAATGCAGGCGCTTCCCTTCTGATCGGTGGTAAAGCAGAGACCCTTGCTGACGGCATCCGTCTGGCTGCGGATCTCATTGATTCAGGAAAAGCCATGGAGACCTTAGAAACCATGATCCGGGTCAGCAATGAACCGCTGTCAGAGTAACACGGAGGTGTCTTTATGAACATTTTAGACCAGCTTGCCGCGCACGCAGTCGAACGTGTCAAGGCAGCCAAACAGATCACACCGGCAGAAACTGTAAAAAGACTCGCATTAGGACAACCAAAAGGAACCTTTTCTTTTGAAAACGCCCTGCGGACCGATGATATCGCCTTTATCTGCGAATGCAAAAAAGCCTCCCCGTCAAAAGGCCTGATCGCACCCGATTTCCCATATCTGGAGATCGCAAAAGCCTACGAAAGCGCCGGTGCGGATGCCATCTCTGTCCTGACCGAGCCGAAATGGTTTCTCGGAAGTGAGATCTATCTGAAAGAGATTGCTGAAACGGTCACCACGCCTTGCCTGCGCAAAGATTTTACCGTCGATGAATATATGATCTATGAAGCAAAGCTTTTAGGCGCTTCTGCCGTCCTTTTGATCTGTGCCATCCTTTCTGAGGCGCAGATCAAAGAATACCTTTCTGTTTGTGAGACGCTTGGCCTCTCCGCTCTGGTTGAGGCACATGATGCAGACGAAGTGCAGATGGCGATCAAAAGCGGTGCGCGCATCATCGGTGTGAACAACCGCAATCTGAAGGATTTTTCCGTAGATACCGAAAACAGCAAACATCTTCGTGAAATGATCCCGCGCGACGTCCTGTTCGTATCCGAAAGCGGAATCACCGGTCCGGAAGATGTACAGACACTCAGAGAGATCGGCGTCGATGCCGTTTTGGTCGGAGAAACATTAATGAGGGCTGAAAACAAAACCGAAATGCTGCATCGCCTGCGCGGATTACAGGAGATTTAAAAAGTGGAAGGTTTACAGACAAAAATCAAATTCTGCGGTCTGATACGAGAATCTGATATCCTTGCTGCCAATACACTTTTGCCGGATTACATCGGATTCGTGTTTGCCCCAAAAAGCAGGCGTTATGTAACTCCCGGGCAGGCAGAAAAGCTGAAAAAGCGGCTTGATCCGCATATTCAGGCAGTCGGTGTCTTTGTCAACGAGACACCTGAGAACATTGCATCTTTGTTAAATGCAGGGATCATCGATATCGCACAGCTGCACGGTCAGGAAGACACCGCTTATATCGCGCATCTGCGCTCCCTCACGGATCGGATATTGATTCAGGCATTCCGGATTGACCGGAAAAGCGATGTGGTGACAGCCCAAAAAAGCACTGCCGATTATATCCTGCTCGATTCCGGAGACGGCGGAACAGGGACTGCATTTGACTGGACCTTATTAAAAGAGATCGACCGCCCCTACTTTTTAGCGGGCGGATTACATCCCGGGAATGTCGCCGATGCAATTGGCAATCTAAAGCCCTTTGCGGTTGACGTCAGCTCCGGGATTGAGTCCGAACACAAGAAAGATATTCAGAAAATGAGATCATTCATCGCTGCCGTACGCAGCGCAGAACCAAGAAAGGAAGAGATACTATGACAAATCCCAGCGGACGGTTTGGCATCCATGGCGGACAATATATACCGGAAACTCTGATGAATGCCGTCATCGAACTCGAAGAGGCCTATAACCATTTCAAAGAAGATCCGGATTTTAACAAAGAGCTTACAGAGCTCTTAAACGAATACGGCGGACGGCCCTCCCGTCTCTATCATGCAAAGAAAATGACCAAAGACCTTGGCGGTGCACAGATTTATCTGAAGCGTGAAGATCTAAACCATACCGGTGCACATAAGATCAACAATGTACTCGGCCAGGCGCTTCTGGCAAAAAAGATGGGTAAAACACGGTTGATCGCGGAAACCGGTGCCGGGCAGCACGGTGTGGCGACTGCGACTGCTGCTGCTCTGCTTAACATGGAATGTGTCGTGTTCATGGGAGAAGAGGATACGATCCGTCAGGCACTGAATGTTTACCGAATGCGCCTTCTTGGTTCAGAAGTGATTCCGGTCAAAACCGGTACCGCCACCTTAAAGGATGCTGTTTCCGAAGCCATGCGCGAATGGACCTCCCGCATCTCGGATACCCATTACTGTCTCGGCTCTGTCATGGGACCACATCCGTTCCCGACGATCGTACGTGATTTCCAGGCTGTGATCTCCAAAGAGATCAAAGAACAGATGCTTGCAAAAACAGGTCGTCTGCCGGATGCAGTCCTTGCCTGTGTCGGCGGCGGATCCAATGCCATCGGCAGCTTTTATCATTTCATTGACGATAAAGAAGTCCGTCTGATCGGATGCGAAGCAGCCGGCCGCGGCATTGATACGTTTGAGACCGCTGCGACCATGAACACCGGCAGCGTCGGCATTTTCCACGGCATGAAATCCTATTTCTGCCAGGACGAGTACGGACAAATTGCGCCGGTTTACTCCATCTCTGCAGGTCTGGATTATCCCGGCATCGGTCCGGAGCACGCATGGCTTCATGACATCGGCCGTGCAGAATACGTGCCGGTTACCGATGAAGAAGCGGTCTGCGCTTTTGAATATCTGTCCCGTATGGAAGGCATCATTCCGGCCATCGAGTCCGCACATGCGGTTTCTTATGCGATGAAACTGGCACCCACGATGTCACCTGACCAAACAATAGTCATTACGATCTCCGGCCGCGGCGACAAAGACTGTGCAGCCATCGCACGTTACAGAGGGGAGGATATCTATGAGTAATATTGCATCTGCTTTTGCAAATGGCAAAGCATTTATCCCGTTTATCACCTGCGGAGATCCGGACCTGGCAACAACTGCAGCTGCTGTTCGTGCCGCAGTCGAAAACGGTGCTGATCTGATCGAACTTGGCATCCCGTTTTCGGATCCGACCGCAGAAGGTCCGGTCATCCAGGAAGCAAATATCCGTGCGCTTTCCGGCGGCGTTACGACAGATAAGATTTTTAATCTCGTCCGTGATCTGCGCCGGGATGTTACCGTTCCGTTTGTATTCATGACCTATGTCAATGTCGTCTTTTCCTATGGTGCAGAACGTTTTTTATCTAAGTGTAAAGAAACCGGTGTGGACGGACTGATCCTTCCGGATCTGCCATTTGAAGAGAAAGAAGAGTTCCTTTCTGTCTGCAGAGAAAAAGGTGTAGATCTGATCTCCATGATCGCTCCCACTTCCGAAAAGCGGATCGCAATGATCGCAAAAGAGGCCGAAGGATTTTTATATATCGTTTCCAGCCTCGGCGTAACGGGAACGAGAAGCGAGATCACAACCGATCTGTCTTCTATCATTCAGGTCGTCAGAGAAAATACAGATACACCATGCGCGATCGGTTTCGGCATTTCCACACCGGAACAGGCAAAAAAAATGGCCGCCCTCTCGGACGGCGCGATTGTCGGTTCTGCGATCATTAAACTATTGGCAGAATACGGAGATGACGCTCCATCTCACATCGGCGACTATGTCCGCGCAATGAAAGAAGCTGTCATCTCCTAATTCCAGATCCTGATAATTCTAATTTAAATATCCAGCGCGGCATGGTATCCCTGATATACTGCATTTGTGATCGTGGATACCTTTGCCGCGTCTCCGATCACTCTTACAAAAGGCGCACTGTCAAGCAGTGCCGCAGCGACATCGTCTCTGGAACGCTGTCCAAGTGCACAGATCACTGTTTCTCCGGGCACCAGGATCTGCCTGTCCGGGCCATCCTCTTCTGCATGCAGATCTTTGCACAGCACTCCCTCTGCCGTGACTTCCAGGCCCTGATATCCAGTATGGATTTCTGCATTTTTTTCAATCTCTTTTAACAAAAGCGGACGATGCCTGATATTCGCATCAGGTGCGAGCACATCCCGCATTTCGACCAGATGAACCTTCTTTCCCTGCTGTCCCAGATGAATCGCGCATTCACAGCCGGCAAGGCCACCGCCGAATACAACCACACTGTCTCCCACGCTGTCCACATTCCGGTAATAATCATTGACAACGATCACGTTGTCTCCATCCAGTCCCGGGATCGGCGGAACAAGCGGCTTAGATCCCACTGCTATGATCAGTGCATCCGCACCAAAGTCATCTGCAAATTCCGGTGTCACTTCCGTCCCTGTCAGGATCTTTACACCGGCACGTTCCGCCAGTAAACGATAGGTCCCTGCCAGCTCATACATCTCATGTTTAAACGGCAAAGCCTGTTCGCTTTTTAAGATCCCTCCGGTTTCAGTCTCTTTTTCACAAAGGGTAACATCGTGCCCTCTTCTGGCTGCCGTATAGGCCGCATAAAGGCCTCCCGGTCCGCCGCCTGCAACCAATACCTTTTTGGATACCGGTGCCGGCCTGATCTCATCTCCTTCGATCTCTCTTCCGATCAACGGATTCACGGTGCATCTTCTCGTCGACGTCACAGCCCGCTCTGCCATGCAGGTAAAACAGCGCAGGCAACGGACGATCTCGTCATCCCGGTTTTCCGTTATCTTTCTCGGCAAAAACGGATCCGCAAGCAACGCTCTTGCCATATAAACTACATCTGCTTTCCCGCTTGCAATGATCTCTTCCATCTGCGCCGGATCGTTCAGACCGCCAATGGTTGCCACAGGAATCGAAACGTGCTTTTTGATCTCTGCCGCAAGATAGACATTACAGCCGTGTGGTTTAAACATCGAAGGATGGGTATCCCCAAAGCCGCGCTGGTAGGTTCCTGCGGATATATGCAGCAAATCGACATATTGCTCCAACTGCTGCGCGATCCGGCAGCCTTCCTCCAGATCATATCCTTCCTCAAACAGCTCTGAACCACTCATCCGAAACTCGATTGGGAATCCCGGCCCAACCGCCTGGCGTACCGCTTTTAGTATTTCGATTGCCAGCCGGCAGCGGTTTTCCAATGAACCGCCATATTCGTCTGTCCGATGATTAAAATACGGGGAAAGGAACTGGTTGATCAGCCACCCGTGACCGCCGTGGATCATAAGCATTTCAAAGCCGGCGCGTTTTGCAAGACCCGCCACCTCTCCATACGCGGCTATGATTTCAGCGATCAGCTCCTTTGTCAGCGCCTTTACCTTCACCCCATCCGCACGGACTGTGTCGACCGGCCCCCACTGGTGCATTTCTTTCTGGCGTGTTTTGTCTGTCATATAAGTCCCTGCAAACATGCCGGAATGCGAAAGCTCCAGGCTCGGCATCGCACCATGTCTCCTGATCACATCCGCTGTGTAGGCAGCGGCTGCAAGAGAATTCAATATCGTCGTATCCAGATGATAGGCATGCGATCCGTCCGTTTTGGGATGCACCATGCACTCGCTGACCGTCACAGCACCCGCGCCGCCTTTTGCCCGTAGTTCATAAAACGCTGTTGATTTTGGTCCGATACAGCCGTCATTTGTGATATCCGTTCCGCCCATCGGCGCGGAAAACATCCGGTTGCGGAACGTGATGTTTCCGATCGTGATTGGCTGGCATAACTGTGGATAGTTTCTCTTCATCACATAGTTCCTTTCTCTGAGTCAAGGGGACGGTTCTTTTGACTCATTTTCTTATTCATAATGAGTCAAAAGAACCGTCCCCTTGACTCACTTTTACCATCGTTTTTAACTGCGCATCCAGATACTCCAGATCCTCTTTGGTCGTCGACCACCCCGTTGCAAACCGCACGACCGTATGTGTTTCGTCATAATACTCCCAGAAACTGAACGCCACTGTTTCTTTCAACTGTTCCACCTGTCTGTTCTCAAGAATAACAAACTGCTGATTTGTGGGAGACTGCAGATAAAACCGAACCCCGTGTTTTCTAAAGATCTCTTTCATCTGTTCCGCCAGATCGATGGCGTGCTTTCCGATCTTTTCATATAAACCATCTGTAAAAAGCGTATCAAACTGCACGCCGAGAAGCCATCCCTTCGCAAGCCGTGCGCCGCGCTTTTTCATGGATGTCATAAAATGCTTTGGTTTATTCTGTTTTGTAAATACAACTGCCTCGCCGCATAATGCGCCAGCCTTTGTACCGCCTATATAAAAAGCATCACAGATTCTTGCAATGTCTTTGAGCGTAACGTCTGTCTCGTGGCTCATCAGCCCATATGCCAGTCTGGCACCATCCAGATATAACGTCATATCATACTTGCGGCAGACCGCTGCGATCTCTTCCAGTTCTGCCTTGCTGTAAAGGGTTCCGTACTCCGTCGGGTGAGACAGATAGACCATCCCCGGAAATACCATATGTTCATAGTTTTCATCTGCATAAAACTCTGAAACATAGTCTTCCAGATCTTCCGGATGTATTTTTGCATTTGAATTTGGCAATCGCAGAACCTTATGCCCGGAAAGCTCGATCGCGCCTGCCTCATGCGTATTAATATGCGCGGTTCCTGCTGCGATCACACCTTCATGATCCTGAAGCATCGTTGCGATCACAACAAGATTGGTTTGCGTGCCGCCTACGAAAAACTCAATATCTGCATCAGGGCAGCCGCATGCCTGCCTGATCTTTTCCTTTGCGCGTGCGCAATAAGGGTCTGTACCGTAGCCGGGCAGTCCTTCCAGATTGATCTCTGACAATCGTCTCAATATCTCCGGGTGCGCGCCGGTAATGTAATCACTTTCAAATGAGATCATATCCGTTCCTCCGGTTCCTTATTACAATGTGTATCCTTTTATTCCTGTGCCGCATGCATTTGGACAGCTGCTTTTCATCAATGTACATCAATTGTTGATGATTCGTCAATAATCGCCCAACACCGCTTGTAACCGAATTCATTTTTCGATATATTCGATATATAGGGTTTCTGTTATTTTAGGGAGGATTTTTCATGAGTTATTTGGGAGAAGAGATCCGCAACTTAGGGTTTGGATTAATGCGTTTACCGCGCAAAGACGAAAAAATTGATATTGAACAAGTCAAGGAAATGGTAGACCTGTTTATGGATGCCGGCTTTACCTATTTTGATACCGCATGGGCCTATGAAGGCAGCGAGGATGCCATCCGGCAGGCGCTGATCGAGCGCTATCCCCGGGAATCATTCCAGCTGGCAACCAAAAATGCGGCCTGGATCACTGCGGATTCCCGCGAGAATGCCGTCGCCCAGCTTGAAACATCATTAAAGCGCACCTGTGCAGGCTATTTTGATTTTTACCTGCTGCACAATCTGGGACAAAAGCGCACCAAAGTCTTCGATGATTTCGATATGTGGAATTTTGTTCAGGAGAAAAAAGCAGAGGGTCTGATCCGGCATATCGGCTTTTCCTTCCATTCGACCGCAGAAGAGTTGGAAGAGATCCTGAACGCACATCCGGAGGCCGAGTTTGTGCAGCTTCAGATCAATTATGCCGACTGGGAAAGCAACGCGATCCAGTCCAGAAAAAACTATGAGGTATGCCGTAAATACAATAAGCCTGTGATCATCATGGAGCCTGTAAAAGGCGGCCTTTTGGCCACTCCGCCCGAACCGGTCCGCACTGTCTTCGATGCGGCTGCTCCAAACGCTTCCTATGCATCATGGGCCATTCGCTTTGCTGCCGACCTTGACGGTCTGGTCACGGTCCTTTCCGGCATGAGCAATGTGGAGCAGATGAAAGACAACCTTTCCTTCATGCGCGATTTTCACAAGCTGTCAGCAGCTGAAAAAGAAACCATCACGCAGGCACAGGAAGCACTTTCAAAAATCCCGCTGATTCCGTGTACATCATGTGACTATTGTGCCAAGGTATGTCCGAATGACATCGGTATCTCCGTCAGCTTTTCTGCAATGAATAATTACACTCTGTACGGCAACAAGGCCTCTGGTCTGAATGATATGTTGTGGAACATTGACCGCCAGGGTAAAAAGCGCGCGCACGAATGTATCAAGTGCGGCGCCTGTGAGGATGCCTGCCCGCAGCACATCGCGATCCGGGACGAACTTGATAAAGTCGCTGAAGTATTTGCACAGTAAACAAAAATGCTGAGCCGCCACAAACGTGGCGGCTCTTTTTACTCGAGACAATCTTTCAACCGAAGCAGGGCCTGCTCCAAATACGACCTCGGGCAGGCCACATTGATACGCTGGAATCCTTCCCCTTCCGGTCCGAACATTTCTCCGGCATCCAGCCAGACCTTTCCATCATGAATGATTTTTTCATTGAGTTCTTTTACGGTCAGCCCCATACCTCTGCAATCAAGCCATAACAGATAGGTTCCTTCCGGCTCGATCAGTCTGATCTGCGGCAGATTTTTCTCCAGGAATTGTCTGGTAAAATCGATATTTCCCCGAATATACGTTTTCGCCTCTGCAAGCCAGTCTTCTCCCGTCTCATAAGCTGCCCGGCAGGCGGCGAGTCCCAGTTGATTCGGATGAAACAATCCCAGACGCTCAATCGCTTTTCTGTACTTATATCGCAGATTTTTATTTGGAATAAAAATATTTGACGTCTGCAGCCCGGCCAGATTAAACGTTTTGCTTGGTGCCGTGCAGATCACGGTATTCTCTTCAAATCTTTTATCCAATGATGCAAGGATATGATGCGCTCTGTCTCCCCACACAAAATCACTGTGGATCTCATCGCTAACCAGCACCACATCGTTGGCCAGACATGCTTCTTCTACGCGGCAAAGTTCCTCTTTTGTCCAGACCCTTCCCACCGGATTATGCGGACTGCAAAGCAGCATTAATTTTACCTGCGGACCTGCAAGCTTTTCCTCCAGATCCTCAAAATCCATCTCATAATGGTCGCCAACCGGTTTCAGCGGACTGTTAACTACTTGTCGTTCGTTTTGCTCCACAACGGTAGCAAACGGATAATAGACCGGTCGCTGGATCAGCACATGATCTCCCGGCTTTGTGAATGCCCTGACTGCATTTGCAAGCGCAAACACCACACCCGGTGTCTTTACGATCCATTCCTTTTTTGTCTCCCAACCAAAATGCTTTCGATACCAGTTTTGCACTGCCTTATCATAAGCATCTCCGGGTGCGGTATAACCAAATATGCCATGGTCTGCCGCTCCTTTTATCGCATCCTTGATACCCGGTGCAGTCTGAAAATCCATATCCGCCACCCAAAGAGACAAAAGTCCCTCCGGCATGCCAAACGCCTTTGCATGATCATATTTCAGGCTGTCTGTACCGTAACGGTCTATGATCCTGTCAAAATCATATTTCATATTTCCGTTGCCCATCTTACCCTTCTTCTCTCTTTCAGAACATCTGGTTATATAGTATCATAATATCATATCATCATATGGAGGTACATCTATGCGTAATAAGACAATCCTGATATCAACCCTTCTCACTATCATGATCTGCAGTTTTTCACTCAGCGCCTGTGCATCATCACCGACGCCAACGAATCAATCTCTTTCTTCAGATATTATACAGGAAGATGGTTCCGAGAGCACAACATCTGCAGAAAGCAACGAAAGTACGTCTGTTTATGACCCTTATGCAATTGAAAATCATTATGATATCAGTGAGGAACTGTTTGAAAAACGGGATGATGTTGATTACGGAACCATAGAAAAAGATGTTACCTACTATTCAACAACTGCTGAAGATGACAAACAATGCAATATTCTCCTGCCGGCAGGTTATGACGAAACTCAGGCATACCCTGTTATGTATGTATTCCACGGTTTCGGCGGGGATCACAGCGATCAGATCGATGATGATTCCTATCTTGTGCTGCTCTACGGCAATATGCTCCACGACAATCTGACCGTTCCGATGATCATCGTAAATGTAGACATGTATACAGACAAACTCGCGGATAAAGAAGATAAAACGGAAGAAGAACTGCGCTATATTTATGACAAGGCAATCGATGATATCGCGCTCGATCTGATGCCATTTATCGAACAGAATTATGCAGTCAAAACAGGCAGGGAAAATACCGCTGTCGCCGGCATGTCCGAAGGCGGCGCAAAGGCTTTGTGCACAGGTTTTCAGTGGCTGGATCGCTTTGGCTATATTGGCGCATTTGCGCCTGATACCGGTGTGATTCCCACCGAGTATTATAAAGGAACTTTTTGGAATACGCCGGTCTTTGACACATTCCCACAGCCCACTGCTGAGACGACACCGTTCTACTTATACCTGGCTGTTGGCGACGAAGATCCCTGGAATACGGATTGCACACTATACTATCACGAAGTACTGGATGATATGGGAATCCGGAACCAGACTGATCTTGTGGAATGGTTTGAACACGACTACCTCTTCTGGCAGCAATGCTTTTATAACTATTTAAACAAATGTTTTCGATCTGAATAAATGAAAAAGGCCGGCTTTCGATCAGCCGGTCTTCTTTTATCCCGTCATTCTGCGCAGGAGCAGCGGGCCGTGTTCTTTCAGCCAACGATTCCACTGATCATAGTCAGGATAGACCCGGTAGATCTCTTCATAAAACTTTGCCGAATGGTTCATCTCTTTTCGGTGACAGAGCTCATGTACGATAACGCTGTCGATCACTTCCGGCGGGGTCAGCATCAGCAGGCAATTGAAGTTCAGATTTCCTTTGCTGCTGCAGCTCCCCCATCTGGTCTTCTGGTTCCGGATCGTGATCCGGCCATAGGTCACGCCGATCTTTTTGGCATAATATGCCACCCGCTCCGGAATTACTTTCATCGCCTGCTCGGCCAGTTTTTCAATCTCTTCCCCGCTCAGCAGTTTGACCCCTTCGAGTTCTTTTTCCTGCGCTCTGATCTTTTCCTGTTGTTTTCTGATCCATGCTTCCTTTTCCGCAAGAAAACGCCTGATCTCGCGCTCCGATACACGGTACGGTGCTCTGACAATTACGTTTGTATCCCGATCGACCTGGATCGATATGGTTTTTCGATTGCTGCGGATGATTTTCACTTGTTCTGTAAACATATCTTTTGTTCCAAACAAAATTCTGTCGGCTCCATCTTCAAAAGAATCCCGGGCCAAAGCCCGGGACTCTTCTTTTCTTTACATTTGTTTTCAATACCCTATCTCGGATTTTTGATATTTGCCTGTGCTGCTGCCAGACGTGCGATCGGCACGCGGAACGGTGAGCAGCTGACATAATCCAGACCGATGTCATGGCAGAACTCTACGGATGTCGGATCGCCGCCGTGCTCGCCGCAGATACCGATATGCAGATCAGCATTTGCCGGCTTTCCAAGCTCGATTGCCATCTTCATCAGCTTGCCGACACCTTCCTGATCCAGTCTTGAGAACGGATCGTTCTCAAAGATCTTCGCATCATAGTATGAATCCAGGAATTTACCGCAGTCATCACGGGAGAACCCGAATGTCATCTGGGTCAGATCGTTGGTTCCGAAGCAGAAGAAGTCTGCCTGTTTTGCGATCTCATCTGCTGTCAGACAAGCACGCGGGATTTCAACCATCGTTCCTACTTTATACTTCAGATCCAGCGGCTGCACTGCTGCGATTTCCGCATCTGCAGTCTCGATCACGATGTCACGTACATATTTCAGCTCTTTGGCATCGGATGAAAGCGGGATCATAATCTCCGGATTCAGTCTCCAGCCCGGATGCTCTTTGGCTACTTTGATCGCTGCACGGATGACAGCCTTGGTCTGCATAACAGCGATTTCCGGATAGGTGATCGCCAGACGAAGTCCTCTGTGACCCATCATCGGGTTGAATTCCTTCAGGCCATCGATGATCGCCTTGATATCTTCAACAGACTTGCCCTGTGCCTCAGCCAGCTTCTTGATGTCTTCCTCTTCTGTCGGAACAAATTCGTGCAGTGGCGGATCCAGGAAACGGATCGTGGTCGGATAATCTTCCATTGCCTCGTAGATCTGCTCGAAGTCGCTCTGCTGGAACGGAAGGATCTTCTCAAGTGCTGCTTCTCTCTCTTCTTTGGTATCTGCGCAGATCATCTCACGGAAAGCGGCGATTCTGTCTTCTTCAAAGAACATATGCTCTGTACGGCAAAGACCGATTCCTTCCGCACCAAGTTCAAACGCTCTCTTCGCATCTGCCGGCGTGTCGGCATTCGTACGGACATTCAGGCTGCGGAATTCATCAGCCCATGCCATGATGCGCTCAAACTCACCGGCGATCTGTGCTTCTACTGTCGGCATTGCGCCGTCATAGATCGCACCGGTGGAACCGTCAAAGGAAATGATATCACCTTCATGATAGGTGTGTCCGCCAAGCTGGAAGGTCTTGTTTGCTTCATCCATGATGATATCAGAACATCCGGATACACAGCAGGCACCCATACCACGGGCAACAACGGCTGCGTGAGAGGTCATACCGCCGCGGACGGTCAGGATACCCTGAGAAGCTTTCATACCTTCGATATCTTCCGGAGAGGTCTCCAGACGTACCAGAACAACTTTTTCTCCGCGTTCTGCCCATGCTTTTGCGTCATCAGCAGTGAAAACGATCTTACCGCATGCAGCACCCGGAGCTGCGCCCAGTGCCTTGCCGATCTGCTCAGCGTCTTTTAATGCAGCCGGATCAAATGTCGGATGCAATAATGTATCCAGGTTACGCGGATCGATCATCGCGATCGCCTCTTTCGGCGTACGCATACCCTCATCTACCAGATCGCATGCGATCTTTAATGCAGCCTGTGCCGTACGCTTACCGTTTCTTGTCTGCAGCATGTAAAGCTGGCCGTTCTCTACGGTAAATTCCATATCCTGCATATCGCGATAATGATTTTCAAGGATCGAGCAAACCTCAGTAAACTGTTTGAATGCTTCCGGGAACTTCTGCTCCATCTCGGAAATGTGCATCGGGGTACGGACACCTGCTACAACGTCCTCACCCTGTGCATTGGTCAGGAACTCACCAAACAGGCCCTTTGCACCTGTCGCAGGATCACGTGTGAACGCAACACCGGTACCGCAGTCGTCACCCATGTTGCCAAATGCCATGGACTGTACATTAACAGCGGTTCCCCAGGAATACGGGATATCGTTATCACGACGGTATACATTTGCACGCGGGTTGTCCCAGGAACGGAATACCGCTTTGACTGCTTCCATCAGCTGCTCTTTCGGATCAGTCGGGAAATCAGAGCCGATCTTTGCTTTGTACTCAGCCTTGAACTGGCCAGCAAGCTCTTTTAAGTCTTCCGCTGTCAGGTCGATATCCTGTACAATGCCTTTTTCTTTTTTCATCTTGTCGATCAGCTCTTCAAAATACTTTTTGCCGACCTCCATAACAACGTCTGAGAACATCTGGATGAAGCGGCGATAGCAGTCCCATGCCCAGCGCGGATTGCCGGATTTTGCTGAAAGAACTTCAACAACATCCTCATTCAGACCAAGGTTTAAGATCGTATCCATCATACCCGGCATGGAAGCTCTTGCACCGGAACGGACGGAAACCAGAAGCGGATTCTCTTTGTCACCGAATTTCTTTCCGGTGATCTCTTCCATTTTCACGATATATTCCATGATCTGGCCCTGGATCTCATCGTTGATCTGACGACCGTCCTCATAATACTGCGTACATGCTTCAGTCGTGATCGTGAAGCCCTGCGGTACCGGAAGCCCCAGGTTTGTCATCTCGGCAAGGTTCGCGCCCTTTCCACCGAGGAGGTTTCTCATATCCGCATTACCTTCACGGAACATATACACCCATTTGTTCATATTTGATACCTCTCTTTCTTCTTCTAGCGAAGCCATTATTATATGAAACACGAAAACCGGCCACTTTTGCCGTATCCATCGCGTTACACGCCATTCTAAGGATACCATAAAGTAACCGGTTTTTCCAGTCGTCTATTGTATTTTTCACGATAAAGCTTATTACTCAGTCATTCTCTGCTGTTTAGCGGCACGTACCAGCTGCTTTGCAAGGATCGTTGTCGTCACAGCTCCGACACCTCCGGGTACAGGTGTTGCCATTGCCGCAATATCCGCTATTTCTTCAAACTGCACATCTCCGTGGATCGCGCCATCCTCACCCATGCTGATGCCGACATCGATGACCACGGCACCGTCTTTGATATAATCCGGTCCGATCATCCCGATCTTTCCGGTTGCCGCAACGATGATGTCAGAAGCCGAGCACAGTTTTTTCAGATCCTCTTCTTTTGTGCGGCTTCTGCAGATGCTGACAGTCGCTTTCCGGTTTAACAGCATCAGAGAAAGCGGTTTCCCAACCGTCATGCCATATCCCACGATTGTTACGTGTTTTCCTGTCACATCGACATTTGCATATTCGAGCACTTCCATGACGGCCTGTGCCGTGCAGGGAGCAAATCCGCTTTTGTCACCATCGTAGAGCTTCATCTTATTGACAGGTCCGATCCCGTCGATATCCTTCTCAGGGGAAATCAGTGCCGTCGCGGTCTTCTCATCAAGTCCTTCCGGGAGCGGTGCAAGCAAAAGGATCCCGTTGATCTTCGGATCATCATTGATCTTTTTCAACGCTTCCTGGAATTCTTCATTTTCGACATCTGCCGGAAACGCAAAGGATTCCGCTTCCAGTCCCAGACCCGCCATGCGCTTTAATGCGCCTCTTTCATAAGCAATATCATCTGCTTCTTCCCCTGCTCTGACAATGGCAAGCTTTGGCGTATCATCTCCCATTGCCGCAACATCTTTTTCGATCTGTTCCCGGATTGCTGCTGCAACATCCTTTCCCCTAAGTTCTATCATGCTGTTTTGCCTCTTTCTTTTCTTCTCTTAATGCCAAAAACCGGTCAGCCCGATTTAATTGTCCAGCCGCTCCATTACTTTCGCAAAGATCGCATCCGTTTTTTCACTGCCCTCTGCGATCAACGCACGTGCTTTTGCGTTCAGATCAGCTGCAGTATCGCGATCCTTCATGGATTTCGTGTTAATAAATACATTTAATGACGCACCTTTTAACGCCGCCTGTGCAAACACAGCTGCCACACCGGCATCACTGATCGCCATCACGCTGCCTTTTTCAGCAACTTCTTCGATCAGAAGGATCACTTCAGAAACCGTTTCCATGATCCGAAGCGGCGCAATGCTGGCATCGTAGAGGACCTTTTTCATCACTTCTTCACAGTAAGCCAGTTCTTCTTCCGTGCTTTTGGGAAGACTGTATGCCTTTGCCAGCGGCGCAAACGCCTCTGCATCTGCATCTGCAAGGGAAACCAGTTCTTTTCGTTTTGCCTCTGCCTCCCGGAGGATTCTTTGGATGTCATCCTCATACTGTGCGTATTTTTTCTTTCCCGTCGTCAGGTTGGCGACCATCGAAGCCAGTGCTGCTGCAAGCGCACCGCATGCGGCACTTGCACCGCCGCCTCCCGGTACCGGAGCAGAGCTTGCAAGCTCATCTAGAAACACATTGAAATCCTTATCCAGTATCATAATACTGTCCTTCCTCCTATCGGCATACCGGCAATATCGTCATGCTTTGATCATCTGCAAAACGGTGTCCTGCAGGGCAAAGTCCCGCTCAAACAGACCGCGCTTTGCTATCGTTACAGTTTTGCTGCCCGGCTTTTTGATCCCACGCATCGTCATGCACATATGCTCTGCCTCTGCTACGACCATCACGCCCTGCGGGTTCAGATGGTTCATGATGGCATCCGCTATCTGGATCGTTAGCTGCTCCTGAATCTGCGGACGTCTTGCAAACACCTCCACTGTCCTTGCCAGCTTACTCAACCCCGCCACCTTGCCATTCGGAATATACGCAATATGCGCTTTCCCGTAAAACGGGAGCAAATGATGTTCACAGCAGGAATAAAAGGTGATATCCTTCTCAAGGATCAAATCGCTGTGCGCCACAGAAAACTGCTTTGACAGCGCTCCGGACGCATCCTGCTTCAGACCGCCGAAGATTTCTTCACACATTCGTGCTACACGATCGGGTGTTTCAAGAAGTCCTTCTCTTTCGGGATCATCTCCGATCCCCTCAAGGAACAACCGGACTGCTTCTTTGATTTTTTGCTGGTCCACTACTTCTCTCACATCCTTTTCTTTTTTATCCTAATCCGTCAATATTGTCAACCGAAATGAGTCACTTTCAATTTAGAACAGTCCGGAGATCACGCCATCTTCGTCGACATCAATCTTCTCTGCAGACGGAACCTTGGGCAGACCCGGCATCTTCATGATCTCACCGGTCAGCGCTACCAGGAATCCTGCGCCGATCGATGCTGTGATATCACGAACCGTGATGCGGAATCCGGTCGGACGCCCCAAAACCTTGGCATCATCTGTCAAAGAATACTGATTCTTTGCCATACAGATCGGCAGATTGCCGAATCCAAGCTCTTCGAACTTCTTGATCTCCTTGTTTGCCTTTGCGGTGTAATCAACACCGTCTGCACCATAGATCTTTGTTGCAATGGCATTGATCTTATCCTTGATCGGTGCATCCAGATCATAAGTGAAGTTCACTTCGCTCTTCTCTTCTACCAGACGCAGCACCTCTTTGGCCAGCTCTTCGCCACCTTCGCCGCCTTTGCCCCATACTTCAGACAAAGCTACGTTTACACCAAGCTCTTCACATTTTTCTCTTACCAATGCAAGCTCAGCTTCTGTATCAGTCGGGAAACGATTGATCGCTACGACTGCAGGCAGTCTGAAGTTCTGTGTGATGTTTTCTACATGCTTTAACAGATTCGGAATACCCGCTTCCAGTGCTTCCAGATTCTCGTTGTTTAAATCTGCCTTTGCCACACCGCCATTGTGTTTCAAGGCGCGGACAGTTGCTACGATCACCACCGCAGAAGGGCGAAGCCCTGTCATGCGGCATTTGATGTCGAGAAATTTTTCCGCACCCAGATCAGCCCCGAATCCGGCTTCCGTGATCATATAATCTCCCAGCTTTACACCCATTTGGGTAGCTGTTACGCTGTTGCATCCGTGCGCGATATTTGCAAACGGACCGCCATGTACAAATGCCGGTGTTCCTTCCAGCGTCTGTACCAGGTTCGGTTTGATCGCGTCTTTTAAAAGAGCTGTCAACGCGCCCTGCGCATTCAGATCCCCTGCCGTAACCGGATCGCCATCTTCATTATAAGCAACTACGATCCGTGCCAGTCTGGCCTTCAGATCCGGAATGTCCGTTGCCAGACAGAAGATCGCCATGATCTCAGATGCTACCGTAATATCAAATCCATCCTGACGGGTTACGCCGTCACCTTTGTTTCCAAGACCGTCTACGATATTTCGAAGCTGTCTGTCATTCATATCAACACAGCGTCTCCAGGTGATCGTCTTGGGCACGATCCGAAGCGCATTTCCCTGGTGGATATGGTTGTCCAGCATCGCTGCGAGCAGATTGTTTGCCGCACCGATCGCATGCAGATCGCCGGTAAAATGCAGATTGATATCCTCCATCGGGATCACCTGTGCGTAACCGCCTCCTGCAGCACCGCCCTTGACACCAAATACCGGGCCCAATGACGGCTCGCGCAATGCAACTACTGTCTTTTTTCCAAGACGGTTTAATCCGTCAGCCAGGCCGATGGTCGTGGTTGTCTTGCCTTCGCCTGCCGGTGTCGGATTGATCGCCGTCACCAGAACCAGCTTTGCGTCCGGACGATCCTGAATCTCTTTATAATACCGAAAGTCGATCTTCGCTTTGTAACGTCCGTAGTTTTCGACATATTGCTCCGGTATTTCCAGTTTATCAGCAATTTCATTGATCGGTCTGATCTTTGCTTCCTGTGCTATTTCAATGTCAGATTTAAAACTCATCGCTATCTGCTCTCCTTTTAAAGGCTGTTGTATTTCTCTTCGATCACCGGATACTGTGTCTTATAACCGATCAGTGCAAGGTAATTGCTGCAATCAGGATAGATGCTCTGCAGATTATCAAGCTCAGCCATCGGATCATATGGGAAGTCCTCCGGGATATCCTTCTCCATGATGTCTGCAAGCAGATGAAGTTTTTTCGACATCCAGCACTCTACGACAACCGGGAAATCCGGATATTCTCTGCGCAGACGGTCTACCATGTCGTTCTGTCCGACGATCGGCTGTGTGATGACATATTTTGCGCCTGCCGCAATCTTCTTTTCCAGTTTCGCGAATTCGGAATCTTCCGGTTCATAAGGATTAAATGCCGCACCCACAATAAAATCCGGATAATGCTTATAGATGTATTTGATCAGCTCCACAGATGTGGTCACCTTGACATCCGGCGCTTCCAGTTCTTCCGGCTCAAGCTTATGCATCTTGTCTGATCCGTCCCCTGTCAATGCCAGGATATTGCGGATCCCATGTTCTTTTGCATGCTCCAGAATATGATCCAGCGTTTCCTTTGTATGGAATGTATTCAGATGGATCAGCACCTGATCCGGACGCGGGATAAGTTCGAGCTCGTCGATCATCTCATATGTCTGGAATGCCAGCCGTCCCATCGCGTTATCTGTGATCGATGCGATAAAACCGCTTTCCTGAATCCTTTCAAACCGCTCCTGAAAACGCTCCAGCTCTTCCTCCAGTTTCTGTGAACTGTGCTTTGGCGGTGTCATTTCAATATGGTAAGTAAATTTTTCACTCATTGTTTTCTCTCCTTACTTTTTCTGCTTTCCAAACAGGTCTTCTCCGTAAGCATCGATATACTCAATGCAGAATTCATCAATCTCTAACAGCGCTTCTGTTGAATAGATGGCGCCGAGCATGTCACGGCTGGTCGGGTCGATGATCGCGCTGTCCATACCTGCTGCCATGGCCAGTACCAGGAAGGACTGATTGATGGTCTTTCTGGACGGAAGGCCAAATGAGATATTGGAAAGGCCGCTGGTCACATGGATATCCGGGCATTTTTCCTTCACATATCTTGTAACTGCAGCGAAGTTTGTAAAAGCATCCGGCTTTGTACCGACACTGAACACAAGCGGATCAATATGGATCTTGGAAGGTGCGATGTTAAATTCAGCTGCCCGCTCCATGATTTTTTCAAAAATAGCAATACGATCGTCTATACCGTCCGGAATCTTGTTGTTGTCGCAAAGCAGCGCTACGACTTCCCAGTCTGTACCCGCGATTGCCGGAAATACCGTATCGATCTTATCCCCTTCCAGAGAAACGGAGTTGATCAGACCCGGCTTATTACAAAACGGCATCGCCTCTACAATAGAATGCGCATTCGGGCTGTCGATACAGATTCTTGCATCGCTGACTTCCTGTACCAGGTCGATCAGCCAGTGAAGAACCTCTACATCTCCTTCCACGACAGAAGAACAAACATCGATAAAATCTGCTCTTCCTGCTGTCTGACGGATCGCCAGATCGCGGATCCAGTCTGCATTGCGTTCCTCGATTGCCTTTGCTACGGATGGGATTGCGCCATTGATTTTTTCACCGATGATGATCATTTGAGATCTCCTTTCTTTTCAAACAGTCATTACTCACTTTTTAGGTTTCCAAACCGTTACTTTTCTTGTTGTCATCATTTTATCGCAATGGTTTATAATGGTATTCAAATATGTTTATCCGTTTTTGTCGGATTTTGCTTTAATTCCTACCGTTTTAGTATATAAATTATAATATCTTGCCATTCTTGTTCGAAAACGGCAAGATATTATAATTTCCAGTATTGATTTTTATGAACCGTCCTGCATCCGCCGGTACTGTCCCGGCGTACTGCCTGTTTCTGACTTAAAGACCTTTGAAAAATATTGCTGATTGGAAAACCCGACAGATTGAGAGATTTCCGATAATGTCATCGTTGTCTCTCTGAGCAGTTCCTTCGCCTTTTCCACACGCAGCCGATTGACATAAACCGAAAAACCAACCTTCATATCCGCATTGAATAACCGGGAGTAATGCGTCGGACTGGCAGCCGCATAAAAGGCCGCCTGTTCCAATGTGATCTGACTGCGGTAATTCCGGTGAATATACTCTAAGCTCCTGCGCACCGGCTCACTCAGCTCCTGTATCGATTCATCCTGAAGCATATCGATCAGCCGCGGCAAAAGTTGGGAAAGTCCAAAAGAGAGTTCCTCAACATCCCTGCTTTCCGCGCTTTGTTTTTGAAACTCTGCCACAAGATCATGAACACGATCTGCATCTGCGCCGTTTTGTATCATTCTGCGTGTCAGGACCGTGATCAGCTCATTGATCCGCAGCTTGATCAAATCTGTGTTCCCTGACGAGAAATAGATTCCCCCCAGAATATCATTTAAGATATCCTGCGCTTCCTCAAGACGGCCCTCTTCGATCATGTCGCTCAGATCCTGTTCCTGGCGCTCCTGCATACTGCGCATGGTTTCTCTGCGGCGCAATTCATCCTGTTCATCTGCATTGCGAATCTTCAGATCATGGATCGCTTCTCCGATCAGCTCCTGCTGGCGCCGCTTATCTCTGTGCCGATGAATGATCTGCAGATCTTCGCCGGAAAGCAGATGATTCACCAGATGATATAAAAGCTCTCCGAGGTAATACATTCGCTCCGGCTCGACAACCTGAATATTTTGCATCGCCGATAAAAACAGAGACCGGCAGCCGGAAGGCACTTCACAGTTTCTGATCACCTCGTCGAGTGATGCGGCACTCGGATAATCTGCCATGATCGGCCCTGCAACTACACTACCGACATATTTCCCCTGATCCACCAGCGCGATCGAAAAATGCATCATGTTCCCGTGACAGCCGTAAAAGTAACAATCTCCCATTTTTTCTGCTTCCGGACCGAGCATCTTATGCACCTTGATACAGCGTAAAAACTGCTCCTGGTTTTGATGGATCAGATCACAGTAGTCATTCGGATTGCCAAAGTAATCGATTGCAGCACCGGATTCATCCAGAAGCAGCAGGCCGATTCCTGTAGCCTGCCAGTAGACATGTAAACAGGTTTTTAATTCCTCATAGATTCTTTTCATAAGCGAGTGCCCCAAAAACTACTCCTTCGCTATCCTTTTAATTTCCCGTTTTCCACACTTGGCATAATAAAGTGTTCATAGACATACGACCAGAGTTCCTTTGCACCTTCTTTCGATCTCCCGTTTCGTGCCAGTACCTGTTCCAAACGAACACCATGCTCCTCCCAGCTTTTCCCGTCTGATGCAGCATTTAACATCAGCGGTTGGAAATTATCCAATGCCTTTGCAAATCTTGCCTCCGGTGTCTTTCGTTCTTCAAATTCTTCCCAAAGCGCTTTGAAGTGTTTGCCCTGGTCATCCGGCAGAAGCCCGAAAAGCCTGTCTGCCGCCTGTCGTTCCCGGTCGGTCTGACTTTTCTTTGCCACCTCATCATAAGCATAAGTGTCCCCCGCATCGATCTCAACAACATCATGCAAAAGGATCATCGAGATCGTTCGCAGCAGGTCAATCTTCTCATTAGAATACTCTGAGAGAAACAACGCCATGACCGCCATGTGCCATGCATGCTCCGCATCGTTTTCCAGACGACTCCCGTCAGCAAGATACGTCTGCCTGATGATTTGTTTTTCTTTGTCCAGTTCTCTTAAAAAAGCAAACTGTTTGTCCAACCGGCTTTGTGTCTCATCTGTTTTTTGCATGTTGATCCCTTCCTGATCATCAATCAGAATATCTATGATCCGATCTGTACTTTAATACTCTGACACTTTATTACATTGCAGAATGATGCGTTCCATGATATAATACGGTTTCAGTATAAAAAAATCAATATAAAGGGAGAGTATTTATTATGGCATCCAATAAAGTAGGAATGCTGGTTGTTATCATCGTCTATCTGGCGTTCATGGTAATTGTCGGCGTTTTCTATTCCAGGAAAAACAAAAATGTAAGTGATTTTTATCTGGGCGGCAGAAAGCTTGGACCACTGGTCACCGCAATGAGCGCAGAAGCTTCTGACATGAGCAGCTGGCTCCTGATGGGCTTACCGGGTCTTGCATATCTTTCTGGTTGTGCTGAACCCGGATGGACAGCGATCGGACTTGCTGTCGGTACCTATTTCAACTGGCTGTTAACTGCAAAACGGCTGCGCCGGTACAGCGAGAAGATACATGCGATCACGATTCCGGATTTCTTTTCGAACCGTTTTCATGACAAGAGCCATTCACTTCTGGCGATCTCAGCGATCATCATCGTTGTTTTCTTCGTTCCATACACGGCATCCGGCTTTGCGGCCTGCGGAAAACTGTTTTCTTCTCTGTTTGGCGTACCATACTTTGGTGCCGTGGTTGTAGCTGCGATCATTATCGTCGCATATACGGCACTGGGCGGCTTCCTTGCTGCCAGCACAACGGACCTGATCCAGAGTATCGTCATGACACTTGCACTGGTCATCGTCGTCTTCTTCGGTCTGCATGTGGTTGGCGGTACAGATACCGTGATCGCCAATGCAAAATCTCTGGATGGCTATCTGACATTAATGGCCTCACATAATGCGGAGACCGGCGGCAGCACGCCGTATTCCGGACTGGTGATCGCTTCTACGCTGGCATGGGGTCTTGGTTATTTCGGCATGCCGCATATTCTACTCAGATTCATGGGCACGAAAGACGATACCAAACTGAAGCTTTCGAGAAGAATCGCCAGCATCTGGGTAGTCATTGCAATGTTTATCGCGATTGCCATTGGCGTGATTGGCTTGTCCATGTCAAAGGCAGGCATCATCCCGACACTGGGAGATGCTTCGGCATCAGAGCGTCTCATCATTGAAATCGCCTTCTTTATGAGTCAGCATGGCATCTTACTGGTTATTGTCGGAGGTCTGATTCTTTCGGGAATCCTGGCATGTACGATGTCCACATCAGACTCCCAGCTGCTTGCAGCTTCATCCAGTGTGTCACAGAACATCCTGACCGACTGGCTCGGCATTAAAATGTCAACCAGATCCTCCATGATCCTGGCACGTGTTACCGTTATCATCATCGCGATCATTGGTGTGATCCTTGCAAAGAACCCGGACAGCTCCGTGTTCCGGATCGTATCGTTTGCATGGGCGGGATTCGGCGGTTCCTTCGGACCGGTTATGATCTTCTCCCTGTTCTGGAAGCGAACCAACAGAAATGGTGCCCTGGCAGGTCTGATCGTCGGTGCGGCAATGATCTTTATCTGGAAATTCCTGATCGCACCGGTTGGCGGCGTCTTTGCAATCTACGAACTGCTTCCGGCATTCATCTGCGCAAGCATTGTGATCATCATTGTCAGCCTTGCGACAAAAGCACCGGACAAAGAAATCATTGAAGAATTTGAATCGATTGCTTCGATGAAATAAACAAAATCTGATTGTAAGAGAAAGGATTCGGCAATGCCGGATCCTTTTTTGATGAACGATAGACAAATTCGTGTTTGTCGAGGTGCTTTCCATACCGTACGAGCAGTCGGCTCGATATGCTTTTCGAAAAACATGGGCGCAGCGTTTT
>SVDH01000027.1 GCA_015057865.1 Lachnospiraceae bacterium
TGCCGCATCTACGACAAGGATTGCGCCGTCACATGCCGCAAGACTTCTCGAAACTTCATAATTAAAGTCCACATGTCCCGGCGTATCGATCAGGTTAAAAATATATTCTTCCCCATCATCCGCACGGTACACGGTACGAACCGTCTGCGCTTTGATCGTAATCCCGCGCTCCCGCTCAAGATCCATATTGTCAAGGACCTGCGACTGCATCTCGCGGCTCGTCAATAGTCCCGTCATCTCAATGATGCGGTCCGCAAGCGTGGATTTTCCGTGGTCGATATGTGCGATGATACAAAAATTTCTGATTTTATTCTGGTCTGCCAAGTTATTCTCTCCTCTAAGTCAAATTCCAGAGCAAAGTATAGCATAATCTTTTGAACTTTGTCTATTTTTTGCGATTGGAAACAAATCGCAGAAAACCGCTTTTTTTTGCGATTTCCGGTTGACAAACGAGATTCTGTCCACTAGAATATCAGAGTATGATTTCTTCGGCCAGTCCGTGTCAAGCCGGGGAACACACTTTTAATCCATTATATAGGAGGTGTTACGATTGGCAAATATTAAATCTGCAAAGAAAAGAATTCTTGTTACGCAGACTAAGACAGACCGTAATAAAGCGATCCGCTCTAAGGTAAAAACTTCCATCAAAAAAGTGGAAGCTGCCGTAGCGGCAAATGATAAAGAAGCGGCACAGGCTGCACTGGTAGAAGCTACTTCCACCATCGACAAGGCAGCTACAAAGGGCGTTTACCACAAGAACAACGCTTCCCGCAAGGTTGCTCGTCTGGCCAAAGCTGTTAACAGCATCGCGTAATTAATAATATAAAAGCAGCTGATCACCGTCATGTCAGCTGCTTTTCTTATTCTCTCTTATAACTGTGCGATGGTTGTCATCACAAGCTCCACCGCCATCCTGTCAGACAGATGTCCGGATTTTACATCCGCGTCAGCCTGTACACAGGTTTCGATTGTTTCCTGAATCTGTTCATCCGTAAACTTTGCCGCCTGGGCAAGGTTTTTTTTGACCGCAAACGGCGGAATCTTTACCGCCGAAGCCATCTCTTTGTCTCCCATACCGGTTTTTCGCATGCTTTTTAATCTGTTTAAGATATAAAACTGCCTGCCGATCAGGAAAAGAATCCGCATTGGCGGTTCCCGTAATCGCAGAAGATCCAGATACAGGTCCATCGCGCGCTGTCTGTTTTTTGCCGCCAACGCATCGATCATATCAAAAATATGATTGCCAACAGACGGAACGCAGACAGCCTTTACGTCTTCTGCGCTGATCACGTCCTTTTCCATCGTATAACACAGAAGCTTTTCCAGCTCCTGGCTGATCAGCTCCATATCATCTCCGGTACATTCGAGAAACGCATTCATCACCGGTTCTGTGATCTTCTTTCCTTCCTTTTTCAACTGGGAAAGGATCCACTTCTTTAAAACAGCGTCCTTCTGTCTGGTAAACTGCACCGCGCGGCCATTTTTCTCGGTCTGCTTAAACATACGGGATCGTTTATCCACTTCTGATTCGACAAACAAAAGAATGGCCGTGTCCGGAATCTCAGAGAGGTATTCTGCCATGCCTTCCGGTGTCTTTTTGTAAAACCCGCTCTCCTGCACCAGAATCACACGATAGTCCGCAAAAAACGGCATCGTCTGTGCCTGTGACATGATCTCCTTCGGATCTGCGTTTTTCCCTTCAAAAACCGAAAGGTTCATTCCGGCGTTTTCACCAAGTACCGCATCTGTCAGTCTGCTCTGGTACTGGCGAATCAGGTACTTCTCTTCACCGTAAAAAAGATAGACACGCTTAAAGTCTTTATTTTTGATTTCAGCTGCAAGCTTTTCCATCCGTTACTCTCCGCTCTCGCAGTTCACTGCAGATCTTTTCATAGAGTGGCAGACTGACACCATATTCTTTTGCCAGTCGTTCCACATGAAAGACCAGACCGTCAATCTCTGTCTGCTTTCCGGCCTTTAAATCTCTCTGCATCGATGTCATCATCTCAGGCACCAGCGTATCAATGATCGCCAGATTCTTTTTCACAGGATCCTCTGTGAGTTGGATCCCCATCGCTTCTGCAAGTATTTTGATCTCAGCATTCAACCCCGCAAAGCAGTCCCTGCATTCCCCCGGATTCTGAATCCCGCCCGCAGGCACATCATAATAAACGCCACACGCATTCTGTGCTGAGATATAGGAATACTTCATCATCGCGTCTCTTCGGATATCATCAGACAGCACAACAATTGCGCCTCCGGTTTGAAGATCATCACGGATCGTCTCCAAAACAGGACGATACTCTTCCGGATTACGTACTCCATAAACCACACGCAGGATGTTGCCGCTTAATACAACATGTCCGGGTGCACTGACATGTGCAGCAACATAGATGCAGCCATCTGTCACCAGAATGCCCGGAAGATCTTTTTGCATGACTTCTCCGGTCCCATAGATATTCAGGATTGGGATCACAACAGTATTTTTATCTGCTACAGTTTTGATAAATGTGGTCGCCTCATCAAGGGAATATCCCTTTACGCACACAAAGATTACATCCGGCGTCCCCTGATAGGATTCCATCGTGCACGCCTGTACCGGGCAAAACGAAAGCGTCTCATTCGGCGTCTGGATCTGCAGGCCGTTTTCTTGCAGTGCCTCTAAATGCGCGCCCCTTGCAATAAACGTAACCTCTTTTCCCGCTTTTAAAAGCGCCATTCCGATTGCGGATCCTGTCCCGCCGGCGCCGATAATCAGATATTTCATTGCTATATTCTCCTGTCTGATTAAGGAAACTTCCTTTTCAACAAGTATGTTACTATTCTAGCATTTTACAATACATTTTCAAACACATCTTCCCATCTTCCTCAAAAAACGTGATCTGCCCATCCTCCATCGTCATCTCGATCCGCGCACCGGAATCGTCAAGTCTCTTTATTGCATCTTCTCCCGGATGATGATATCGGTTATTCTTCCCGACGGATATCACAGCGTATTCCGGACTGATTTCTTTCAGAAACGGTTCTGAACTGGAATAGTTTGACCCATGGTGACCGACCTTAAGGATGTCCACATCTTCTGATCTGCCTCGTTCCAGCAATAACTGTTCACCTTCCTCTCCGAGGTCCCCGGTAAACAGAAACTGCCATCCATCATGCTCTAACAGCCAGACCTGCGAAAGCTCATTTTTATCAGTGATGTTTTCTTTGGATTCCGGGTACAGACAGGTCATCTGCATCTCTTCATCACGGATCACTGCTCCATCTGACACGGTCTGGATCGTAGTGTGGTTCTGCCTTGCTGCCTTGAGCAGGCGCAGCATCATTTCATCCTCCGTCTCATTCTGCACGGACGTCTCCGACAAAACCAGATTTGACACCGGATACCCACTCTCCAAAAGCTCCAAAACCCCGCTGACATGATCCTCATCCGTATGCGTAACGATCCAGTAGTCTACCCGCCGGATCTTATGGTATTGCAAAAACGGCTGGATCCGGTATTTTCCCACCTGATCCTCAGAGGTGCTCCCGCCATCGATCATAACCGTGCTGCCAGCACCCGTTTCGATGCAGATCCCGTCGCCCTGTCCCACATCAAGGAAATCCACGCGAAAGGCTTTGGGCATCGGATTCCAAAGGATCATAACAAGCAAAACGACTGGGATCATGTATAGATGCAAAGAACGTCTCACAAGTACACGCCGCTTTTTTTCAAGCCACTTTCCCGGCGGATATTTTTTCCGCAGGCTGTTATGCTTCTTTTGCAAAAGCACACAGCATGAAACCAACACACCATAATAAAGAGCCAGCGCCCAGACCCGGATATGTCCTGTCAAAAGTTGGTGTGCAGGCAGGTGTTCCACGCCATGCATCTGCCTGGAAAACATCTTTAAGATGAAGTGGTCCGGAAGGATCAGGATTCTGGAAAGTGCAGGTTGGAAAATCCCCAGTAGACCGCTGATCAGTCCATCCGCCAAAAGCAGTGCAGCGCAGGGCACGACGATCAGATTTAAGCATACCGAATACGGGGAAATGTAGTAAAACAGGGATGCACTTAATGGCGCCAACCCGAGCCAGACAGACAAGGAAAGCTGTGCTGACTGGAAAAATGACTCACCGTGCGGAATGCGCCTGATCCAATCCGGCACCGGGCACAGATCCCTGATTACGGGAAGCAGGATGGCGATCGAAAAAACAGCCCCGTACGATAACAGAAATCCTGCCTGCATGATGGCAAGCGGATTGAGCAACAAAAGAATGACCGCGGAGTACAGCATTGCAGTCAGGGTATCATAAAACCTTCCGCTCACCTGTGCGCCGAGATAAAAGAAAAACATGATCATGGCACGCATCGCACTGACAGACATGCCGCTCATTAAGACAAACAAAAACACAACTGCCGCGCTGATCGCAGGGCTTATGAAAAAGCGCAGTCCGAACCTTCTCTTCAGCAGACCAAACAATGTCATACCGAAGATTGAAATGTGAAGCCCGGAGATCGCCATAATATGAGAGATCCCGTTTCGCTGATAGAGACTCCTCATATCATCGGAAAGAAGACTGCGGTCACCAAGAAGCATCGCGCAAAGAATCCCGGCGTCCTCTTCTCCTGCTGCCGTCTCGATCCCTGTACGCATCCTGCTCCGGATCCGGTACAGCCATTCACGGATTGATAAGACCGGCTTCCGAATCACGGTAAGCTGATCTGCATATTGACAAAATACGATTTCTTGCGATTTGTAATAGCGGGCAAAATCAAAATTGCCCTCATTTCTGCCGGATGAAAAGCCCTGAACCGGGCCGAGCGAACGGATCCTGCTGCCGATCATGATCTGATCATCTTCTGCGTACAGGATCGCTTTTTTTGCGCGTTCCATACCGGAAGTGGTATGAAAAGAAACATCGCGCAAAAGATACATTGTCGTCTGTTCTTTTTCCTCTTTGGCAATGACGGTTCCGGTTATGATCTGTCGCTGCTCCTTTAAGCGGAGCACCTGCTGATCATATTGCCGGAAAGAAATGCCAAACAGGATCAGGAGCAGCAGGAAGGAAATCGCAAAAAATCCTCCTCTGATGCGATTGATCTTAAGTCACTCCTTTCGATTGAGAAGAAAAACTATTCAGAATAATACTCCAACGGGATTCGGAGCGTAAACGTCGTCCCCTCTCCTTCTACGCTGTGTACGCGGATCGCGCCATGATGCAGCCCTACGATACTGTGTGTGATCGCAAGGCCGAGTCCTGTCCCGCCGATCTTTCTCGAATGTGATTTGTCAACACGGTAAAAACGCTCAAAAATATGTTCCTGCGCTTCTTCGGGGATCCCGATCCCGTTGTCAATGACATTGATAAAAAAGTTTTCATGATCCGCATTCAGCGTCACATGCACATAGCCTTCCGGACGGTTGTACTTGATCGCATTCTCGATCAGATTGGAAACCGCCAGTGTCAGTTTTACCTCATCCACTTCTGCCGTTACCGGGCGAAAGCTCTCCAAAAGGAGCTCCACCTGCTTTTGTTCCGCGATCGGACGAAGGCGCTTCATCAGAAGATCGAGCATATCGTTGATGCTGACCTCCTGAATATTCAACTCGCCGCTTTCTCTGTTCAGGGTAACCAGAGACAAGAGGTCATTGATGATCGAATTCTCTCTGTCGATCTCGCCGGCGATATCCTTCATGAAATCCCTGTAGATCTCATTCGGCACGTTTTCCTGACTCAGAAGCGAATCTGACAATACCTTCATCGAAGTCAGCGGCGTCTTTAATTCATGAGATACGTTCGAGACAAACTCCTCACGACTGTCATCCAGACGTTTCAGTCTGCCAAGCATGTCGCTGCAGGCCTCGGAAAGCTGTGAGGTTTCCGTAAATGTCTCAACCGGTTCAAAATGGGACTGATACCCTTCCTGCACATCCTGGATCGACCTTGTCAGGCGTTTAAACGGGCGTGTAAGTTTTCCTGACAGAATAAAACCGATCAGGATCACGGCGACCGCTACCACGATCTGAAACAGCGTGATCATCCGCTTCAGCCGCCAGATGTCACCCCGGACAAAATCTGCCGGAGCCGAAAACAGGATGATCCCCAATGTACGATCCCCTTCTGCATTCCAGACAGGCACCGCGATCGAAAAGACATCTGCGTTCACATCTGTTTCCGTAACATTCTCCCCCATAAACGCACGGATCGTATCATCATCCGGAATGTATTCTGTTTCAGTTGTTTGATAGGAAGCTTTCAGGATTCGATAATCAGAATCAACCAATAAGACCTGCGCATCATCGCTTGCACCGATCTCCTCCATTTCATCTGATATCATTTCGTCAAAAGGATCAATCTCCGGAAAAAGGCCATCCTGCGTCAGACGCGCAGAAAAAACCTCCATCTGCCTGATCACCGCATCCGAACGCTGCAGAATGGCAGCATGCTCATAAGATGTGATCACGCACGCACGCAGGATAAATCCCGGAACAATGCCGAAAATGATCAGCAATAGAAATAATAAAAATTTCTGGCTTTTCAGATATTGTTTAAAAGACGCTCCCTTCATCGGTCACGCACCTTACGCAGAATGGAAATAGTATCCGCTGCCCCATTTGGTATGAACATAACGCGGCTCACTCGGTACCGGTTCGATCTTTGCACGGAGTCTTCTGACATGAACATCCACGGTTCTGACATCACCCGGATAGTCCGCACCCCATACCATATTCAAAAGCTGCTCACGGCTAAAGACCTTCTCTGCATTCCGCACCAGAAGCTCCAGAAGGTCAAACTCTTTTGCTGTCAGGAAAATCTCTTTATCGGAGATCATAAGCCTGCGGCTATCCGTATCGAGATGGAACTGGCCATATTTGATCAAAGGACCGTCCGTGATCACTTCCTGCTCTGTGGAAACACGGCGCAGGACTGCCTTGATCCGTGCTTTGACCTCAAGAATGTTAAATGGTTTTGTAATATAATCATCCGTGCCGTACTCAAATCCTAAGATCTTATCCATATCTTCGCCCTTGGCGCTTAACATGATGATCGGCACCTTGGAAAACTCACGGATCTGCCGACAAACTTCAAAGCCGTCCATTTTGGGCAGCATGATATCCAGGAGCACCACATCGTAATGGTTCTCCTTTACTTTCTGCAGTCCTTCTTCTCCATCATATGCGCAGTCAACTTCCATCCCGTCCTGAACAAGACTGAAGTGAATTCCTTTTACGATCAGTTCTTCATCATCTACAACCAGTACTTTAACAGCCATAATAAACCTCTTACTATATCGTTATCTTATCCTTGATCTTGCTGAATGTGCCCTGGCCGATTCCATCTACCTGCATCAGATCTTCAAGCGAATCAAACGGTCCGTTCTGTTCCCGATACGACAAAATGCTTTCCGCCTTTGTCTCTCCGATCCCGTTTAATGACATCAGAAGCTCCTTTGATGCCGTATTAATATTGATTTTGTCACCGTCTGTTCCGGATTCTGTCCCGACTGTTGACGCATCCTGTATTTCTCCCTCTGCAGGGATATTGATCATCTGCCCGTCGGTCAGTTCCTGTGCCAGATTGACGCTCTCAGGCGCCGCAGACTCCGTAAGACCGCCCGCCGCTTCTACAAGCTCGTAGATCCTGCTTCCCGGCGGCAGCGGATACACACCCGGTTCCACAACCTCTCCGCAGATGTAAACATACATCAATTCATCGGATAAAGCGGCCTCCTCATTTATCTCGGACGCCGCTTCGTTATGAACCTGTACCGATTCCGTATCCTGTGATAAAAGAATACCATCCTCACCACATCCGGTTAAAAACAAAACTAGAATCGCCATAAACAGGCTGACTATTCTTTTCATTATAAGCCTCCTTGTATCCTTAAGATCCAAAAAGGCCCTTCATGCAGTTTCCATTGTAGCCGAAACCGCACAAATCATCAAGCAATTTTCAAAGAGAAATCAGGCCGGTGCGTTTCCCTCCTCGAATTCTTTCAGAACACTCTTTAATATATCTGCCATTTCATCGACATCTTCTTTTCCGATCACAAGCGGCGGTACCATACGGATCACATCTTTTCCTGCCGTGATCACGAGAAGTCCTTTTTCAATCGCACGCGCCGCAACCTTGCCGACCGGTACGGTTAATACCAGACCGCGGATCAGGCCTTTTCCACGATGTGCTGTTGCGATTGAAAACTCCTGTACCATTTCTTCAAGCTTTCCTTCCAGATAATCTCCCATTGTACGGACATTCTCCAGAATGTTTTCGCTCTCAAATACATCAAATACCGCATTCACGGCTGCACCGACGAACGGATTGCCGCCATAGGTTGTTCCGTGGTCGCCGGGTGCGAGGGATTTTTCGGCCACACGCTCTGTCATCAGAAACGCACCGACCGGCACACCGTTTCCAAGCGCCTTTGCACTCGTTAAGATATCCGGGCAAATGCCAAAGCTCTGGTACTCAAACATTTCACCGGTACGGCCCATTCCGCACTGAACCTCATCTAAGATCAGCAGAATGTCTTTTTCGTCACACAGCTGACGAAGGCCTTTTAAAAACGCCGGATCAGCCGGGTAGATCCCGCCCTCTCCCTGGAGTGTTTCGGTAATGATCGCGCAGGTCTTATCCGTGATCTGTGCCTTTACGCTCTCCAGATCGTTAAATGTCGCAAATCTGACACCCGGAAGCAACGGCTCAAAAGGCTCCTGATAGTGCTTTGTGCCTGTCACAGACAGCGCACCGATACTTCTTCCGTGGAAGGAGTGGTCCATCGCAATGATCTCATGACCTGCATGGCCGTCTCTGGTATAAGCATATTTTTTAGCAGCCTTGATCGCCCCCTCAATGGCCTCTGTACCGCTGTTGGTAAAAAATACACGGTCCATACCGGAAGCTTTCAGTACTTTTTCTGCTGCCTTGATGATCGGCTCATTATAAAACAGATTGGAACAATGGGTAAGCTTATCAATCTGATCCTTTAGGGCATTTTTCCAGTGTTCATTGCTGTAGCCAAGTGCACATACCGCGATGCCTGCAGCAAAATCCAGATACCGTTTTCCGTCTTTGTCATAAATATGTACGCCTTCCCCATGGTCTAATACAACAGGGAATCTGTTATAGGTATGGAGCAGGTTTTCGTCAGCGTTCTGCATCAGGTTTTTTGTATCACTCATTATAGTACCTCTCTTCTTTTTCGTGTAAGATTGCGGTTCCGATTCCCTTGTTCGTAAAGATTTCCAGAAGCAGGCAGTGTGCGATCCGGCCATCGAGGATATGGACGCGGGAAACACCGTTTTCGATCGCGTCGATACAGTTGTTGAGCTTCGGCAGCATACCGCCCTGGATGCCGCCATCCTGAAGCAGCTCTCTTGCCTCTGATACCGTCAGCTCTGAGATCAGGGAGTCCTTATCATCATAATCTCTGTAGACACCCTCGATATCTGTCAGGAACGCAAGCTTTTCAGCCTGTACCGCACGTGCGATCGCGCATGCTGCGTCATCCGCGTTGATGTTGTAGGTATTGAAGTCATCATCAAGTCCGATCGGACAGACGATCGGAAGAAAATCCTTTTCCAAAAGGTCAAAGAGAATTTTCGGATTTACTTCCTTGATCTCGCCGACGTATCCGATGTCCTGTCCGTCAGAAAGCTTTTTGTCAACACGCAGAAGACCGCCATCTTTTCCGCTGATACCGATCGCAGCGACGCCCAGCTCTTCGACCATGGTCACCAGAGATTTGCCGATCCGGCCAAGCACCATTTCCGCGATCTCCATTGTTTCGAGATCGGTTTTTCTAAGGCCATTGACAAACTCTGCTTCTTTACCGGATTTCGCCACCCAATGGCTGATCTCTTTTCCGCCGCCATGTACAATGATCGGTTTGAATCCGACAAGCTTTAACAGGGTCACATCCTGGATCACACTGTTTTTAAGGCTTTCATCGACCATCGCGCTGCCGCCGTATTTTACGACAATGATCTTTCTGTTAAACCGCTGAATATATGGAAGTGCTTCAATGAGCACCTCGGCTTTGTCCATTACACTGATATTCTGATTCATCGTTTTTACTCCTTCTGTTATGACCGGTAGTCTGCATTGATCTTGACATAATCATAGGTCAGATCACATCCCCAGGCCTGTGCCTCTTCATTTCCTTCTTTGATGTCCGCAATGGTTGTCACATCCGGTTCTGAAAGAATTCTGGTTGCTTCTTCTTCACTGTAAGGAAGCGCAACCCCATTGCTGATCAGCTGGATGGATCCGGCTTTGCTTTCAAAATACAGATCCACTTTTTCGGGATCAAAATCCGCACCGGAATATCCCATCGCACAAAGGATCCGTCCCCAGTTCGCGTCATGACCGAAGATTGCCGCCTTGGTAAGATTTGAGCAGATCACGGATTTTGCCAGCACCTTCGCCTGCTCCTTAGACGCCGCATGGATTACCTTTGCCGTAAAGAGTGCAGTCGCGCCTTCTCCGTCTGCCGCCATTTTTTTCGCAAGTGTTTCATTTATATAATGAAGTGCCTCACAAAATGCCGCATAGCCTTCATCCTTTGTTGTGATCTCTTTATTCCCTGCCATCCCGTTTGCCAGGAGGATCACCGTATCATTTGTAGAGGTATCTCCGTCAACCGAGATCATATTATAGGTATCGGCGACATCTGTGGACAACGCCTCCTGCAAAAGCTCTTTTGAAATTGCAAGATCCGTTGTAACAAAAGAAAGCATCGTGCACATATTCGGGTGGATCATGCCGGATCCTTTGCACATTCCGCCGATCGTCACTTTCTGATCGCCGACCATAAACGTAACCGCAACTTCCTTTTCTTTGGTATCTGTTGTCATGATCGCGCGTGCTGCAGCATTCGCTGCATCTCTCGAATCGTTCAATTCCGGTGCCATACTCTGAATGCCGGCACAGATCCGATCGATCGGCAGCTGCATGCCGATTACACCGGTCGATGCAACTAAAACAGCGTCTTCTGAAATCTGCAGACATTTCGCTGCTTCTTTTGCAGTCTCCGAGCAATAGGAATATCCTTCCTGCCCGGTACATGCATTGGCGATACCCGAATTGATCACGACACAGCGTCCGATCCCCTTCTCCGATGTGATCTCACGATCCCAGAGAACCGGAGCTGCCTTGACCCGGTTCGTCGTATAGGTTCCGGCAGCATGCGCATCACATTTCGAATAGATCATCGCCATATCATTTCTGTTCTGATACTTGATACCGGCTGCAGTGGTTGCCGCAAGAAATCCCTGTGGTGCTGTCACGCCGCCTTCTATAATCTCAAACATGAATTGTTTTCCTTCCTGTATATCTGTATATTATTAAAAACATATCCCATTCTAATACACTATTTTAAGGAAGTAAAGGACTTCTTTGTATATTTATGCATATTTATTCATAATATATGCATAAATTTGCACTTGAATCTCGTTTCCGTTTATAGTATGATGAAAAACATCTGAATAAAATATATCTAAAGCGAGGTATTCTATTATGAAAGAAAAAGTAGTTCTGGCTTATTCCGGCGGACTTGATACCACAGCGATCATTCCGTGGTTGAAAGAAAATTATGATTATGATGTAATCTGTGTCTGCATCGATGTAGGACAGGGTGAGGAGCTTGACGGACTTGAGGAACGTGCAACCTATTCAGGCGCAAGCAAGCTTTATATCGTTGATATCGTAGATGATTTCTGCGATAACTACATTCTGCCGACTGTTCAGGCAGGCGCTGTTTATGAGAACAAGTATCTGCTTGGCACATCCATGGCACGTCCGGGCATCGCAAAAGCACTGGTTGATATCGCAAGAAAAGAAGGCGCGACTGCGATCTGCCACGGCGCGACCGGCAAGGGAAATGATCAGATCCGTTTCGAACTTGGCATCAAGGCACTTGCTCCGGACCTTAAGATCATCGCAGCATGGCGCCAGGATTCCTGGACGATGCAGTCCCGTGAAGATGAGATCGCCTACTGCAAAGAGCATGGCATCGATCTTCCGTTCTCTGCTGACCAGAGCTACAGCCGTGACAGAAACCTCTGGCACATCAGCCATGAGGGCCTTGAGTTAGAAGATCCTTCCGAAGAGCCGAATTATGATCATGTACTTGTACTCGGCGTTACTCCGCAGAATGCACCGGATGAAGAGACGGAAGTAACGATGACTTTTGAAAAGGGTGTTCCGAAGACATTAAACGGAAAAGAAATGAAGCTTTCCGATATTATCCGCGAGTTGAACGACCTTGGCGGCAAGAATGGTATCGGCATCGTTGATATCGTTGAAAACCGTGTTGTCGGCATGAAGTCCCGCGGCGTTTATGAAACACCTGGCGGAACCATCCTGATGGAAGCACATAAGCAGCTGGAAGAGCTGGTATTAGACCGCGCTACGATGGAAACCAAAAAGCATCTGGCTGAGAAGTTTGCACAGATCGTATACGAAGGCACATGGTTTACACCGCTGCGCGAAGCCATTCAGGCATTCGTTGAAAAAACTCAGGAACCTGTTACAGGCGAAGTTAAATTCAAGCTTTATAAAGGCAACATCATCAAAGCCGGAACCACTTCACCGAATTCACTTTACAGTGAATCCCTCGCAAGCTTTACGACAGGCGATCTGTATGATCATCATGATGCAGAAGGCTTTATCACACTCTTCGGTCTTCCGCTCAAGGTTCGCGCGATGAAAAAGCAGGAGCTGGAGAAATAGAATAACCTGTTTTACAGACGCATTTCATACAATAAAAAAGAGAATCCGACGATTTGCCGGATTCTCTTTTTTGATGATGATAACATGAACTGCTTACAGCCGATCTGAATCCAGAATTACCGTAAACGGTCCGTCATTGATCAGCGATACCTTCATATCCGCGCCAAAGCTCCCCACCTGAAGGTCAGGATAGACTTCTCTGCAGCGCGCGATGATATATTCATACAACTCCTCTCCGAGTGCCGGTCCTGCCGCATGCACAAACGACGGGCGGTTTCCCTTCCTGCAGTCCGCATAAAGTGTGAACTGGGAGATCAGCAGCAGACTTCCGCCAACATCCGACAGTCCAAGATTTGTTTTCCCGTTTTCATCCTCGAAGATCCGCATATTCAAAAGCTTGTGGACCATCTTGTCCGCAATGGCTTCCGTATCATCTTCTCTCACACCGATCAATACCATGAATCCCTGTCCGATCTCACCTATCGGCTCTCCATCTACTTTAACAGATGCTTCTTTTACTCTCTGTATCACAAATCGCATATCCTGTCTCCTTGCATGTTTTTCTTCAAATGTTATAATGATTGCATATTGAAGTCTCAAAACTTTAAACAGTATACCACATCGAGGGAATCCGGTGAAGAAGGAACGTAATTACCACGACAGTATCAATATTAAAAATGAGAAAAAACTGCGGGAGCTCATTCATGAACTGCCTCATTTTTGTCTGGAATTTTTTATTGGCATTGAAGCGACAACCTCTTCCCGTACCAGAATTGCCTATGCCTATGACCTTGGCGTATTCTTCCATTTTATACACGAAAACAATAAGGTCTACCAGAAGATGGAGATCACATCCTTTCCACTGAAGATTTTAGAGGAGATCACGCCTCTCGACATCGAAGAATACATGCAGTATCTGAAGGTGTATGAGCACAACGGTAAAGAATTTACCAACGATGAACGCGGACAAATGCGAAAACTTGCAAGCCTGCGCAGTTTTTATAACTTTTTCTTCCAGAAAGAGCTGATTGGAAAGAATCCGGCACAGCTTGTCAAGATGCCAAAGATCCATGAAAAAAACATCGTACGATTGGATATTGATGAAGTCGCAATGCTGCTTGATGAAGTAGAAAACGGAGAAAGCTTGACCGACCAGCAGAAACGGTTTCATGCCAAGACAAAAGCCAGAGATCTCGCGATGCTGACCCTTCTTCTTGGTACCGGCATCCGGGTGTCAGAATGTGTCGGTCTTGATATCGATGATCTGGATTTTAAAAACAATGGCATGAAGATCCGCCGGAAAGGCGGCGCTGAAACGATCCTCTACTTTGGAGATGAAGTCGCAGAAGCGCTCCAGGATTATTTAGAGGAACGCAATGAGATTGAGGCAAAGGAAGGAAGCCAGAACGCTCTCTTCCTCTCTCTTCAGAACAGGCGGATCAGCGTGCGGTCTGTCGAGAACCTGGTCAAAAAATACGCCCGGCTTGTAACGACCGTAAAAAATATCACGCCGCACAAACTGAGAAGTACATACGGTACGACACTCTACCAGGAAACCGGTGACATCTATCTGGTCGCCGATGTGTTGGGCCACAAGGATGTCAACACAACCAAAAAACATTATGCGGCACAGTCTGATATGCGCAGACGGATGGCTGCAAAAGCGGTAAAACTAAGGGAAGATGAATGATCTCATCTTCCCTTTTCCATTATACTGACTTATCTGTCTCTGTTGCACTTATAATGTCTCATGCATCTCTTTTTCGTAATACGGGATCGTCAGATAGCATCCGCTCTGGATCTTATCATCATATACATTGTTCAGTGCCTGCACTTCCTTCACATATTCGCGGTCCGAGATCACATTTTCCGTATTATATTCCTGTGCAAGCGCATTCAGCGTCATCCCGTCTTCTACTCTGACCGACATATATCTGGTCTTCACATCATAAGAAACAGATGCCTCACTCGTCTGTGCCGGAGAAAGCATCATTCCAAACATGATACCTGCCATGATACACAGGATCGCGATCAAAACAAAACGCGAACGGCTTTTTCTCTGTACTGCCTTACGGATCCGAACAGTATGTGCTGATGATCTGTTACGTCCGCCGACTTCCCGGTATCTGTTTGCTGAAGTCATCGTATACATCGCGTTTGATCTGCGCATTACATTCATAGTGTTCATTGTATTCACCCGACTCATATGCTCCCTCCATATATTTTTATCAAAACCGGATATCTGTTACGTATCCGAACAACCGTTCTGTATGTGTATATTACCAAACGTTCGTTCGGTTGTCAACAAAAATCGAACACATTTTCGGAATATATGTTTGCTTTTTGCGCAAACTATGCTATAATTTCATCAAACAAAGCATTTTGAATGGGAGGTGCACTATGGCATATGGCAAAATCAGTTCCAAGCAGCAGGAGATTCTCGACTTTTTAAAGGACGAGATCCTGAATAAAGGGTATCCGCCTGCGGTCAGGGAAATCTGCGAAGCAGTACATCTGAAGTCCACATCTTCTGTTCATGCGCATCTTGAGACCCTTGAGAAGAATGGATATATCCGCCGTGATCCGACTAAGCCGCGTGCGATCGAGATCGTAGATGATAACTTTAATATGGTACGTACAGAGATGGTAAGCATTCCGCTTGTCGGCCGCGTCGCCGCAGGTGAGCCGATCCTTGCTGTAGAAAACATCGAGAGTTATTTCCCGATCCCTGCGGAATATGTTCCGCGCGGAGACACCTTTATGTTAAAGGTCCAGGGAGAAAGCATGATCAACGCCGGCATCATGGACGGCGACCTCATTCTTGTCGAGCAGGTCAATACTGCTAGAAATGGTGATATGGTCGTTGCACTGGTGGATGACTCTGCGACTGTTAAGACCTTTTATCATGAAGGCGATCACATCCGCCTCCAGCCTGAGAATGATCACATGGATCCGATCCTGGTAAATGAAGTCGCGATTCTCGGGAAGGTGTTTGGGGTATTCCGGTTCTTCTAAATAATATTGATATTGCAAATATGGTTGAAACACGTTTTGTGAAATTCTTTCGGGTTTGTGTAACCACTTGTTAGACTTTGACGGGTTTGTGTAACCACTTGTTAAACTTTCACGACTTTGTAACAATTATTTGCAAAAAAACACGGGTATGCATCGCATACCCGTTACTTTTTAACATTTGCCCTCGCAAAGCCGTCTTTCTCTAACAGTTGTCCTCGCAAAACTATCATATGTCTCCTACAGCTCTTCCGGATCGATCATCTTGCCGTCTTTCCAGATCCGTTCCAGATCATAAAAGAGTCTGTCTTCCTTTGAAAACAGATGCACGATAATGTCTTTATAGTCCATCAGCACCCAGCTTGACTTTTGATTTCCCTCTTTGCTGCACTCTGTATATCCTGCTTTATAGAGTTCCTCATCTACAGCATCTACAAATGCCTGCATCTGATTGGTATTGTTCGCACTTGCGATCACAAAATAATCCGCGATCACTGAAATATCCCTGATGTCGATCACCTGTACATCTTCTGCTTTTTTCTCTGCCAGTGCATGGCAAGCAAGTTTCGCCATCTCTCTGGATGTATCTGTCATATGTTTTCTCCTTGTTTCAATCAATTCTATTTTCTCAATCGCTGTCATCACAGGTACTGCTTATAGTAATCATATGCTTCCTGCGTGGTATCGTCAATCGTCCTGCCGTTTTTCTTCAAATAATCCAGCGTGTCCGACAAGATCACCGCCGTCGTCCGGTCAAGGTCTGTTTCCGCAAGCGCCCTGAGCATCTCCAGGTTCGGCGCGTGTGTACGGTTTGGCTCTATATAATCTGCCACGAATATGATCTTATCCAAAAGGTTCATTTCCGGTTCACCGGTCGTATGAACACGAATCGCATGCAGGATCTCCTGATTCTCAATCCCAAACTCTTCTTCCGCCATGACCGCACCGCATTTGGCATGCAGAAGTGTCAGATTGGTCCGCTCTGCGTCATTGACATCTACGCCATGGGATTCGCAATAAGCCACGCGCTCTTCTTCCGGCATATACTTTGCACAGTCATGCAAAAGCGCGGCAATGGCCGCTTTCTCCTCATTATAATGGTGGATCTGTGCCAGATGTCTGGCCGCTGCGATCACACCCTGTGTATGAATGTAACGGCTTTTTTTGATCTTTGACTTCAGCTTCCGCTCCATCTCCTCAAACTGCATCGCATGTGTATCCCGATACAGATTATGTAAAGCGATGTAATCCGAGACTGCATCCGGCACAATGTAGCGGATGGAACGCCCTTTTGTTGCCTGCTCCCGGATATATGTGCTTGAGATTGCAAACCCCGGAAGGTTCAAAAGATCGATCTGCGCATGGTATTTATTCCGAAGATGACTGATCTGTTCGGAAAGCGCTTCCGTATCCTTGCTGCTTCTTAACGCAACCAGGATATGCGCTTCTTCGCAGATCCGTTCCGGATGCCGCCAGGTTTCAAAATCATAAAGGGAATCTTCCCCGATCAGAAAGTACAGCTCCGCCTCAGGAAATTCTTCCCGGAAATGAAGGAGTGTCTCCCATGTATAGCTGACTTCCTCGCGTTCAAATTCATACGTAGACAGCGCAAATCCCGGGTTGTCCTGAATCGCACACAAAAGCAGCTCCTTGCGGACGGTCTGATCGTCCGTCCCGTGAAACGTTTTATGCGGAGCATGTCCGGTCGGCACAAAGATCAGCTGATCTAATGCATACTGGTCCCTTGCCGCTTCCGCGATCATCAGATGTGCTGTATGGATCGGATTAAACGATCCGCCGAATATCCCGATTCTTTTCTTGCCTTCTGTCTTCGTCATAACTGCTACCTCATTTTGGCAGTACGATCTTCGGATCCTTTGGATCCGCTTTATACAAAACGATCCTTTTTCCGATCACCTGCACCACCTGGGAACGGGTTCTGTCTGCAAGTGTATCGGCAAGATCATATGGCTCATCAAAACAGTTTTTCAACACCTGAATCTTGATCAGCTCGCGGTTGTTAAACGCTTCGTCAACCGCCATCACCAGCTCCGGTGTAATGCTGTCTTTCCCGATCCGGATTACGGGATCAAGATCATTTGCCAGTTTTCTTAAATATGCTCTTTGCTTACTTGTCATATATCATCATCCTATTTGTAATAATCAAATACCAATCCATACATTCTGACAGTATCGCCTTCCTGTATGCCTGCTTCTTCAAGCTTATCAAGGATTCCCTGATCCTTCAAGAAGTTCTGGAAAAACAAGAATCCTTTTTCTGAATCCAGATTGGTGTAACCAAGCATCTTCTCGATCCGTGGTCCTTCCACCACATATTCATCCTCTTTCGGATCATATTCAACCGTATACGGATCCTGTGCATAAGCCTGCATTTCCGGGAAAAACTCCTGCTCGTATACGATCGGTTCTTCATCCTGCTCCTTCAAAAGCGTATAGGCACGGTAAAGCAACTCTTTTACGCCCTCTCCGGTAACGGCAGAGATCGGATGGATTTCCATCTGTTTCGAAGAAAACTCCTTGCGCAGTCTTTCCAAAACCGCTTCTTTTTCCTCTGACGGCAGTACATCAAGCTTGTTTGCCGCGATCAGCATCGGTTTGGTCTCAAGCTCCGGATCATATTTTGCCAGCTCTTCTAAAATGGCATAAATATCGTCAACCGGGTCTCTGCCCTCAACAGAAGCCGCATCCACCAGATGCAGTAAAACCTTTGTCCGCTGAATATGCTTAAGGAATTCATGCCCCAGGCCGATGCCTTCTGCCGCGCCCTCGATCAGGCCAGGGATATCTGCCATAACAAAGCCTTCCCCGTCCCCGAGATCGACAACACCAAGGATCGGCTGAAGGGTTGTAAAATGATAATTTGCTACCTTCGGAGTGGCATTGGTCACACGGGAAAGAAGCGTGGACTTGCCGACATTCGGGAAACCAACGAGACCGACATCCGCGATTACCTTAAGCTCTAAAATGACTTCAAGCTCCATCCCCGGCTGTCCGGGCTGCGCATATTTTGGGATCTGCATCGTAGACGTCGCGTAATGCATATTTCCATTTCCGCCGCGACCGCCTGATAAGATCACCTGACGTCTGTTGTCACCGGACATATCCGCGATCACTTTACCACTCTCAGCGTCTTTAATGATCGTACCTGCCGGAACCGGAAGGATCAGATCCTCTCCGTTCTTTCCGTGACATTTGCGTTTTTTGCCGTCCTCGCCGTTCGTCGCAGCATATTTTCTCCTGTGTCTGTAATCCGTCAGCGTATTCAGACCGTCCGACACCTCAAAAACAATATCGCCGCCCTTGCCGCCGTCACCGCCGTCCGGGCCGCCGTTTGCCACATATTTCTCCCGGCGGAAACTGACGTGACCGTCGCCGCCCTTGCCGGACGCAATTATGATGCGCGCTGTATCCGCAAAGCTCATCGTAACCTCCTATTTAGCACGTTAATACGCGAAGGTGCCAGGCACCTTAACACTTTAAAGCGCGAAGGTGCCTGGCACCTCACACGCATTAAAAAGGACCCGGCTGTAAAAGTCGGGTCCCTTTTGTTCTACTTATTCGTTGCTGGCAACCGGATAAACAGAAGCCTGTTTTTTATCTCTGCCTTTTCTTTCGAAACGCAGCACACCGTCAACTTTTGCATACAGTGTGTCGTCACCGCCCTTGCCGACATTCAAACCCGGATGGATTTTTGTCCCTCTCTGGCGATACAGGATATTTCCGGCTTTTACGAACTGACCGTCCGCACGTTTTGCGCCAAGTCTCTTAGACTCGGAATCGCGACCGTTCTTGGTAGAACCTACACCCTTTTTATGGGCAAAAAACTGAAGATTCATTTTCATCATAGCGATCATACCTCCTGAATAATCAGATCCAAATACCTGTCATGTTCCTCTTCAATGCTCTGCAGGCCCAACAGCAATGACTGCATTAAAACCTGCGTATCATGATTTTCGGGTTTCTCCGGAAAGAATCGGATCTCTCCGTCGTCTTCATTAAAAAACTCTTCTCCGGAATCCCCCGCAATGGTCTGGATCGAATTGATCGTATTGATCACCAGCACAGAAACCGCTGCACATACAACATCGCTGCCGTATTCCCCTGCACCGGCATGTCCCTGACTGGAAAATCCCTTCAGGCATCCGGATGGATCCTGATAAACCGTAATCCTGACCATCGTCTCACCCCTGATCAGTACAATGTACTAAGCATTGATCTTATTGATCTTGACTTTGGTAAACATCTGTCTGTGTCCGTTTTTCTTATGATAGCCGGTTTTTCTCTTGTACTTGTAGACAATCACTTTTTTCGCACGGCCATTGGAAATAACGGAAGCTTCAACCGTAGCATTCTCTACAGTAGGATTACCTACTTTTAAAGAACCATCGCTTACGGCAAGAACCTGATCAAACGTCACGGTCTCTCCGACTTCGGAATCAAGCTTTTCAATGGTAATGACATCTCCTTCGGAAACTTTGTACTGTTTCCCGCCTGTCACAATAATTGCGTACATAAGGCACCTCCTATTATCATTACTCGCCAGTTGCGGTGCTGTCACCGGGACAGACTTATAGAACCTCACTGTGCGGCATACTCAAGGATAATAGCATATCTGTCGGCGATAAGTCAACTGTTTTACGCTATTTTTATCATGCTTTTTATAAAAAAATCAAACGGCACAAAAAAGCGGCACAAGCGCGTCTTTTTCACCCGTATACATTTCAAGCCGCCACCGTTCAAACGAATACGGGTCAAACGTTTCACCCGCAAAAGAAAAGAAATCCGCAAGTAAAAGTTCCGGTTTGATGTTTAAAACACTTCCTGCGGAAAGCTGCATGAAAAACCCCGGTTTTTCCGGGATCCACTCCATCCGGTAGATCGCGGGCCGAAGATCGATCTCCTGCTCACTCTTTTTCGTCTTCTTTGTTACGATGATCTCCGGCTGTGCAAGATACGCCGACAGCTTTTCCTGCCAGAACGCCTGCCTTGCCGCATCCGGAATATCCTCTTTCCAGATATAGCGGTAATCCGCTGCCGAAACAAGTGCCATTGACTTTTTCGCATCATCCGGCAGGATCACATATTCCGTCAGACAAACACCGTCTACCGAAGCCGCATTGCATACGCGGATGGCCTCATTCGGATCCAGTGTCGAATTCACCTCGACATCCAGATACTCTCCCACACTCTCCATCCCGACGCCGAGCGGAGAAGCAAACGACATGATCGGATGCGGATTAAAGCCTTTTGAATAGCTGATATCCAGCCCTGCCCTGCGGAACATCTTCTGGAAAAAGCGCATCAGATCAAGATGACCGATATATTTGATTTTCCCATGCTTTTCAAATTTAATCCTGATCTTCATAGCATACGCCTCCACCATACTGTCTCGCACCGCATCCTGCACACTGCTGTCTGCAGTTTGGCGTAACGGTCTCGCCGAGCGCCTGTTTCCACTCAGATAACAGGAACCGCTTGCTTACACCCGTATCGATAAAATCCCATGGGAACAGCTCATCATCCATACGTGCCCTGACTGTGTAAAAATCGGGATCGATGCCTGCATCATCAAACGCCTGCATCCACATATCCATCGAAAAATATTCTGTCCAGGCCGCAAAAATCCCGCCTGCCTCATACACATTTACGATCGCTTCTGACAGCTTCCTGTCGCCGCGCGCCAGAACGCCTTCGATCATCGTCACATCCGGCTCATGCCAGTTGTAGCGGATGCTTTTCTGGTTTAACTGCGAACGGATCGCATTCTTTACAAACGATGCCTTCCCGCGGAATCCGTCTGCCGTGCTCATCTGCGCCCACTGGAACGGCGTAAACGGCTTTGGTACAAAAAACGATGTACTGACCGTGATCTGACATTTGCCGTTTCGCTGATCTTTCGGGATGTCATAATAGCATTCCGCAATATCTTCCGCCAGCGTCGCGATCGCCTCCATATCGTCTTCCGTTTCCGTCGGCTGTCCGAGCATGAAGTAGAGCTTTACCTTATTCCAGCCGCCCTGAAATGCAAGCGAAGAACCATTTAAGATGTCTTCCTTTGTCAGTCCCTTATTGATTACATCGCGCAGCCTCTGGCTGCCGGCTTCCGGCGCAAAGGTCAGGCTGCTTTTTTTGACATCCTGTACCTTGCTCATCACATCAAGAGAAAAAGCGTCGATTCGAAGGGACGGCAATGATATATTCACGCCCTTTTCCTTGAATCCGACCAGATAATCCAAAAGCTCTTTCAAATATCGGTAATCGCTGGAACTAAGCGAACTCAAAGAAATCTCATCCTGACCGGTCGCCTCAAGCATCGCCTTTGCCTTTTGCTTCAGATCCTCCAGACTGTGCTCTCTGAGCGGTCTGTAGATCATCCCTGCCTGGCAGAAACGGCATCCCCTGATGCAGCCACGCTGGATCTCCAAAACCACCCGGTCCTGCGTCGTCTGCAAATACGGCACCAGTGGTTTTTCCGGATACGGCGCATCATCCATTTCTACGACAACCTGCTTTTTGATCGTTTCCGGGATCCCTTCCCTGACCGGCGCAAAATCGGCAACTGTTCCGTCTTCGTGATAGGTCACTTCATACAACGACGGCACATAGAGCCCCGGGATTGAAGCGGCACGGAATAAAAACGCCTCTCTGCTCATCCCGGTTGCCTGTTTTTCACGATAAAGAGAAAACAGCTCGTCGTATACCGTTTCTCCTTCCCCGATGTAGAAGATGTCAAAAAAGTCCGCCAGCGGTTCCGGATTGTACGTACATGGTCCGCCGCCGATCACGATCGGATCGTCTTCTGTCCTGTCCTTTGCATAAAACGGGATCCCTGATAAGTCAAGGATCTGCAGAACATTCGGATAACACATCTCATACTGCAGTGTCATCCCCAGGAAATCAAAGTCTTTTACAGGGTCCTGGCTTTCCAGCGCAAAAAGAGGGATGTTCTCTTCCTTCATGATCTGGTGCAGGTCCGGCCACGGAGAATACACCCGCTCACAGAAGATATCTTCCCTCTGATTGAACATATCATATAAAATCTGAATTCCAAGATGCGACATACCGATCTCGTAAACATCCGGGAAACAGATCGCAAAGCGGATCGCCATGTCTTCCGGATTTTTCCGGATCATGTTCACCTCTCCACCAATGTAGCGGGCCGGTTTTTCAATCCGCATCAGGATGCGCTCGGAAAGCGCAAGTTTATTTTTCATCATATCCATCACTCGGTCTTATCGTCTTCTTTTCGATAGAGTTCCTGAAAGAAACAGCTCCGGCTTCCGGTATGGCACGCTGCACCGATCTGCTCAACCTTTGCAAGGATCGTATCATTATCACAATCCAGGTGTAGCGATTTGACATGCTGGTAATGGCCGGAAGTGTCACCTTTGAGCCACAGCTCCTGCCGGCTCCTGCTCCAGTAGGTCATCAGTCCGGTTTCGAGCGTCTTTTCGTAAGACTCCTTGTTCATATAGCCAAGCATCAGGACTTCCCCGTTTTCATAATCCTGTACGATCGCAGGGATCAGTCCGTCCGCATTCAGTTTAAAATCTTCAAACCCCATCATTTTCTCCTAAAGGCTGCCCTTTGTCGAAAGAACGCCTTCGATACGCGGATCCGCGGAAACCGCTTCATCGAGTGCCTTCGCAAACGCCTTAAACATACCCTCGATCACATGGTGATTGTTGCCTGCGCGAAGAACAACAAAATGCAGGTTCATCCCTGCCGCATAAGAGATCGCATAGAAAAACTCCTTCACCATCTCCGTCTCCATCTCGCCGACCTTTGCTACCGTAAACTCGTGATCCATTACAAAATACGGCCGTCCTGACAGATCGATCGCGCAAAGAACCAGACTCTCATCCATCGGCAGCGTGCGGTCTCCGTATCTGCGGATCCCGAACTTGTCTCCGAGTGCCTGTGCGATCGCGTTTCCAAGCACAATGCCGGTGTCCTCGATCGTGTGGTGTGTATCCACCTGAAGATCTCCGGAAACGGTCAGATCCATGTCAAAAAAACCATGTCTGCAGAAGCCTTCCAGCATATGGTCAAAAAATCCGATGCCGGTATTGATATTTGCCTTTCCGGTTCCGTCAAGATCAAGCTTTAACGTGATCTTCGTCTCGGAAGTGTTTCTCGTAATCTCTGCAATCCGTTTTTCCATACGGCCTCTCCTTTAAAAAACTGTATGCATTCCTCTATGATTCAAAGCGAACCCGGATCGAATTCGCATGTGCAGTCAGCTGTTCACACTCCGCAAACTGGACGATATCGGGATAGATCTCTTCCAGTGCTTCTCTCGAATAGGAAATGATGCTGGACTTCTTGATAAAATCATCCACGGAAAGCGCCGAAAAGAACTTCGCTGTCCCGTTTGTCGGAAGCACATGGTTCGGACCCGCAAAATAATCTCCGAGCGGTTCACTGCTGTATGCTCCCAAAAAGATCGCGCCGGCGTTTTTGACTTTTGTCATCACCTCAAACGGATCTTTTGTAACGATCTCAAGATGCTCAGACGCGATCTCGTTGACGGTCTCGATCGCTGTCTCCATATTTGGTGCCAGCAAAATATATCCGTAATTATCCAGGGATTTTTCGATGATCTCATGTCTGGAGAGCACCTTTAAAAATCCTTCGATCTCTACCTTCACCTGGTCAGCGAGCGCTTCACTCGTCGTGATCAGGATCGCGGATGCAAGCTCATCATGCTCTGCCTGTGACAAAAGGTCTGCTGCCACATATTTCGGATCGGCAGTCTCGTCCGCAAGGACCAGGATCTCACTCGGGCCTGCGATCGAATCGATGCTGACATATCCAAACACTGCCTTCTTTGCAAGTGCGACATAGATATTACCCGGGCCGACGATCTTGTCCACCTTCGGGATCGATGCCGTACCAAACGCCATTGCCGCGATCGCCTGTGCGCCGCCGATCTTAAAGATGCGGTCTGCGCCTGCTTCCTTTGCGGCAACGAGTGTCGCCGGACTGACTTTCCCCTCCTTATTACAGGGTGTCGTCATGATGATCTCGGGAACGCCCGCGACCTTCGCCGGAAGCACATTCATCATAACAGAGGACGGATACACCGCCTTCCCACCCGGCACATAGACACCGGCTCTGCCAATCGGCGTTACCTTCTGCCCGAGGATCGTTCCTTTTTCGGTACTGTCAAACCAGCTGTACTGGCGCTGTTTCTCGTGATAGGTGCGGATGTTTTCTTTTGCCTTTTTCATCACGGAAAGAAGCTTTTCATCGACAAGCGCATATGCCTCTTTGATCTCATCATCAGTCACTTCAACCGTCTCCGGTGTCAGCTTCGCGCCGTCAAATTTTTCTGTAAACGCAAAGACCGCTTCGTCTCCGCGGGCACGAACATCAGAGATGATCGCATTTACGCTTGATTCATATTCGGTATAGTGATTCGGACTGCGTTTTAACAGATCCTCTAAGATCTTCCCCGCAGTTTCCTTTGTCAGATTGTAAGTCCGCATCATGTCATTTCACCTCATCCGGCAGCGCCCGCAGGGCTTCGATGATCTTTGCGATCCGCTGCTGTTCCATCTTCATGCTCACCGGATTGACCACCATCCGCGCGGAAAGCGGACAAACCTCTTCCAAAACAGAAAGTCCGTTCTCACGAAGTGTGGATCCTGTTTCCACAATATCTACGATCACATCAGATAATCCTACGATCGGCGCAAGCTCGATCGAACCGTTTAACTTGATGATCTCGGCCGTCTGATGCTTTTTGTTGTCAAAATACGTACGGGCGATCTTCGGATACTTCGTCGCCACACGGATCTGCTCATGGTGCTGTAAAGGTCTTTTGCGGATTCCGGTCCGCACACACACATCCTGCATTTTCCAAATCCCAGATCAAGGACTTCGTAAATATTTCGCCCCTCTTCTAAGATCGTATCCCTGCCGACAACACCGATGTCCGCCGCACCGTATTCTACATAGGTCGGCACATCCGGTCCTTTGGATAAAAAGAACTTAAGCTTCAGTTCTTCATTGACAAAGATCAGCTTCCGGCTGCTCTTATCCTTCATTTCTTCACAGCTGATGCCAATCTTCTCCAAGCGGTTCATCGCTTCATTGGCAAGTCTGCCTTTCCCAAGGGCAAAGGTCAAATATCGCATAATAGAGCTCCTGTCTAAATATAATAAATCAGATCCGTAATGCCGTTATTGGCGGCATAGGTCTCGAACTTTTCAATATCAGTTTCGTCATTGATCCGCATCAGGACAACTTCTTCCTTCTCTTCCCGAAGAACCATTGCGTCCTTTAACGCTTCCTCCCGATTCTTTTCTGAATAAAGGATCCACTTCGCTTTATTCTCACCGGAAACACGGATATGCTGGTGCTTTAACGCATCGTAAAGCTGATCCGTAATGATCGCAAAACCGATAGCCGGCGCGTCTTTTCCGAAATACTGCAAAAGCGTATCGTAACGACCGCCTGCAACGACTGCCTCGCCGCTTCCATAGGTATAGCCTGCAAAAAGCACACCCGTATAATAATTGATTTCAGAAGTCAGTGCAAGCTCATAAGAAACATAACGGTCAACACCATAGATCGCAAGCAGCGCATCCAGCTCTTCCAATCGTTCCAGCGAAGCGACAATGCGCGGATAACGGGATGCTCTCTCCTTGAGTTCGGAAAGATCTTCCTTTTCCATCAGCGCATTTTTCAGCTGTCCGTAAAGCCAGGAAAGATCCGGATCGAGTCCAAGATCATCAATGTAATCCTCTACGCCATAAAAATTCCGGTTTAAGATCAGTTCCCGGATCTCATCAACAGATTCCTCATCAAGCCCGGATGCCTCAAAGAGCCCTTTTAAAAAGTCGGCATGTCCGATACTGATCTGAATATTTTCAAGTCCCGATGAAAGCAGGAGTCTTACAGAAAGCGCGATCATCTCCGCATCCGCATCCACCGATCCGTCACCGATCAGCTCGGCACCGGACTGGGTCCGCTCCATCAGGCGGCCCTGATAACGGGTGTTGTTGATAAACGTCTTTCCGTTGTAACAAAAACGAAGCGGAACGGCTTCCTCAAGGAAGTACGTCGCCGCGCACCGTGCGATCGACGGTGTAATATCCGGACGCAGGACAAGCGTATTTCCCTCCCTGTCAAAAAACTTATACAGTTTTCTCGAAGATGTTGTCCCGAACTCCTGGTTAAATACATCAAAAAATTCAAAGGAAGGCGTGTCGATCATGCGATATCCGCATATCTTCATCTCCTTTACCAAGGTCTGTTCCAATGCCATTTTCTGTTCACACTGGTCTCTGTATAGATCACGGACACCCTCCGGTGTCTGCAGCAGTCGGTTTTTCATAATGTCCTCCAACACTTTAGCGTGCTACCATGCTACTACACGAAATTATTGCCATTATAAGAGATTCCCGGGCAAATGTCAATCATCCCGTTCATCCAGATCTGTCTGCAGCGGCTTTAAATACGGTACCATCAGCATACCGCTCCGTTCAAAGTAATATCCTTCGTCAAGCTCTTCTCTTCGAAAACTCTTTCGCCCGCCTTCTTCCATCCGTTTCCAGAATGCATAGAGCGCGCGGAACGGAAGATAATAAAAACGGTCCAGATGCGTAAAGTATATGATGATAAAAGAAATGCCGCCCTGTTCCTCAAAATGCTTCATAAAAAGCACCTGATGCTCATGCACATTCTGCAACGGAAATGTATCCACATGACACTCCTTCGCATCAAAACAGATTGGAATCCCCTGCACTGCCCCGATATAATCGACCGTTGACTTCTGATCAAAATATGCCAGCGTGATATGCCGTGTCTTCTGATCGATCTCGATCGGCGTGATCGGAGTCGGAATCTTCTGTACCAGTGCCAGACCCTCGTCCCGATACTTATCATTTGTCAGATTGATCATTTCTTCGAGCGTCGATCCACGAAGCCCTCTAGAATTCCAGGTAGCCATCCACTCTCCTTAATCCATCGTCTGTAACAAATCACAAACCCGCCGGTAATCCTCAGGAAGCGGTGCTTCCATACACCGGCCATCCGGCAGTTCTAATCTTGCAGCATGCAAAAGCTGCCTGTTAAGCCCTGTCTTCTGCTTCCAGCTCTTATTGTCGGAAATGTCCCCATACTTCGGATCCCCGAGGATCGGGTGCTTCATCTGCGCCATCTGCGCACGGATCTGATGGGTTTTTCCCGTATGCAGCAAAATCTCCAGATCCGTATAGCCCTGAAACCAGGTCACCGGCCGATAGGAAAGGCAGATCCTCTGCGCGCCATCTGACGCATCATCCGTGATCTGTACCTTATTTACTGTCCGGTCCTTTTTCAAAAAGCCGTCCAGCTCCCCTGCCTCTTTCAGCTCTCCTGCCACGATGCAGCGGTAATACTTCTTTGCGGTATGGTCGTGAAACCACGCCCCCAGCTGCTGCAGTCCTGATATCGTTTTTCCGACTGTGATCAGGCCGGAGGTGTTCCGGTCCAGCCGGTTCCCGATGGATGGCTTAAAATCAGCCAGTTCTTCCTGCTTCAACTGCCCGGACCGCAAAAGATACCGGATGGCCCATTCATTGATCGAATCATCCGACTCCTTTGCTTTTTGTGAAAGGACACCGGCCGGTTTGTCGATAAAAAGCAGGTCCGCGTCCTCATAGATGATCTGCGGGTTTGTCTCATCAACCGCACAGTTTTGCATCGCCGCACTGCTTGTCCTGTTTCCGTTTGAAGAAAACTTTTCAAACGTTTCATCGCTGAAATAAATGCGGATCGCATCATCTTTCTGAAGGATTTCCCTGCCGTCCGCTTTTTTGTCATTCAACACGATATTCTTTTTGCGCAGCATTTTGTAAAGAAAACTTTTCGGCGCCTGATCCAGCACCTTCCCGAGATATTTATCAAGCCGCTGTCCGGCCTGTCTGTCGGTGATCACAAATTCTTTCATAAAAGCTTTAATGCCTCTTCAAAATCATCGATAAAGAAATCTGCCATATCCATCTTCTGCTGTCTTTGATGTGCAGAATACGCATCCTCAATGGCACAGACCTCCATACCGGCGCGGTGTCCTGCCTGGATCCCCTTCGGAAGATCTTCAAACACCAGACAGTCCTTCGGTTCCACGCCAAGCGTATCTGCCGCATAAAGATAGACATCAGGGGCCGGTTTTCCTGCATTTGCCTCACAGCTGGTAGACAAAACAGAAAACAGGTCACTGATTCCCTGGACTTTCAGGAAATGCTCTGCCAGAAGTCTGGAATTACTTGTGGCAATCCCCAAAAGCA
>SVDH01000044.1 GCA_015057865.1 Lachnospiraceae bacterium
CGTGATGATGTGAACTCCGATTGTAAATCTGCTTCCGATCTGCATTTTTCACCTCCACACAAATTTTATCAGCTGACAGTTGTAATATATCGCATTACAACTAAGTTGTCAATACCTATATTACATCTTCTGCAAAAAAGAAAGTTCTCAACTAACAGATTGGAATGTGCTTTTCCAACATAAGAAAGCCCGCAAACCGTTGAAAACACTGGATTTGCGGGCGATAGATAGAAAAAGGACCATCCTCTCGGATGATCCTTGCCAATTATCTAAAATTTTTATTAAATTTTAACAAAAGACCTTAAAAATAGGAAAAGCGCGAGACGGGACTCGAATACTCCCTTTCGTCTGAAACGCAGAAAGGAAGCGGGTTTCAGGATACTCATTCTCCAGGGGACCCAATTGGCGACCCAAGATTGAACTTCTGCTCTTCCACGTTTCTAATGAGCAGCTTCCCAATATATAAATCGGTCGACAGCCAATTTATCTTCGAATTCGAAAACGATTCGTCTAAGCGGGATGTCAAGCCTGCTTAATACATCTTCTCTGAACTCGTCTGGCATTCCAAAATAGGCCTCTGCGATGCCGCCTGCCATACATGCGATGGTGTCACTGTCGCCGCCAAGTGAGATCGCCTTGCGGATGACATCTTCATAATCATTGCCCTCTAAAAACGCAATGATCGCTTCGGGCACGGAGCGCATGCAGTCAACATAAAACCTGTAGTTTGGTTTAATTTCCGCAAGCGTGCGATCGAGATCATAAGAAAATGTTTCCGCAATAAACGTTTTGATCTCATCTTTACCGGCGCCGGTTCGCGCCAGATAGATCGCTGCCGCGATGGCCTGCGCGCCTTTGATGCCTTCCGGATGGTTATGCGTCACCTCCGCCGTCAGCTTCGCCACATGCAGTGTTTCCTCCATCGATGAAAACAGCCACCCGACTGATGAAACGCGCATTCCGCTCCCGTTTCCGTAACTGTTGTACGGCTGCGGATTGTCCGAAAACAGCCACTCGTAAAAACGCCCGCCATACCCGGCATCGGGATAGCGTCTGCCAATCGCCTGCATGTATGTGACAACTGCTGAACGGATCGTGTCGTCATCTTTTCCATGAGTGTCTAACAGCGCATTTGCCACTGCCAGTGTCATGCAGGAATCATCTGTCGGCTGTGATCCGTCCGGCAATAATTCAAAATTGTAATCTGTTGTGTTTCCAAACTCATATACTGAGCCGGCGATATCACCAAAAAGTGCTCCGATCATTTCGTCTCCAACTTATTTTCAATCCGATCCGGAAAGACCTGCTTTTTCCCACATCCAGCAATATGATACTTACATCAATTTCTTCCCGTTGCTCCATGCCTGTCCGGCTTTCTCACCGAGTGCATAATATCCTGAACGGAAATTATCAAATGCAATCACGTCTAATTTTGCAGCATCAACTTTTCCGTTTTCGTCTAAAACACTCTCTTCTGCTGCTACATTTACGATTTTCCCTACAACAGCATGTAAATGCTCTGTCTCAACGATCTCAGCCAGCTCGCATTCCATTACCAGCGGGAACTCTTCGATGACAGGCGCATTCACTTTATCGCTCTTTCTGGCGGTAAATCCAGTGCGTTCAAATTTATCTTCCATCGTGTTGCCGGATGCAATTCCGAAAAAGTCTGCCTCATCAATCGTCGCTCTATTTGCCAGGCTCACGGTAAATGCCTTTACTTTCCGAATGTTCTTGGTTGTTTTGTGCGGCTCGCTGATAAACAGCGCAATCTTATCCGGCGCACAGATATTTCCCCATGCGGCATTCATGACATCCACTTTTCCATTCTCGTCGTATGTTGCAATCATCAGCACCGGCATCGGATACACTGCCTGCAAAACACCTAAATCCTTCTTCATAACAAGTTGCTCCTTTCATCAAAAGGGGACAGGGCCCTGTCTCCTCACCGAATGGTTTTCTTCAAATTATACCCGTCCGGGAACCCCCGGAATGTTTCTGTCTCCCATATGATACTCTTATCTAGCCCCGTGGATTGCGCCCCCGCGATCTTTTCCAGTCTGCTTTGGATCCCCGTAAGATCAATCTTACACTCCGGCAGGGAACGAAGGATGATTCTTAACCGGCCATTTTCACAGGTCTCTGCATCAAAATCAAGCACGCCATCATCCGCATACACGACATCTGCCAGCTCGGACAGAAAAACAGGCGTTCCGTTAATCTTCAGGATACTGCTGTCCCTTCCCCAGATTTTTTCAAGCCGCCGGACTTTCGCGCCGCACGGGCAGGGCGCATCGATCATCCTGCCGATATCACCTGTCCGGTAACGAATCAGAGGCATCGCCTCGTGCGCCATGGTCGTGATTACAATTTCGCCCATACCGTTTTCATCCGGCTCCGGTATCTCATAGAGAATATCACTGTGACGGAGATGATACCCATTGTGATGCACACACTCCACCCCGCCGAAAATACACATTTCCGTCGAGCCGTAATGTCTGTGGACCGTACACCCCCATAACCGGCGCAGGCGTTCCGTTATCTGATCCGGCACAACGTCCGCACTCAGATTCACACTCCGGATAAACGCCTTCTCCGGATTTCCAAACTGCTTTCCATACGCCGCAAGCGCCGCCGCGTGCCATGGAATCGCCTCCACGATCTCGGGCCTGTATTCCATCAGGCGCTCATAGGCGGCAAAAAGGTCCCTGATCTCGCCAAAAACAGCAATCTCCATGCCAACAGGTTCCACCGCCTGTCTGACCAGATCGCCGATGCTGCCCGGACTTCCTCCCGACATAAAAATTAGCATCCGCTCCCCTTTTTTGCATTCCATGGTCAGATATCCGCGCAGAATAAACTCCACCGCCTTCTGCTGGTCTGCTTTTGTAAAAGAAAGGCGCTTCTGCTTCCCTCTCGTACCTGTTGTCGGAATGGTCACGATCCTGTGAACAGCCGACGGACTGACACATTGAAACCGCCATTCATTCCCCGCCAAGTCGCTTTCACAGGTACAAGGAATCCTCCTGATATCATCGAGCGTCCGTATCTCTTCCGGATCGATCGCGCTAAAACGCTTCCGGTAAAAATCGCTGTTTTCCTTCACATAATGAAGCACCTTCCGAAATGCCGCGGCCTGATACTCTTCTGTTTTTTCCTGCGTCAGTTCAGACAGGCCGAGCCCCATACGTTCTGCCACAAGCGCATCGACTGGTGTACCGGATTTTAACATACCACCTGATCCCCTACTGTTTAAAAAATGCCCGTCGTTATACGACCTCCAAAAGAATGTCAACGACACCGCCGCAAACCATGCCGTCCTCTTCCGCATCCTGCCCTGTCATGTCCACTTTACAGATCTGCGGCTCATTCGTATCAGCGAGCAGCATGCGCATCCCCTTGCGGAAAATATCAGCTTCCACACAGCCGCCTCCGATCGTCCCGACACATTCACCGCCGGGAAGGATCAGCATTTTTGTGCCGAGCCCGCGCGGCGCAGAACCCTTTCTGGAAACAATCGTCGTCAGAATCTTCCTGTCGCCATCCACTTCCTGATCGATGATAGCACGCAGCAATTTCTTTGTATATCCGCTGTCCCTGTTCTGCTCATTTTTCACCTGAATGATTTCCGCCATAATGGAAACACCGATTTCCTCCGGTGTTTCGGCACCGATCGCCAGGCCAATCGGCGAATGCACCTCTTTTAAAACTTCCGCATCCGCGCCATTTTCAATCAACCCTTCGATAACATTCTTCACCCGGAGCTTGCTGCCGATCATGCCGATATAAGCATGCTCTTTTTTGATAATTGCTTCCAGACACATCTTGTCGTAACGGTGTCCTCTTGTCACGATCACAAAAAACGTGTCCTGATCCCCCAGGATCTGTTCGAGCCCTGCTTCAAAAGAATTGCAGATGACCTCTGTTGCGCCGGTCCTTTGCGCATCATTTGCAAATTTCGGCCGGTCTTCCAGAACCGTTACACGAAATCCAAGCATCAGCCCCATGGTGATAACGGGAATGGACACATGTCCACCTCCGCAAATGACCAGATGCCGTTCATGCCCGACTACTTCGGAAAAAATACGTTCTCCGTCAATAGAATACGTTCCCGTCTTTTGCAGCGTTTGCACTTCCGAAATGTGCAGACCAAAAAATGAGCTCTCCGGAGCTTCCCAGATTAATGCCCCATTCGAAAACACTGCTTTTGCGCCAAAATGCGGACCATCGATCACGGTATGTATCACATTGCAGTGATTTCCATCCAGTTCTCTTAGTACTTCATACAAACTTTTCACTTCCATCACTCCCCAATTTCATGCGCAACCTACTTTCTTCGGTTCAGATCAGTCCCCTGTCTTCTAAAATCTCCGCACATTCTTCCATCACTTCCTGCATCAGAGGGACGCAGTGTTTCATTCTGTTCCAGGGGTCCGTTCCCAGAATATCTGAACAATTTACAGAGCCAAATTCCGACTCAAACCGGGTTTCAAACCATTCATAAAACTCCTGACACATTTCCGGCGCCAGACTGCGGTCTGCCATTGCCAGAAGCATGCAGCCTCCCGTCAGGCCGCCGCAGACACTTTTGTTGTGCATGCCAATGCAAAGCCCTGCTGCTGCATTGACCAGTGTAGGATTGTTCTCTTCCCCTAAAATATCCAGCCCCACACGAACCAGCGCTTCCGTACAGCATTTGCCGGTCATCAGATATTTTTGTATTTCACTCGCATGATCCATCGCACAGCTCCTTTATTACTTCGCAGGCTGAACTTCCTCCCGATAGAAATACGGGATCATATTGTTCATCTTTGATACATCCGTGATGACACAATGCAGGGAATCTTTGAGTTCTTCCGGGTCGCAGGAAGCAAGCACGGAAATCTCCAACCCCAGTTCCCCACATCGAAATCCGATCAATTCTTCCGGACATTGAAATTCTTCTTTTTCATCGGTCTCCAGAATACATTCTTTTCCCGAAGCATTTGGAATCTTTACACTGATTGAAAATGGATCCTCCGACAATTTGCGAACCCTGCTCTTCATTCCCAAGACAATATCACTGACATATTCCGCCGCATCCAGCGTGCCGCAGCAGATCGTCGATACCAATTGGCTTCTGTACTCGTTCATCTGTCTCCTTTTCCCTTAACTTTACTGCAAGATTGGTGTCAGATATTTTCTGCAAAACGGGAGCAGCTTCCCATTTTCATAAACATGAAGACTGCACCTGCCAAGCCTTTCCAGATCGAGGTTCATCGCATCCTGAAAAGCCATTGCCGATATCTTGAGCGTGCGCGTCCTCATATACCGAATAAACGTATCAAAGTCCAGATCGTCCGTCTTTCCAAAAACGATCGGCTGATTTTCTCCGGTATCTTCATGCCCATCTGTTTCCGTCCGCTTCCAGTGCTCTGCCACATATTCCCGGTTCTTTTTGGCACTCGTCCTGTTTGTTCTGGCATCCGCCGTTCTGTCCGACACCGGTATCAGGTGTTTTTCATCACTGACCACAAAGGTCGAATGAAACTCGCACGCCGCATGGTCGCACCTCGAAGGGAGCAGAGTGTTTTCAGGAATTCCTGTCTGCACAACAAGCGCCTGCATCAGCTCATCCAGTGTATAGCGCTCCCTGGCCTGTGGGTTTTCGGGATAACGTCCAAGATACGTCACCGGCTGAAAATGTATGCTTTTTACTGCAGGAAAAAGCCGGATCGCTGTTCGGACGATGTCGCCGATCTGATGGTCATTGATGCCCCTGACGATCGTCGGAACCAGTGTGACCCCGATATGATACTTATCACAATTATATATTGCCCGCAGTTTTACATCGAGCAAATCTTTTTCTCGCATCCATCGAAAAATTTCATGGTTCGTTCCGTCAAACTGCAGGAAAACGATGTCAAGACCCGCTTTGGCCAGAGCGCGGACATAATCCTCGTCTTCTGCCAGTCTGATTCCGTTCGTATTGATCTGGGTATAGGAACAGCCGGCTGTTTTCGCATAAGCGACCAGTTCCGGGAGATCATCTCTTAACGTCGGCTCTCCGCCGGATAACTGCAGGAGCGGATCCCCAGCCAGTTCCACGATTCTGTCGATATCCTGTTTCAGGGACTCTGCAGATGGGATTATCTTATGCTCTCCGCCATACGCAAAACAGAACGGACATCTTAAGTTGCAGTCTTTTGTAACTTCCAGGATCACACAGCAGGTCCCCTGTCCGTGCGCCCCACACGCCCGGCAATCCCCGCTGCAGCCGGCAGATTCTGCCTCAGTCATGGGCGCTTCCATACGGATCCAGTCACCATAGTCAAAATGCCCTTTCCAGACCGGTATTTCAAATGTCCCGTGTTCCTGACAATTTTTCTGTAGAAAAATGGTGTCTCCTTCTTTTTGGATCAATTGCGCGGGCAGCTTTTTCAGACAGACCGGGCACACGGAAAACGTATTTCTGATTACCATTTGTTCACTCTTCTTTTGCTCATCCATCATTTTTGCAATCCTTATTTTTCTTCCAGCTGCGCTTCCACTTCTGCCATCTTGCCCATTGCCAGCTCCTGCGAAATAAAAACCCTTCCGCAT
>SVDH01000028.1 GCA_015057865.1 Lachnospiraceae bacterium
TTTCGGTGTTCCGATGTTTGCGGTGATCTATTACGTGATCAAACGTATCATAGAAGCACTTTTGACGAGGAAAAAGCTTCCAACGGAAACGGCCAGCTATGTCAATGTTTCCGGTATGGATATAGAAGATCAGTCGCTGATCATGAACGATAAGCATGTAAGAGGTGATATCCTTTACGACGGAAAAGTCGGAAAGGCATTTGAGAAGAGATTTCATCCTGCGGATGACGCAGATCAGGGAAATAAAAATAAAGAATCGTAACGATTCAAAAAGCAATGGAGAGGTATTGTTGTGGATAAGTACGAATACAAGCTCAAACTGGAACAATTAAAAGAACTGGTATCGCTGAACCGCTATTATGAAGCAGCTGCGATCACAGATGAGATCAATTGGAACAAGGTCCGAAATATCGGAACACTTACCATGGTCGGAAAGGTATATGAGCACCTGAAACGCTATGAAGATGCAAGAGATGTGTTCACACTTGCGTATGACCGCTCACCGGTCAGCAGGACCGTGCTCCTTCATCTGACAAAGCTCTCGATCAAGCTTGGCAACGTTGATGATGCGGAGAGATATTATGAAGAGTTTGTAGAATGTGCACCGAGAGATCGTGTGCGCTATGAGCTTGCATATGAGATCGCAACGCTTCGGAATGCGTCCGTAGAAGAGCGGATCCATATCCTTGAGCAGTTTAAGGCGAGAGAATATACGGAAGAGTGGGCGCTTGAACTGGCAAAGCTGTATCATGAAGCAGGGATGGAGAAAGAATGTGTTTCCACCTGTGATGAGCTGTTTATCTGGTTTGGCGAGGGAGACTATGTACGCCAGGCACTGGAGCTGAAAGCAAGCGTCACGCCGCTTTCTGATCTGCAGCAGGAGAAACTGCCACTGTTACAGGAGCAGTCCCGTCTGCAGTGGGAAGAAGAGCAGAAACGCCGCGAAGCAGAGCGGCAGGAAGCAGAGCGCCGAGAACTGGAGCGGCTGGAAAAAGAACGGCTTGAAAAGCTGCGCCGTGATGAGGAAGCGCGTCTGGCGGCGGAAGAAGGACGGGAAATCGGTGACCGTGATGTTGACAGAGCATTTCCGGAAGGCAGCGTAAAATGGAATGATGAGAAGCTTCGCTCCAAGGAAAGCGTCGGTGATTATGATGGCAACCTGAATGCTGGTGAAGTAGTCGGATCTGCTGTCGGCAAGTTTAAAAACCTGTTTAAAAACATGTCAAAGATGCAGAACCGCGCAGAGGATGAGTACCTCGAAGAAGAAGAGGATGCTTTCTTAGAGGATCTGGAAGCTGCTTCAAAGCAGCCGGTTGGAGAAGCTGTGGTGACTGCTCCGGCAGCAACAGCAGAGGAAGCAATTCCTGTAACCGAAGGAAAACCGGTAGAAGAGGCGATCTTAGAGCAGGCATTAAGCGAAGTTGATATGACGCCTGAGAAACCGGTTGAACCGGAGGAAGGCAAGAAGACAACACTGATCGAGCGTCTTACGGCACGTCTGCAGATTTCAGACGAGCCGGATGAAGGTGATTACGATGAGGATGACACCATCGAGGAAGCGCTGGATGAGTGGAATCAGACAAAGAAGAAATTAGACAAGACGATTGACAGAGTCAGCAAGACAGAAAATCTCGATGAGCGTCGTGCACAGGCTGCTCAGGAGATGAATGATATCATGGCACGTCTGGCACAGCTGCAGGCGATCCTTCAGCCGGAAGACGCAGCAGAGACAGATGCTGTAGCATCGGAAGCTGTTGAGACAGCACAGACGGCGGGAAGAGTATCCGCAGCACAGTCACCGGTCGCAGAGTCGTATAAAGAGGCAACTGCGGAAGAGGTGTCTGAAGCAAAACGCGGTGTGGAAGAAGCTGCCAGAAAAGCAAGAGAGCAGTTTGAAAAGGCGGCAGCAGCGGAAGCAGCGGCAAAAGCTGCGGAGCAGGAAGCGGCACCTGTTGCTGAAGAGCCTGTGACGACTGAAGAGCCGGCTGTGACCGAGGAACCGGTGGTTGAGGCACCTGCCGAAGAACCGGCAGATGCTGAACTTGACAGCGCTTATTTCTCTGCTCCGGCAGACGAAGCACCTGTTGCAGACGAAGCGCCTGTTGCAGACGAAGCGCCGGTTGAAGAAGAGATCCTTCCTACAGAGGAAATCCTTCCTGAAGAAGAGATCATGCCGGAGGAAGAACCGACAGTGGCTGAAGAAGTTGTTGAAGAAGCCCCGGTCGCAGAAGAAGCCGCGGTTATTGAAGCTGTAGCTGAGGTGGAAGAAGCAGAAGCAGCCCCGGAAGAGGAAAAGATTGTCCTCGATCAGGCAGAAGAAACAGATGAAAAGATCGTTCTTGATGAAGAAGCTCCTGCAGAGCCGGCAGATCCCGCGGAAGGTACACCGCTTGAGGCGGAACCGGATGATTACCGTCCGCTGACAGAAGAGCAGAAAGAGATGTTCAGCTATTTTGTATCTGTACCGGGACTGGCCCGTCAGATCAGCAAAGCACTCGAAGGTGCGAGCGAGAAGACAAAAGGTGCTGTTGCATCTACGGCAGGCAATGTGATCATTCAGGGACCGGCAGGCATCGGCAAGACAGTACTCGCAACCAACCTGATCAAAGCGATCCAGTTAGAGAACGACAAAGAAAAGAGCCGCATCGGTAAGATCAGTGCACAGTCTCTGAACAAGCGTGATTTCGCAACCCTGCTTGAGAAGATTACAGGCGGTTATCTGATCGTAGAGAAGGCCGGAGATCTTTCTGAAGAAACCGTCACACGTATGGCTGAAGTGATGGAAAGCGAGACAAACGGTTTAGTCGTTGTACTTGAAGATACCGAAGAAGGCATTGCAAACATCCTTGCGATGAATGAATCGTTTGCAGAGAAATTCACAGAGGTTATTACCGTGCCGGAATTCTCAGTAGATGACCTGGTAGAGTTCGGTAAATCCTACGCATATGAGATGGAATGCGTCATTGAGGAGATGGGCGTTCTCGCACTGCATACCCGTATCCAGAACATTCAGAAGATCGATCACGCAACCATGCTCGCAGAAGTGAAAGAAATCGTTGATGGCGCGATCGAACATGCAGAAAACCACAACAAGAGACGCTTTGGACGCCACGCAAAACGTTATACAGACGACGACTACTTAATCTTAAGAGAAGAAGACTTTAGCGCATAAGCTGTCGAGGTATAGATACGAATCGCATGTGTACATGCAGATTCGTATCTGTGGCGAGACGCAACGGAAATGAGCATGAAGCACGACAGTGCGGAATGCGAATTACCGTTGTAGGATTGCGAGAGCACAAAGTGCGGAGCAATCCGTAAGCTTATGTGCGTAGCGCATAGCGTATCGCAAAGCACAGAACATATAGTTTACAAACAAGGAGAACTCACATGCCCAAATTCAATCCTATCTCAGAATATGACATGTATCTTTTCGGTCAGGGCGCGCACTATGAGATGTATCAAAAGCTCGGCGCGCATCCCTGTAAAAAAGGAAAAAAGTCAGGTGTTTCCTTTGCAGTTTGGGCACCGCATGCAAAAAATGTGTGGCTCATCGGCAACTTTAATGGTTGGAATGAAAGCTCCCACCCGATGGAGCGTTTGGAGCCGAACGGCATATACGGGATCTTTACGGAAGATGCCAAAGAAGGCGATCTTTACAAATACCTGATTGAGACACAGGACGGCAGACGTCTGTACAAGTCAGATCCTTATGCATGCTATGCAGAGCTTCGTCCGGGCACGGCTTCAAAGGTATTCGATATCACAAAGATCAAATGGTCGGATGATGAATGGATCAAGGCGAGAAGTGCCAAAAAAGAGGGCGATCTGTACCACGAACCAATGGCGATCTATGAAGTGCATCCCGGTTCCTGGATGCGGCATCCGGGCAGAGATGATGACGGGTTCTATACCTATCGGGAACTGGCAAAAGCCCTGACATCCTATGTAAAAGACATGGGTTATACACATGTTGAACTGATGGGAATATCAGAATACCCGTTTGATGGTTCCTGGGGTTATCAGGTAACGGGCTATTACGCACCGACATCCCGGTATGGAACGCCGGAAGATTTTGCGTATTTTGTCAATTATCTGCACAATCACGGGATCGGCATTATCTTAGACTGGGTACCGGCACACTTTCCGCGTGATGCGCACGGACTGGCAGATTTTGACGGGGAACCGTTGTATGAATATGCGGATTCGAGAAAAGGCGAGCATCCGGATTGGGGAACCAAGATTTTTGATTACGGGAAAACCGAGGTAAAGAATTTCCTGATCGGAAGCGCATTATACTGGGTGGAACAGTTCCACGTAGACGGACTGCGTGTGGATGCAGTGGCGTCCATGCTGTATCTGGACTACGGCAAAGAAGACGGACAGTGGGTAGCCAATGAATATGGCGACAATAAAAACCTCGAAGCCATTGAGTTTTTCAAACATCTGAATACGGTTGTCTGTGGAAGAAATCATGGCGTCATGATGATCGCGGAAGAATCCACGGCATGGCCGATGGTGACCGGAAAAGCGGAAGATGATGGCCTGAACTTTACATTTAAATGGAATATGGGTTGGATGCATGATTTCCTGGATTATATGAAGCTTGATCCGTATTTCAGAAAAGATAATCATAACAAGATGACCTTTGCGATGAGTTATAATGAGAGTGAAAAATACATTCTTGTGCTCTCGCATGATGAGGTGGTTCATCTGAAGTGTTCCATGATCAACAAGATGCCCGGTCTTGAAGGAGACAAATTCAAGAACCTGATGGCAGGGTATGCATTTATGATGGGGCATCCCGGCAAGAAGCTTTTGTTCATGGGACAGGATTTCGGACAGATGCATGAATGGGATGAGAAGACGGAGCTTGAGTGGTTCCTGTTAGACCGCCCGCTTCATCAGAATCTGCAGAAATTTGTCAAAGCGCTGCTTAAGATCTATCGTGAGAATCCTTCCATGTACGAACTGGATCATCAGTGGAACGGATTTGAGTGGATCAATGCGGATGACGGATATCGGAGTATTTACAGCTTTGTCAGACATGATGACGGATGTAAAAACAATCTGCTTTTTGTGATCAATTTCACACCGGTCGCAAGAGAAGATTATCGTGTCGGTGTTCCGAAAGACGGAAAATATCAGCTGATCTTAAACAGTGATGATAAGAAATTTGGCGGAAGCGGAAACATTCGCAAGAAAGTTTTCCATGCCGAGAAGAGTGAATGTGACGGAAGAGAATATTCTATTGCATATCCGCTTCCGGCATACGGAATCGCGGTATTCCGTTATGAATAGGAATGGTTGAAAAAACCTAAGGAGAAGAAAGCTTTTGGAGATGCCGCAAGACAGCCCAAAAGCTTTTTCACAAAAGGATCAGAGTGAATGAATGACAGGGAGTTGGCCTGGGAGGAAATCCGAAGAGAATCCATCATAAAGGATGAATGGATCGATTTTAAGAAGTCCACCTACAGATATCCGGACGGGCGGATCTATGAACCGTTTTACAGCTATAGCAGAAGAGATTACGCTGTGATCATTGCCTCAGATGAGGAAGAAAAATTTCTTTGTGTCAGACAGTTCCGCCAGGGGATCAGACAGGTAACAACAGAGTTCCCGGCAGGCGGGATCGAGAAAGAAGACGGAATAGAATATGGCTCGGCAGAGCTTGCACAGAAAGCGCTCGAGGCAGCGAAGCGGGAGCTGAGAGAAGAGACAGGATATGTTTCCGATAACTGGAAGCATGTCATCACGATTCCGTCGGACGCGACCGTTTCGGAAAATTATGCTTATATTTATACGGCAAAAAACTGCAGACGCGCAGGAGAGCAGAACCTTGATGAAACGGAACTGATCCATGTGCTTCACTTTTCGGAAGAGGAGATTGACGACATGATCGCGGCCGGAAAGTTTCAGCAGGCAGTGCATGTGATGGGCTGGCTTTTGGTAAAAGGAGGAGAAAAACGATGAATGTATTACTGGCAGGCGGTGCAGGCTACATCGGATCACATACCGCAGTGGAGTTATTAAACAGCGGACACGACGTGGTCATCGCGGACAATTACAGCAACAGCTGCCCGGAGGCGGTACGCCGGGTAGAGGAGCTTACCGGAAAAACGGTACGTGTATATGAAGCAGATGTACGTGATCATGATGCGGTCAGAAGAATCTTTACAGAAAACAAAATTGACTGTGTGATCCATTTTGCGGGGCTGAAGGCAGTTGGAGAGTCAGTCGAAAAGCCCGTTATGTATTATCGCAATAACATCGACACGACATTGACACTTTTGGAGTGTATGGCTGAAGCGGGCGTGAAACGGATCGTTTTCTCATCCTCCGCAACAGTTTACGGAGAAGAAAATGAGCCGCCGTATACGGAAGAAATGCCACGTGGTACCTGCTCCAATCCGTATGGATGGACCAAAGCAATGATGGAGCAGATCTTAGAAGATGCTGCACATGCGGATCCTGCGCTTTCCGTGATCCTGCTTCGGTACTTTAATCCGATCGGTGCACATGCATCCGGACGCATCGGAGAAGATCCGCAGGGAATCCCGAACAACCTGATGCCTTATGTTTCACAGGTGGCTGTCGGCAGAAGAGATCATCTGACCGTATTTGGTGATGATTATCCGACACCGGACGGAACCGGGTTAAGAGACTATATCCATGTCGTAGATCTTGCGATCGGTCATGTCAAAGCTGTGGAATATGCTGAAAACCATACGGGCGCAGAAGTATTCAATCTTGGAACTGGAACCCCGTACAGTGTTCTCGAGATCGTCAATACGTTCCGTGAAACCAATCAGATCGATGTGCCGTATGAGATCGGACCGCGCCGCGCAGGTGATCTGCCAAGCTCGTATGCAGATGCGAAAAAGGCAGAGAAGATCCTTGGATGGAAAGCAGAGAGAAATCTTGCTGACATGTGCCGTGACACATGGAAATGGCAGAGCGGCAATCCGATGGGATACCGGGAAGGATAACTGATGAAATGAAAAAGGCTCTGCACTTTTACCTGAAGGTAAGGTGCAGAGCTTTTTTATTTTTTATATATTGTGCATAAGCTTACGGATTGCTCCGCTGACGCTCTCGCAATCCTACAAGCATTCGGATTCCAGCCAACAGGCCTGCATCCTCATGTTTGTTACCTTGCGCAATGTTTGGGAAATTATGAGCAAGCTCCCATTTCCCAACCGCAGCGCAAGAGCTTATGCTTTTACAGGTTCCGGATAGTCGACACCAAATGTCTCAACCGTTACTTTCTTCATGCGCTGTTCTTCTACAGGACGATCCTGGAAGCCGGTGCGTGTCTCGGCGATCTTATTGACATTTTCCATGCCTTCGATGACTTTGCCAAATCCTGCATATTCTCCGTCAAGATGCGGAGATGTCTGATGCATGATAAAGAACTGGCTGCCGGCGGTGTTTGGCATCATGGTACGTGCCATGGAAAGAACGCCCGGCTCATGCTTTAAGTCATTCTTAAAACCATTGTGGGAGAACTCGCCTTTGATGCAATAGCCCGGGCCGCCCATGCCTGTGCCTTCCGGGTCGCCGCCCTGGATCATAAAGCCGCGGATAACACGATGGAAGATGATGCCATCATAATATCCCTTATTGATCAAAGAGATGAAATTGTTTACCGTATTCGGCGCAATCTCCGGATAAAGCTCTGCTTTAATGATATCGCCATTTTCCATTTCGATTGTTACAATAGGATTCTGTGCCATAAATCTTTCTCCTTTTCATTTATATTAGTATTCATATCTTAGCAGAAAGCATCTGATCTATGCAACTGTAATTAGAAAGGATGGAAGAAAGAGGCGGGAAAACGGACGGAACAGTTGCTTTTTTTAGTTTGTATATTTATAATAAAAATTTAAGAAAGTGCAGGAATGGCCTGTGTTTCTCGGTTATGGGAGAAGAGTATGACAGTAGATGGAACACAAAAAGAGAAAAATAAGAATAGAGAGCAGGCGTTAAAGGAACTCGAGTCGCAGGCGGGCAGCAATATGCTCGAATCGAGCCGGATCCGGCCGTTAAAAGAATTTGTGACGCCGGAAGAACTGTATGACGATCTGATAGAGACCATCCGAAAGTATCATCCTTCGGCAGATCTGTCATTGGTCAAAAAGGCATATCGCATTGCGAGAAATGCCCATGACGGACAGGTGCGGAAGTCGGGGGAGGCGTATATCATCCATCCACTCTGGGTTTCCATTATCCTTGCAGAGCTGGAGATGGACAAGGAAACGATCATCGCGGGCATGATGCATGACGTCGCGGAAGATACGGTGATGACATTAGAACAGATCGCGGATGAGTTTGGCGAGGACGTGTCGATGCTGGTCGATGGCGTGACAAAGCTGAATCAGCTCTCTTATGATGCAGACAAGATCGAAGTGCAGGCAGAGAATCTGCGTAAGATGTTCCTTGCGATGGCAAAGGATATCCGCGTGATCATCATCAAGCTGGCAGACCGTCTTCACAATATGCGTACACTTCAGTACATGAAGCCTGAGAAGCAGAAGGAAAAAGCGCGTGAGACGATGGAGATCTATGCGCCGATCGCACAGCGCCTCGGTATTTCTGCGATCAAGGTAGAATTAGAGGACCTGTCCCTTCGCTATCTGCATCCGGAAGCGTATTATGATCTGGTGGAAAAGATCGCCCTGCGAAAGACTGAGCGGGACACTTACATTGATACACTGGTTGCAGAAGTCGGCGACCATATTCATGATGCAGGGATTAAAGCGACGATCTATGGACGCGCGAAGCATTTCTTCAGTATTTATAAAAAAATGGTCAACCAGGATAAGACCATTGATCAGATTTATGATCTGTTTGCAATCCGCATTATCGTAGAAGATATCAAGGACTGTTATGCGGCACTTGGTATCTGCCATGAGCAGTACACACCGGTTCCGGGACGGTTTAAGGATTATATCGCCATGCCGAAACCGAATATGTATCAGTCGCTGCATACGACACTGATCGGCCCGAACGGCCAGCCGTTTGAAGTGCAGATCCGTACAGAGGAGATGCACAAGACCTGTGAATATGGTATCGCGGCGCATTGGAAATACAAGGAAGAGGCCAACGGACGAGGCATCGGCGGAGAAGAGGCAAAGCTGACCTGGCTGCGTCAGATCCTGGAGTGGCAGCAGGACATGTCGGACAACAAGGAGTTCATCAGTCTGTTAAAGGACGATCTGAACCTGTTCGGAGATACCGTATTCTGCTTTACACCGAGTGGCGATGTCAAAAATCTGCCGAAGGGATCCACACCGATCGATTTTGCTTACAGCATTCACACTGCAGTCGGAAACCGCATGATCGGCGCAAAGGTCAATGGTAAGCTTGTTCCGATCGATTACGTGATCAAAAACGGAGACCGGATCGAGGTTCTGACCTCTGTAAACTCTCGCGGGCCGAGCCGTGACTGGTTAAACATTGTTAAGAGTACGCAGGCGAAAAACAAGATCAACCAGTGGTTCCGCAATGAGTTTAAAGAAGAAAACATCCATCGCGGAAAGGATATGCTGGTTTCATACTGCAAGACAAAAGGCATCGATCAGGCAGTGATCGGGAAGCCGGAGTACCAAGTTAAGGTACAGAGAAAATACGGATTCCGTGACTGGGATTCGGTGCTGGCAGCAGTGGGGCACGGCGGCCTGACAGAAGCGCAGATCGTCAACCGTATGCAGGAGGAGCAGCGTCAGGAACAGAAAAAGAAGGATTTGACAGACGACTTTGTTCTGGCAAAAGCGCAGAACAACGCCAAAGAAGAAGAACGCGACCAGAAGACAAAGAAAAAGCATGGAAGCGGCATTATTGTAAAAGGTCTGTCGGATGTGGCGGTTCATTTTTCCAAATGCTGCAGTCCTGTGCCGGGAGATGAGATCGTCGGCTTTGTAACCAGAGGGCGTGGGGTGTCTGTTCACAGGACCGACTGCGATAACATTTTGAAAATGCCCGAATGGGACAGAGAGCGGCTGATTGAGGCAGAGTGGAACCAGGGTGCAGAGTCTGAGGCGACCAGTGAAAAGAAATACATGGCAGAGCTGATCATCCACGGTTATAACAGAACCGGTCTGCTTGTAGATATTTCAAAGGTCTTTACGGAACGCGAGATCGATATCATCACAATGAACTCGCGTATTAACAAGAAAGGGGTCGCAACGCTTACGCTCTCTTTCAGAACAAGAGGAAAGGACGAACTGGCCAGACTGATTGAAAAGATCCGTCAGATCGACGGCATCTTTGATATCAAGCGGTCAACGGGCTGATCAATATCGTATGGAGGAAACCTATGGCAGGGAATATTTTGATTGAAGAATACACCGTAGGTGATGTGCAGACAAACTGTTATTTCATCATCAATCCGCAGACAAAGGAAGCGCTGATCATTGATCCGGGTGCATCGGCAGGTTTTCTTGCAGGAAAGCTCCGGGCAGGAGGTTATCATCCGGTGGCCATTCTTTTGACACATGGGCATTTTGATCATGCAGCTGCGGCCGAAGATTTAAAGAAGGAATTCGATATTCCGATCTATGCATATGAGGGGGAAAAGCGCGTTCTCGAAAGCCCGATGCTGAATCTGACAGGCATGTGGAGCATGCACGGTGAGAAGTACTCTGCGGACATTTATGTCAAAGACGGAGAGATATTGGATCTGGCAGGTTTTCAGATCAAGGTTCTTTTTACACCAGGGCATACTCCGGGCGGGTGCTGTTATTACTTTGACGGCTATAAAGTCCTGGCAAGCGGAGACACACTGTTTGCCGCATCTGTCGGCCGGACGGATTTTCCAGAAGGCAGCATGTCGGATCTGGTGCGCGGAATCCGGGATAAGCTCTTTGATCTTCCGGGTGATACAGAGGTACTGCCGGGGCATATGGGACGGACGACGATCGCCTATGAGCGTCAGTATAATCCGTTTTTATAAAAGGCATGCATTAAGAAAAAAATATGATTATTATAAATAACAACAGAAATGATTTTGAATATGATATCCATTCGCTTGTGAAAGCATTTTTTCCGCCGGAGGATGTTGTGGTTATAACGCCTGAGAATCCGCGGACGGATCAGGTCTCGGGGAAGGATGTGTTGGCAAAGATCGATATCATATTTCAGGAAGCATCAGAAACACAGGCGGGTGCAGACAGCATCCGCTGTTCTTTTGAAAGGCTAAAAGAGCTGCATGTTGAAAGTTTGACAGGGTATAGCAGAGAAGCGGAAGCCGATTTTTCCGACCGGCGCGTCACAAAGGATGCTTTAAAACAGTGTCTCTATCATCTTCTGCAGGAAGCGACAGGCCAGAATCTTCCATGGGGAAGCCTGACAGGGATCCGGCCGGCAAAGATCCCGATGAAAATGATGGAAGAAGGGCACAGTGACGATGAGATCAGAGCGCATATGAAGGAGACGTATTTTACGTCTGATCCGAAGATCGACCTTTGCATGACGGTGGCGAAAAAAGAACGCGACATTTTAAACCGGCTTGACGCAAAAAACGGATACAGTCTGTATGTCGGCATTCCGTTTTGCCCGACCACATGCGCCTACTGTTCCTTCACATCCTATCCACTTGCGAAATGGGCCGATCGTGTGGATGAATATCTGGATGCACTGGAAAAAGAGATTCGGTTTACCGGAGCATATTTCGACAAAGCGGCAGCAAATGCCAAAACCGGCGGACCGGGCAGGCGGCATTTGGATACCGTTTACATCGGCGGGGGCACGCCGACGACACTTCTTCCCGCCCAAATGGACCGTCTGTTGACGATGCTGGAAACTCATCTGGATCTTTCGGGCGTTCTGGAATTCACGGTAGAAGGCGGGCGCCCGGACTCCATTACGAGAGAAAAACTGGAAGTGCTGCGTGCGCATCAGATTTCCAGAATCTCAATCAATCCGCAGACGATGCAGCAAAAGACCCTGGATCTGATCGGACGGCGGCATACCGTAGCGCAGACAAAGGAAAGCTTTCTGCTGGCCCGCGAGATGGGCTTTGCCAATATCAATATGGATCTGATCGTAGGACTTCCCGAGGAAACGATCGCAGACGTGGAGGACACATTAAAGCAGATCGAAGAACTCGCCCCTGATAACCTGACGATTCATTCGCTTGCTATCAAGCGGGCGGCTCGTTTGAAGATGCAGCAGGAAGATTTTTCGGGTATGCACATGGAAAATACCTGGGAGACGATCGCATTGACGGCAGCGTATTGTCAGAAAATGGGGTTGGAGCCTTATTATATGTACCGGCAGAAAAATATGGCAGGCAATTTTGAGAATGTCGGCTATGCAAGGCCGGGCTGCGAAGGACTTTACAATATCTTGATAATGGAAGAAAAACAGACTATAATGGCACTTGGCGCAGGCGCGATCACAAAGTTCGTTTTAGATCCGCAGATCGAGCGGGTGGAAAATGTCAAAGACATTACAAATTATCTGGAGCGGACAGATGAGATGATCGAACGAAAGCGCAGGAAGATGGAAGAATTGGGGCTGATCTGATACCATTTCCGAAATCAGAATATAACATCGGCCAAACAATACATGGAGGAAGAACGAATGGCATTTGCAAAAAAACCGGTCACCGGTATGAAAGACATCCTTCCGGAGGAGATGCGGATCAGAGAATATGTAATGGGGGTGATCCGTGAAACCTATGCATCCTATGGATTCACCCAGATTGAGACCCCCTGTATGGAAAACATCGGTAACCTTTCCAGCAACCAGGGCGGAGAAAATGAGAAGCTGATCTTTAAGATCTTAAAGCGTGGCGAAAAGCTGCATCTTGACACCGCGACACAGGAAAGTGATGTGGTAGACTGCGGTATGCGCTATGACCTGACGGTTCCGCTTTGCCGGTATTACGCAAATCATGCCAATGATCTGCCGTCTCCGTTCAAGGCACTGCAGATGGGAAATGTGTGGCGCGCGGACAGACCACAGAGAGGCCGTTTCCGCCAGTTCATGCAGTGCGATATCGACATCCTCGGCGAGCCGACAAACCTTGCGGAGATTGAGCTGATCCTTGCAACAACGGAAACGCTTGGCAAGGTCGGTTTTTCCGGTTTTGAGATCCGTATCAATGAGCGCCGGATCTTAAAAGCGATGGCGGCAGCATGCGGGTTCCCGGAAGAAGATTTTGATACGATCTTTATCATCCTTGATAAGATGGACAAGATCGGAACAGACGGCGTTTCAGATGAACTTGTCGAGGCAGGCTATTCTGTCAGTGCGGTATCGAAATATCTTTCCCTGTTTAGCGGTATCGAAGAAGCAGAGAATGGTCTGGATTTCTTGAGAGATGCGTTGGAAGGTCATCTTGAAGAGGACGTCATTGCCAGTCTGAAAGAGATCATTGCTACGGTAGAAGCTTCAAAGAAAGCTGACTTTAAAATGGTATTTGATCCGACGCTGGTACGTGGAATGTCTTATTACACCGGCACGATCTTCGAGATCGCGATCCCGGAATTCGGCGGAAGCTGCGGTGGCGGCGGACGCTATGACAAGATGGTAGGCAACTTCACCGGAAAAGATGTTCCGGCCTGCGGCTTTTCCATTGGCTTTGAGCGTATCATCCTGCTTTTGACAGAACAGGGATTCCAGATCCCGAACGAGGGAACGAAGCGCGCATACCTTCTGGAAAAAGGCTATTCCTCAGAAAAACTGCAGGAGATCATGGCGAAAGCACAGGCAGAGCGCGCTGCGGGCGATCAGGTTCTTGTAACACGTATGAACAAGAACAAGAAGTTCCAGAAGGAGCAGCTTACGGCGCAAGGATATGAAGATATCGTAGAGGTATATAAAAATTAAGGAGAATCACATGGCAGAATCGATGCAGGGATTGCACAGATCCCACAGATGTACAGAAGTATCAAATCAGATCATTGGAGAAAAAGTGACCGTTATGGGATGGGTGCAGCGCAGAAGAAATCTGGGCAGCCTGATCTTTGTGGATCTGCGTGACCGTTCCGGTCTTTTACAGATCATGTTTGATGAAACGATCATCGGAAAAGAAGACTTTGAAAAAGCGGGAACGCTCAGAAATGAATTTGTCATTGCAGTAACCGGTACGGTTCAGAAGCGTACCGCAGCTGTCAATGAAAACTTAAAAACCGGTGACATCGAGATCGTGGCTGACGGTCTGCGGATCCTGTCGGAATCCGAGACACCGCCATTCCCGATTGAAGAGAACTCCCAGACCAAAGAAGAGCTTCGTTTAAAACACCGCTATCTGGATCTTCGCCGACCGGACATTCAGCGGAATCTGATGATGCGCAGTAAAGTGGCACATCTGATGCGTGAGTTCATGGCAAAAGAAGGGTTCATTGAGATCGAAACACCGATGCTGACAAAGTCGACACCGGAAGGCGCGCGCGATTATCTTGTGCCGAGCCGTATCCATCCGGGAAGTTTTTATGCGCTTCCGCAGTCACCGCAGCTTTTCAAGCAGCTTCTGATGGTGTCCGGATATGACCGTTATTTCCAGATTACAAAATGTTTCCGTGATGAGGATCTGCGTGCAGATCGTCAGCCGGAATTTACCCAGGCCGATATGGAGCTGGCATTTGTCGATATTGATGATGTCATAGATGTCAATGAGCGCCTGATCCAGTATGTGTTCCGTGAGGCGATCGGCGTAGAAGTGACCATTCCGTTTAAACGTATGTCGTGGCAGGAGTCAATGGACCGCTTTGGAACGGACAGACCGGATGTACGCTTTGGCATGGAACTTTGCGATGTTTCTGAGATCGTTAAGGGTTGTGGCTTCGGCGTCTTTACAGGCGCACTGGAAAATGGCGGATCCGTCCGCGCGATCTGTGTGCCGGGCAAAGGCGACATGGGACGTAAACAGATCGATAAGCTGGTTGATTTTGCAAAAGGCTATGGCGCAAAGGGCCTTGCGTATATCCAGATGAAATCAGATGGCGAGATCAAATCATCATTCTCAAAATTCATGACGGAAGAGGAGATGCAAAAGCTCATCGAAGCACTTGGCGCGAAGGCAGGAGATCTGCTTCTGTTTGCAGCAGATAAGAATAAAGTCGTATGGGATGTGCTTGGCGCGCTTCGTCTGCATATGGCAAAAGAGCTGGATCTTTTAGATCCAAACCGCTATGAATTCCTCTGGGTGACAGAATTCCCGCTGCTTGAGTGGTCGGAAGAAGAGGGCCGCTATCTGGCAATGCACCATCCGTTCACGATGCCGATGGAAGAGGATTGGCCGAAGGTCGATTCTGATCCGGGCAGTGTCCGCGCAAAAGCGTATGATATCGTGTTAAACGGCAGTGAACTTGGCGGCGGCAGCGTCAGAATCCATCAGAATGATATTCAGGAAAAGATGTTTGAAATCCTGGGCTTTACAAAGGAACGCGCATGGGAGCAGTTCGGGTTCCTGCTTCGGGCATTCCAATATGGCGTTCCGCCACATGCAGGACTGGCATATGGCCTGGATCGTGTGATCATGCATATGGTACATGCGGAATCCATCCGTGATGTCATTGCATTCCCGAAAGTAAAAGACGCATCCGATCTGATGTGTGAGGCACCGGATCATGTGGATCCCGCACAGCTGTCAGAGCTTGGGATCGCTGTCGTGGAAACGCCGGAAGAAGAGGCGTAACAGAACAGCTTTTTTCTAATATATGGTATAATGAAAACGATGAAAAAACATGTCAGATTATGACAGGAATGCACAGGAAAGGAGGCAGATATGAATTACGAAGTATTTGGCGGTACGTTACCGGCTGCTCTCGTACACATGAAAGCAGGTGAGACGATCTGGTGTGAAAAAGGCGGCATGTCCTGGATGGATGATGAGATCCAGATGGAGACAAAAGGCGGCGGCGTCGGAAAGATGCTTGGCCGGGCATTTTCCGGTGAGAACATGTTCCGTAACCGTTATACGGCAGTCCGGGACGGAGAGATCTGTTTTGCCTCCAGTTTTCCGGGAGATATTCTCGGATTTGAGCTTACACCCGGTAACGGGATCATTGCGCAGAAGCACAGCTTTCTCTGCTGTGATGAAGGCGTAGAAATGTCTGTCTTCTTCCAGAAAAAACTGGGCGCAGGTCTGTTTGGCGGCGAAGGCTTTATCATGCAGAAGTTTGAAGGGACCGGTACCGTGCTGATCGAGGTTGACGGTTCTGTTAAAGAGTATTATCTTGAAGCAGGCGACAGCAAGATTGTGGATACCGGACATCTTGTCATGATGGATGATACCTGTTCCATCGATGTGCAGATGGTAAAAGGAGCAAAGAATGTGGTGTTTGGCGGCGAAGGGTTGTTTAACACGATTGTAAGAGGTCCGGGACGCATCATGCTTCAGACCATGCCGATCAACCGTACGGCGATGGTAATGTACAGATACATGCCGCATGACAGCAAGTGATTTTATATTCGTAAAAGCTGAAGTAAAAAAGAATCCCTGTTCGGAATTGTATTTCCAGACAGGGATTTTATCTTTATGATTCGAATGGGGAATCAACCGCTTCATAGGTGCTGGCTTCTGATGCGCCGGAGAAGTCAGCGGAGGTATCGTAGTATTTTACTGTAATGGTATAAGAGGAAGTGCCTTTTACAAGCACGTTTCCGTCGGTATCCTTGATCGTTACAGTATTGCCGCTTGCATCCTTGATGGTTCCTTCGTTATAAAGGTTTGTAACCGTGCTGTCTCCGGTGACGATCCAGGTGGAATCGCTGCTGATATAGACATTGCATTCACCGTCGCCGCCATTGCCGGCCCATGTTTCATCATCTACGAACGCTCCGGTAAGTGAGCTGCCATTCTCCATATAAAAATCAAGGTTGCTAATACTATCATAGATCACATCGCCTTCCATTGTCTGTGCGTCTGCAGTAAAGCTGGTATCTGCGCCGTTGGAACCTGTGCTTCCCCAGCCGCGCTGGTTTGCATTTCCTGTCACCTGAAGGAAGAATGCATCATCTTCTGCCATCTGGATATCCACATCATTCAGATAGAATGTGGATTCCGTATTGGTGGAGTAGAAGAGACCGCCGTTTTCTGATGTGATGCTTCCGCCCTGCATCGAGAAAGTACTGTTGCCTTCCTCAGAATCGCCTGACATGCTCTGGTAAAGGATCACGCTCCAGGTGATATCGTTCTGGGCGTCATCCGGCATGTCGCAGGTGAGGTCTGTGTCGTACAGACGAAGCGTATTCAGACCTTCGATGCAGATGCCTTCTGCGCCGGTTGCATTTAAGTCGGCATCATTTACTGTAATGTCAGCGGTGCAGTAGACAGCCGGGGAGCCGGAACCGTTTGAGGTATAGGTGCCGCCATCGATTACCATCGTTCCGCCACCGCGGTCGCTTCGGATCGCTGCCGCAGAACCGCCGTCGGTCTCAACATCACAGTCCCAGGCATAAAGTGTCCCGCCGCCTGCGGCATGAAGACCGCCGGAAGTATTCTGCGAGGTTCTGATCGTTGCGTTGTTCACATAAGCTGTGCCGTCTCCGTATGCAAAGACACCTGCACCGCCCGCTGCATCCGTGGTGATATCAGCTTCATCAATCGTTAACGTGCCATCCGTAACTAGAGCTGCCGCGCCGACACCGTAGAAGCTTGCATTGTCGCCGCCTGAACTGTCGTCAGAATCTCTTGTAATTGTCGAATCGGAAAGAGTGACATTTGCGCCTTCTGTTACGAGGATTGCCTCTTCATCGGTTCCTGTAGATGTATATGTTTTGCCGGACTCATTTGCGTCAGAAGTGAATTCGGTTGCAGCTGAGTAGCTGATATCAGCAGCTGATGATCCGCCACCCGGACCGCCCTGGCCCGGACCGCCTTGCATGCCGGCTGTGATGGATGTGATCGAGCCATTGTCATCGACAGTGACAGTAAGCGCGCTGCCTTCTGCCAGATCAACATCTTCTGCAACTACGGACTCATCTGCAATTGTCAAAACAACTGTTGTGTCATCGATCAGAAGTGCCTGTCCGTCTGTGATCGTGCCGTCTTCATTGACCGTGAGTTCGGTTGTGGCTTGCTGTGGTGCATTGCCGTCAGGCATGTCGCCTGTCTGCCCGCTATCTGAAGTGCCGTCGGGGGCAGCGTCAGGCTTTTCGGGCGGAGTGCCCATTTCGCTGCCGTTTTCATCCGAACTTGCCGCGTCGGAGCCGCCATCGGGCATAGCAGACGGTTTTTCGGGCGGAGTGCCCATTTCACTGCTGTTCTCGCCTGGAACTTCTTCTCCAGCATCATCTTCGGGTGCAGCGTCAGGCTTTTCGGGCGGTGTACCCATCTCGTCGCCGTTTTCGCCCGGAGCTGCAGAACCAGCCACGTCGGCGCTGCCCTCCTCCTCGAGTGATAAAGTTACTGTATTTCCATCAACTGCTGTGACAGTTCCCATGAATGTAGAGCTAATGATCGCAGAGCCTGTTTGCGCTTCACTTTCAACACTGACCTGAGAAGTGTTCGTAGAGCAGCCTGCCATGACACCTGTTCCGAGAACTGCTGCGGTTAGAATGATTGCCAAGTACTTTTTGAAATGCATGTGATACCTCCTGTAAAAACATGATTGCTATGACAGGTATCTTAAAGGACGACTGTGAACGAACTGTGAATAAAGTTCGATGAAATAATGTTTTGCGGATAAAGAAATTCTTAAAGAGCATACGTTTTAAGATGCGCCATATATATCACCTCACAATGCAAACTTGAAAAACGACGACAAACGTGTGACAATATTCTTGTCTGAGCAAAATGAAAAGGCGCAGCGACAGATCTGAACAGTGTAATCCGTGAAAAAGCAAGAAAGACAGAGGGTAACAATGAACGTCAATATCGAATTCCTCGACAAAGAACCGATTGAAAACATGATCACCAGTCTGCATTTTTGCCTGGATAAGATCGTGTTTTTCGGGTATCACGACGAGATCATCAGGCAGAAGGAACAGACAAGGAAGTTCCTCAGGGATGTTTGCGGCGTTGCAGATGTCAGCTTTTTTGCGGTATCTCAGACAAGCTTAAAAGATGTTCTGAAGGTGATGCGGGAACAGATCGGGAAAGAGTACAGCCAAGGCAGCACAGTTTATTTCGACCTGACAGGAGGAGAGAGCCTGATCCTGGTGGCCTTTGGCATGCTGGCAAAGGAATTTGACGCGCCGTTACATCAGTATCTGATCAAACAGGACCGACTGGTAGAATTGACACCGGAAAACGTGCATCAGATCAGCAGAGATGTAAAGCGTCAGGAGATCCGGTTGAACTTAGACCAATATATTTCCATGCAGGGTGGTGAGATCAATCACAAGTTGCATAAGGGAAGCAAGGATCTGTCTGACGAAGCGTTTCGCAGAGACATCAGGAATATTTGGAAGATCGCCAAGAGGCACGAAACAGTGTGGAATGCCTTTTCTGAGTTTTTGCCGAAACTGAGCAGGTCATCGAACGCTGAGGTACTGGAAGTGCGGATGCGAAAGGAGAATGTACATGCACTGTTAAGAGAGCATGCGGGACTTCGCAATTCCGGTAAACTGGATGCGATCCTGGAAGACTGTGCGGCTGCCGGTGTTCTTTCCGGGCTGGAACATGAAGATGTCTATTCTTTCATATACAAGAGCAAAACACTCAGAGAGGTTCTCTGGGAGGCCGGCAGTATTCTGGAACTGCATACCTATCTGGCGGAAGAGGAGCAGACAGATGACTGCATGGTAGGCGTGCATCTGGACTGGGATGGCCGACTTCATGAAAAAGCGAGCGAAGATGTTTATAATGAGATCGATGTATTGACGTTAAGAGGTTATATTCCGACATTCATTTCCTGTAAAAGCGGAAATGTAAATCAGATGGCGCTGTATGAACTGGAAACCGTTGCATCCAGGTTTGGAGGAAAGTATGCGAAAAAAGTTTTGGTCGCACCGCAGGGGCTTTCCTATGGTCACAGACTGCGTGCACAGGAAATGGGGATCATTGTAAAAAGAGATATCACGGATCTTGATGAAGAAGTATAAGGATAAGGATTTATGGCATTTCAGATCATTAAAGCGGATATTACAAAAGTGAAGGCAGACGCGATCGTCAACTCTGCGAATCCAAAGCCCACTTATGGCAGAGGTGTGGATTCTGCGATCTACCATACGGCCGGCGCAGAAGCGTTGTTAAAAGAACGTGAAAAAATCGGTGTTTTGACTACCGGAGAAGCAGCGGTGACGCCTGCCTTTGCATTGCCGGCAAAGTATATCATTCATACGGTAGGACCGGTCTGGTCCGGCGGGAACAGCGGCGAACTGCTCGCATTGGAAGCGTGTTATAAAAACGCATTAAAAAAGGCGGAAGAACTTCAGTGCGAAAGCATTGCGTTTCCGATGATCTCAACAGGTGTATATGGATTCCCGAAGGACCGGGCATTGCAGACGGCGCTTATGACGATCCGGAATTATCTGGATGGGACAGATTCTGAGATGGAGATCATGCTTGTCGTTTATGACAGAAGCGCATTTCAGATTTCACCTGCATTGCGCAGTAATGTAGAAGCATACTTAAACCATCAGACAAACAGCTTTCCGACGGCGGCCAAGTTCAATTACAGTGCCATGCCGGAGGCAGCACCCCTTCCTGCGAAAGGTAAAAAACGGAGCAGGCGAAATATCGGACGCCCCCGAAGGCGCAAGGAGGTCCTGCAAGAACCGGAAGCGGATCTTTCACTGACCGGAGAGCTCAGTATCGAAAGCCTGCAGGAACGTGTCGCCCATGTCGGAGATACGTTTCAGCAATGCCTGCTCAGGTGGATTGATGAAAAAGGGTTAACAGATGTAGAAGTATATAAGAAGGCAAATCTTGACAGAAAGCTTTTTTCAAAGATTCGGTGCAATGTCAATTATGTTCCGAAAAAGCAGACAGCGTTTGCGCTTGCGATCGGTCTGGAACTGACTCTGGATGAGACAAAAGATCTGCTCAGAAGAGCAGGCCTCGCGTTTTCGCCGAGCAGTGTATTTGATCTGATCATAGAGTACTGCATTGAAAATGCGCTTTATGATATCTTTGAGATCAATGCGCTTCTGTTCGATTATGATCAGCCGACACTTGGATGTTAGCTGCCATAGGAAATGTCGTTTCACAAGCGACCATTCCAGTTCCCTCCTCTGTTAGGATGTGAATAACAAAAGGAAAACACATCATTCAGGCAATTGCCTGCAGCGTACACAGGAGGGAAATACTATGAAGAAAAATCTGACAGAGCTTGTAATGATCTTAGACAGAAGCGGATCAATGGCAGGATTAGAGGGGGATACCATCGGCGGATATAATGCGATGCTGGCCAGACAGAGGGAAATGGATGGCGAGGTGATCGTATCTACGGTTCTGTTTGATGACCGGATCGATGTGATCCATGACAGACTGCCGATGGACCGGGTGCCGCAGATGACGGAAAAGGAATACTATGTGCGGGGATGCACCGCATTGTTAGATGCAGTCGGCGGCGCGATCCATCATATTGCAAATGTGCATAAGTATGCCAGAGAAGAAGACCGACCGGAAAAGACGATCTTTGTCATCACGACAGATGGGATGGAGAATGCCAGCAAACGGTATTCCTATGAAAAGGTCCGCCGCATGGTGGAAAAGGAAAAAGAGAAATACGGCTGGGAATTCCTGTTCCTTGGGGCGAATATGGATGCAATCGCAGTAGCAGGGCGTTTTGGAATCGGCGAGGACCGGGCAGTGACCTATGAGGCAGACTGTGAGGGGACAGAATTGAATTACAGAGTCGTATCAGAGACAGTTGGCAAGATGCGCTCTACAACCTGCCGGCTCAATGCGGACTGGAAACGAGAGATTGAAGAAGATGTCAAAAGACGGAAAAGAAGAACCATGAGATAATGTCGTCTTTTGAGAATCGGAAAAGAGGATATTCGAAGTGAAAAGAAGCATATTGACAGCAGTGCTGGGAATCTGCGTCGCAGGCGTCATTGGGCTGACAGCCTGTGGCGGCTCCGGCAGGGAAAGTGAAACAGTGTCTGAAGAAGTTGTATCGGCAGATGTCAGTGTGGAACCGGAAGCTCCGACTGTTTCAGAAGAGGTGAGTGCTGAGCCGGAAGAGAATGCTGTTCAGGAAGCGCTTAGTGCGGAACCGGAACCGGAGCCTGCAGAAAGTGAGCCGGAAGAGATGCCAAAAGAGAGCATATCAGAGCCGGAGGAGACTATTTACTGGGATGATTCATGGGAATATGCTGACTTCTCCAAAATTCATGATGATACGGTCATCTTATATCGATCGGATTCTGCGGATCGGAAGGACTGTGTGATCGCTGTCAACGCAGGACATGGGACCAGTGGCGGAGAAAGCGTGAAAACACAGTGTCATCCGGACGGATCTGAGAAAGTCGTAAGCGGGAGCACTTCGGCGGGCGCCACACAGGCTACCGCAGTCTCTTCCGGGATGACTTTTAATGACGGGACACCGGAAGCCGAAGCGACGCTTTCGCTGGCGGTTTTCGTAAAGGATGCTTTGCTGGATGCGGGGTATGATGTTTTGATGATCCGCGAAGATGACGACGTGCAGCTTGATAATATTGCCAGAACAGTGCTTGCGAATCAGTATGCCGATTATCACATCTCACTTCATTATGATTCAACGGAAAGTGACAAGGGGGCATTCTATATCGGCGTTCCGGATGCCGGCGGCTATCGGAGCATGGAGCCGGTGGCTTTGCACTGGCAGGAGCATGAGGCATTAGGCGAGGCGGTCATCCGCGGATTTCAGGAACAGGGGCTGCATGTTTATGGTGATGGCAGAATGGCCATAGACATGACACAGACATCCTATTCGACGATCCCGTCGATCGATCTGGAAGTGGGTGACAAGGCTTCCGATCATTCGGAAGAGGTGCAGAAAGAAATCGCGCAGGCGATCGTGTGGGGATTGGATTCGCTGCAGTGAGTTTAAGCATACTTTTTGAAATGCACTATATTTACCAATTCTCATTACATGTCACGAAAAAACAAAACTTGGTTTTCTCGATTTTTCTCCGCCGCCTATTCACTCGGTCTACGCGGGATGACAGGTTTGCACCCGTCTTCGACCTCGTTGCTGTGCTCGAAAAATCTTCGAAAATACTGCGAAAATTGTTTTTTGTAACATGTAATTGAGAATATGGCACAACAGATTGCTGAATCATCGCTTTTTCTGTAGAGAGAGCACTAGTGTTTCCACATGGTTACAAGATTTCTGAGGAGGCAAAATTTATTATCCGCTATAAATTTTGGGCGAATAGGAGTGACGTTTTTATCAAAAAACGGCAACGACTATGAGATGTACTCCTCAGGAATCGCAGGAAACGTGTTTGGAAACACTTTGCGAACGGCAAGGAAAAACGATGTGCAGCAACTGTGTGGCATATCACTTTCACAGTGCAAAATAGTATACATTCTGAAATAGAAAGAATCTGGGAGGCAATGGTTTGCAGTACGAAGGAATGGTTTACCGCCCGCCAAGTGAGGCGCGGAGTTTTATCTTACAGGTAACGATCGGATGCGCGCATAATGCATGCACGTTTTGTACCATGTATAAGGACAAGCGGTTCCGGATCCGAGGCAGAGAAGAGATCTTTGCGGACATTCAGGATGTGTATGAACAGGTTGGCGATCATGTCCGCAGGATTTTTCTTGCAGACGGAGATGCGCTTATCATTCCGACGGATCGGTTAAAGGAAATCCTGCATAAGCTCCGGGAGACACTTCCTTCGGCGGAGAGAATCACATCCTATGGCGCGCCAAAGGATGTGGAGCATAAAAGTGATGCAGAGTTAAAGGAACTCAAGGACAGCGGACTGGACATGGTTTATATCGGTCTGGAATCAGGCGATGATGAAGTGCTTCGGCGTGTGGAAAAGGGTGTGGATGCAGATGCGATCATTCGTGCCGTGCAAAGACTGAAGGCGGCAGGCATCCAAACATCGGTCACACTGATCTCGGGACTGGGAGGAAAAGAACGCCTGCAGGAACATGCGCGAAGGAGTGCTGAGGCGATCAGCCGGATGCAGCCCGACTATGTCGGATTTCTGACATTAATGACAGATCCGTCTGCGCCGATCCAAAAAGAGATCGACAGCGGAGCGATAAAGCTGTTAAGCCCGGAAGAGGTGATGGACGAAATGGAAATCTTCTTAAGCAATGTCGATTCCCCGGGGACCGTATTCCGCGCAAACCATGCATCAAATTATCTCCTTTTGAAAGGAAATCTGAACGAGGATATTCCGTTTATGTTAAAACAGGTCAGAGAGGTGAGGGAGCAACATGGATTTCGGAAAGAAAGCTGGAGAATGCTCTAGACAAAAATATTTAAAAGACTTATAATGCAGCTATGTTCAAATACAGAGGGCAAAGCTTCTTTTGAAGTGTGAATAGAATTTAGAAGGAATCGGCAGCATCAAGATGCACTACAAGTGCGTCCTGATGTTACCGGTTCCTTTTTATTTTGCACTTCAGAAGGAGGAAATGAATATGATCCTGAATGCATTTGAACAGAAAACAGCACTTGACTACATCGTCTACATGATGATGGGCAGCCACTTCAGGCGATGCAGCTTCCCGGCAAAGTACCGGGAAAAGAAAATGGAGCATTTTTACATGCTTCTCGGGTCAAAACTGCAGATTGAGCTTGAGGAAAAGACAGAAAACTGTTTCCTCAAAACCATACGGCCTTCGCTGCCGCAGGAGTTCCTGAACAGTGAAGTGAAGGCGTTCTGGATCTCCCGCGGAGATGGCAGACAATCGTCTGTGGTGTTCGCGAACCACATCGGCCAGCTTTGGGTCGTTACCCGCTACGGCGGGCGCCTGAAGATGCCGGAATACTATCATTTTTATATGAATGCGGAGGAAAGCCGCAAGGCCGGAAACGATAGGGTGGAAGCCCTGTGGAAGAAGCTTTCGCCCCAAAAGAAAAACGGCAGACGCCGGGCGCGTAAAAAACGCCCGGCATAAAGCCGGTTTTTGACCGGGAAATCGCTGGAAATTCAGCAAAATAATGATTGACAAGAACCGGCTGTTTCGTTATAATTTTTTAGCGTGCATTCTTGTGCGCATCATTTACTGTCCGGAATTTCTGGAATCGGACAGTGAACCAAAAATAAAAAGAGGAGGTGAATTGAATGCCAACATTTAACCAGTTAGTCAGAAAAGGGCGTCAGACAAGTGTAAAGAAGTCGACTGCACCGGCGCTGCAGAAGGGTTTTAACTCTTTAAGAAAGCGTTCTACAGATCAGTCTTCCCCGCAGAAGCGTGGCGTTTGCACTGCTGTTAAGACAGCGACCCCGAAAAAACCTAACTCAGCGCTTCGTAAGATTGCCAGAGTACGTCTTTCTAACGGAATCGAAGTAACAAGCTACATTCCGGGCGAAGGTCACAATCTGCAGGAGCATAGTGTTGTTCTGATCCGTGGCGGAAGAGTAAAAGACCTTCCGGGTACCAGATACCACATCATCAGAGGTACACTTGATACGGCAGGCGTTGCAAACAGACGTCAGGCCCGCTCCAAGTACGGCGCGAAACGGCCGAAAGCAGGCAAATAATATTTGAGTGCAGATCAACAATAGATTCACAAACGAAAACTATTGTAAGTGTTGGATTCATTTTACCTAAGAGATTCGGTAATACCGGACTTCTTATATAAATGCCCGGCACGAACACATTAGAAGGAAACATGTGAGTACCGTTGAGATAATCGAAAAAAATCTAATGATTAAGGAGGGAAGTAAACGTGCCACGTAAAGGACATAATCAGAAAAGAGATGTATTGGCAGATCCTTTATACAATGACAAAGTGGTGACCAAGCTGATCAACAACATCATGCTTGACGGCAAAAAAGGCATCGCTCAGAAGATTGTATACGGGGCTTTCGATCGTGTCGAAGAAAAGACTGGCAAACCGGCTCTTGAAGTCTTCGAAGAGGCTATGAACAATGTAATGCCTGTTCTGGAGGTAAAAGCAAGACGTATCGGTGGTGCTACCTATCAGGTACCGATCGAAGTTAGACCTGACAGACGTCAGGCACTTGCACTTCGCTGGCTGACCATGTTCTCCCGCAAAAGAAGCGAGAAGACCATGCAGGAAAGACTGGCGAACGAGATTATGGATGCAGCAAACAACACAGGCGCATCTGTAAAGCGTAAAGAAGACATGCATAAGATGGCAGAGGCAAACAAGGCTTTTGCACATTACAGATTTTAAGAAGGAGTAACGCCTAATGGCTGGAAGAGAATACCCATTGGAGAGAACCAGGAACATAGGAATCATGGCTCATATCGATGCGGGTAAGACCACACTGACAGAGCGTATTCTCTATTATACTGGTGTCAACTACAAAATCGGCGAGACTCATGACGGTACGGCTACCATGGACTGGATGGAGCAGGAGCAGGAGCGTGGTATCACGATCACATCCGCAGCTACCACCTGTCACTGGACACTGCAGGAGAACTGCAAGCCGAAAGCCGGTGCAGAAGAAAACAGAATCAACATCATCGACACTCCTGGACACGTAGACTTTACTGTTGAGGTAGAGCGTTCACTGCGTGTACTGGACGGTGCAGTCGGTGTGTTTGATGCAAAGGGCGGTGTTGAGCCTCAGTCCGAAAATGTCTGGAGACAGGCAGACACATATGAAGTTCCGCGTATGGCATTCGTTAACAAAATGGATATCCTGGGCGCAAACTTCTACAACACAGTTGATGAGATCGGCACAAAGCTTGGTAAGAACGCTGTTGTGATCCAGCTGCCGATCGGAAAAGAAGATTATTTCCAGGGAATCATCGACCTGTTTGAAATGAAAGCTTACATCTACAATGATGCAAAGGGCGAAGACATTTCTATCGTTGATATCCCGGAGGATATGAAAGACGAAGCGGAAGTTTACCATGCAGAGCTGGTTGAGAAGATCTGTGATTTCGATGACGATCTGATGATGCAGTATCTGGAAGGTGAAGAGCCGAGCGTCGATGACCTGAAAGCAGCACTGCGTAAAGCTACGATCAACAACGAAGGCGTACCGGTTTGCTGCGGTTCCGCACATCAGAACAAGGGTATCCAGAAGCTCCTGGATGCGATCATCGAGTTCATGCCGGCACCGACAGACATCCCGGCAATCCAGGGTGTTGATATGGATGGCAATGAAGTAGAGCGTCACGCATCTGATGAAGAGCCGTTCTCAGCGCTTGCATTCAAGATCATGACAGACCCGTTCGTAGGAAAGCTTGCATTCTTCCGTGTTTATTCCGGAACCTGCAACTCAGGCTCTTATGTACTGAATGCAACAAAGGATAAGAAAGAGCGTATCGGACGTATCCTGCAGATGCATGCAAACAAGAGAGAAGAGCTGGACAAGGTTTATTCCGGTGACATCGCTGCAGCTGTCGGCTTCAAGATTACATCTACCGGCGATACGATCTGCGACGATCAGCATCCGGTAATCCTTGAGTCCATGGAGTTCCCGGAGCCGGTTATCGAGCTTGCAATCGAGCCGAAGACCAAAGCAGGTCAGGGCAAGATGGCAGAAGCACTTGCAAAACTGGCAGAAGAAGATCCGACCTTCCGCGCTCATACAGACGCAGAGACAGGTCAGACCATCATCGCTGGTATGGGCGAGCTGCATCTGGATATCATCGTAGACCGTCTGCTTCGCGAGTTTAAGGTAGAGGCAAACGTAGGTGCTCCGCAGGTTGCATACAAAGAGACATTTACCAAGGCTGTTGATCAGGAATACAAATATGCAAAACAGTCCGGTGGTCGTGGTCAGTACGGACATTGTAAAGTTCGTTTCGAGCCGATGGATGCCAACGGAGAGCAGACATTTGCATTCGAATCCGAGGTTGTCGGTGGAGCAATCCCGAAGGAATACATCCCGGCAGTCGGCGAAGGTATCGAAGAAGCAGCACAGGCAGGTA
>SVDH01000029.1 GCA_015057865.1 Lachnospiraceae bacterium
TCATCAATCGGATAAGGCGAACTCGAAAGAGTGATCTCGCCATCGATCTGCAGGTTGTTATTGTCTACGATCAGGACGAGATTGTCGAGGTTCTTCGTGGAGGCAAACATCGCCGCTTCCCAAATCTGACCTTCCTGGATCTCACCGTCACCTGCCAGAGAATAAACGCGGTAATCTTTTCCATCCATCTTTGCGGCAAGCGCCATGCCGATCGCTGCGGAAAAGCCCTGACCCAGGGATCCGCTTGACATATCCACACCGGGAGCATGTCTCATGTCAGGATGCCCCTGTAGATAGCACCCGATATGGCGCAGGGACTTCATCAGTTCCGGCGGGAAATATCCTCTTTGTGCCAAAGCAGCATAAAGCGCCGGTGCAGCATGCCCTTTTGAAAGCACAAAACGGTCTCTGTCGGGATTATCCGGTTTTTCCGGATCCACATTCATTTCGCAAAAGTACAGATAAACAAGAATTTCTGCGGCGGATAATGACCCGCCCGGATGTCCGGATTTTGCATGATAGGTACCGGTGATGATCCCTTTCCGTACCTCGACTGCGATTTTCTTTAATTCTGATGTTGTCATAGAATGATATCCTTCCTATTATAACTCCACACGCCCTTCCAGGGCGCGCAGCAAAGTAACCTCATCGATGTATTCCAAGTCACCACCGACCGGAACCCCACTGGCGATCCGCGAAACGCGTATGCCCGTAGGCTTGACCAGCTTGCTGATATACATGGCAGTCGTTTCTCCCTCAAGGCTGGAGTTTGTCGCGATGATCACCTCGTCTACATCTTCTTCCAGACGTTTGATCAGCTCTTTTAGCTTAATATCTCCGGGGCCGACCCCAAGCATCGGGGAAATCGCGCCGTGAAGCACATGATATACCCCGTCATATTGTCCGGTTTTTTCGTACGCCGCAAGATCTCTCGTGTTTTCAACCACCATGATCTGCTTATGATTGCGGGCAGGATTGCTGCAGATCGGACATTCTTCCGAATCCGTCAGCGTAAAACAGGTCTTACAATAACGAATGTTCTCCCGCGCCTCCCGAATGGTGTCAGACAAGCGGTTTACCCGATCAAGGGGCATATTCAAAATATGAAACGCCAGACGCTGTGCTGACTTATTTCCGATTCCGGGCAATCCGGAAAGCTCCTCGATCAGTCTGCTGATCTGCTTGCTATAGTAATCCATTAGAACGGAAGTCCTCCAAGGCCGCCAAGACCTCCTGTTAAGCTTGACATGGAAGCCTGTGTACACTCTTCAACCTGACGCAGTGCCTCATTTGTTGCCGCCACGATCAGATCCTGAAGCATCTCAATATCATCCGGGTCAACAACTTCTTCTGCAAGTGTTACGCTAAGGATCTCTCTTTTACCGGAAATCTTTACTTCTACCGCACCACCACCGGCAGATGCTGTGAATTCCTTTTCCTCAAGCTCTTTGGCCGCTTCTTCCATCTGCTTTTGCATTTTCTGTGCCTGCTTCATCAGGTTGCCCATATTAGCGGGCATACCGCCCGGGAATCCACCTTTCTTTGCCATAAAGCACCTCCTTTATTCCTCTTCAATTTCGATATCGATATTATGAATGATCTTCGTTAAGTCTATATAATTCTGTTCAAACGAATGCCCCGGCGTCTGTTGGATCACCCTGACTGCAACCTCTTTTCCGATCTTTTCAGAAATACGGTCCGCCAGTTCCTGCCGGTGCTCCTCATTCGCTAAATAAGTATATGCTATTTTATCTGCAAATACCAGCACTAATTTACCATCATCGCCAAGTGTCAGGCCTGCGTTTCTTGCATAGAGCTTTACAGGGTTTGGAAGAGCGCCTGTGATCTGACGCCATTCACGCACCACTCGACGGATATCATCCGGGACGGCTTCCGGCCGGATCGCAGGCCGCTCCGGCTTTTGTATTGCCTCTGCCGGCCTGGTTTGTACTGGGGTACTTGCCGGTGCTGCCGGAATCCCGCGCTCGATTTTCCGCTCAAGCGATTCGATCCTGTCTAGCAGCGCATCCTGATCCCGGTCCATCTCCGGTTTGCAGAGCCGGATCACGGCGAGCTCTAACAGGATCCGTTTCTGTGCCGCATACCGCATATCGTTTAGCAAATCTGAGAAGACACGGATGTATCGCATCAGCCCATCATCCGAAATGCTTTTTGCCATTTCTTTTAATAAGGAAAGGTTCTCTTCTGTCGTATCGAGGATATCCTCGATCTGATCCGAGGATTTCAGCAGCAGGAGACTTCGAAGGAAACCGATAAAATCTGTCACAAACTGAGACAGTTCCCGTCCCTGGCGCACAAGCTCGTCGATCACGGACATGGCTCTCGCCACATCATCCGTAAGTACTGCTTCGAGCAGCTGCGAGAATACGGTTGTGTCTGCCGCCCCGAGCACTTCCAGTACTTTTTCATAGGTGAGCGCCTGGCCCAGATAAAAGCTGATGCACTGATCCAAAAGGCTCAGCGCGTCACGCATGGAACCGTCTGCCGCTTTCGCTATATACCGAATGGCCTTTTCCTCTACCTGTGTCCCTTCTGTCTCCATCAGCTCTGTGAGCCGTGCCGCAATCGTATCTGCCGTAATGCGGTGAAAATCATACCGCTGGCAGCGCGAAAGAATGGTCACCGGAATCTTATGTGCTTCGGTTGTCGCAAGGATAAAAATGACATATGACGGAGGCTCTTCAAGTGTTTTTAAAAGTGCATTAAACGCACCCGGTGAAAGCATATGCACCTCGTCAATGATATATACTTTATATTTTCCTTCCGTCGGCGGATAGGTCACTTCTTCACGGATCTGACGGACATCGTCTACGCCGTTGTTGGATGCCGCGTCGATCTCAATGACATTCAAAGACGCGCCGCTTCTGATCCGCCTGCAGACTTCACATTCGCCACAGGGGTTCCCGTCTTGCGGATTTTCACAGTTTACCGCGCGCGCAAAAATCTTGGCCACGGTCGTTTTGCCTGTTCCTCGTGTCCCGCAAAACAGATACGCATGACCGATGCGCCCCGCTTTGATCTGATTGGTAAGCGTGGTGACGATATGATCCTGTCCTTTGACATCCGTAAACTCCGACGGACGATATTTTCGATATAAAGCCGTATAAGACATAAAAATTACTTCTCCTATGCATCCGCCTTATGCAGATAAGAAAAATAATATACCAGACCAACGCAGATCGATCCGCCTACGATATTTCCCAACGTCGCCGGCAGCAGATTTCCTCCAAAAAAGCCGGCTGCATTGATCGCGTCAATATTAACGCCTGCCGCCTGTGCGGCTTCCGCATACATCGGTACAGTTTTCGCAAAAAGCCCGGCACCGATATAATACATATTTGCAACGCAGTGCTCAAATCCACAGACAACAAACAGCATGATCGGGAAGAAAAGACCAATGACTTTCCCTGCCACATCTTTTGCCGCGTTTGCAATCCAGACTGCAATGCAGACTAAGAAGTTACATCCGATACCTCTAAGGAATGCTTCCCCGAATGTCAGGGTGCATTTCGAAGCAGCCGTAGACATAACAGATACTGCCAGCCCGCTGTCAAACAGGGAAAGTGTATGTCCATAAACAACCAGCGCCGCGACCAGAATGCCGCCAAGCAGATTTGCCAGCCAGACGATGATCCAGTTTTTCAGCATACCGCCCACGGTAATCTCCCGCTTTGCCAGCGGAATCGCCATCAGACAGTTTCCGGTAAAAAGCTCTGCTCCCGTCAGCACACACATTGCGAGTCCGGCCGGGAAGATACATGCACTGATCAGCTTTGCGATGGACGGAATGCTCACCGTCGCCGCGGCTGTCGTCGATCCGATTCCCGCAAGCGCGATAAACGCACCGGCCATGATCCCCAAAAGGATCATTTGCGGCATGGGCATCGTTGCTTTTCCTTTTCCCGCTCCGATATAGTTTTTTGCAACCTCTGCTGATGAAAACAGATTCATTTCTCCCATCTCCTTTGTCGTCTGCGTTTCATTTGTCTAAGTATACGATAGATCCCCGTATTTTTCCAGACTGCCTTCCAAATGAATACAGTATAAAAACAAAATGCTCTTCATCCTTCCTGAACATAGGATCAAGAGCATTTGAAGCGGAGACGAAGGGATTCGAACCCTTGTGCCGGGATAAACCGACAAACGCATTTCGAGTGCGCCGCGTTATGACCACTTCGCTACGTCTCCATATGTTCTGTTTTTACATAAAAAATCAAAAAGAGGGCATCCTGCTTTGAATCCCGACACCAGACGTTACTTCTGCAGCCAACTCACCCCAGGCACCCTTGCGGCACCCGAAAGGTTCCGCTTAAGGCTGCTCCATTCCTGACCTGACCTGGTTCACGGATTTCCGTCGCGCAAGACCCGGAGATCAACGTCGCTTACAAAAGGCAGCTCCACTGCCAAAGACCCGGGGCAGGATATCACTCCAGCTATAGCGGATTGCTGGTACAGGGTACCGCTAACACCCCAGCTGCCCGGAAATTCATACTAGCATGAGCCCCAAAAAAAGTCAATATGCCATGGCTACTCGCCATGCACACTCGCCATGTCCACTCATAGAATTTCTGCACACACTCGCCGTGTGCGACAGTAAGCCATTCGCAGAATGCTGCGCATTCTTGCTCATGCTTTCTGTCGCCCTATAAGTCTAAAAAAGGAAGCAGACAGGTATGCAAGCATCCCATCTGCTTCCTTTTTCATCCTTGCACAGCTCGTTACTTAGCCAAAGTATCTATCCAACAGACCTTTGAGGGCTTTGCCGTGTCTTGCTTCGTCTCTTGCCATCTCATGAACGGTATCATGGATCGCGTCAAGATTTAATGCTTTTGCTCTCTTAGCCAGATCTGTCTTGCCTGCGGTTGCGCCGTTTTCAGCGTCTACACGCATCTGCAGGTTTTTCTTGGTGCTGTCTGTAACAACTTCACCCAGAAGCTCTGCAAATTTTGCTGCATGCTCTGCTTCTTCCCAGGCAGCTTTTTCCCAATACAGACCGATTTCCGGATATCCTTCTCTATGGGCAACTCTTGCCATTGCAAGATACATACCTACCTCTGAGCACTCACCTTCAAAGTTTGCGCGCAGATCTGCCATGATATCATCCGGTGCGCCCTGAGCAACACCTACTACATGCTCAGCAGCCCATTCCATGTCGCCGCTCTGCTCATTGAATTTGGAAGCCGGAGCTTTACATACCGGGCAAGCGTAATCAGCCGGAAGCGCTTCGCCTTCATATACAAAACCACATACAGAACATACAAATTTTTTCATGTCTCTTGTTTCCTTTCTTAATTAATATACATTAATGAATATCTATGATAATTTCCGGATCACGTTTTGCTTCTCCGAAAGGTTATCCTTTTGTTTCAGGCTGACGCTTCTTCCAGACACACGGGGCAAAGACCATAGAAGAATATCCTATGCTCCTCGATCTTTCCTTCAAATCCCTTTTGTGCTTCCCGGATCACTTTGGAAGACTGACTGCCTTCCATATCCATCAGGCGGCCACATGCTTTACAAACAAAGTGATCGTGCGGACTGGCGATCGGATCAAAGCGGTCCGGACCGTCTCCGGCAGAGATCTTCTGGATCTCGCCCATCTCTGACAGCAATGCCAGGTTACGATAAACCGTTCCCAGACTGATATTCGGAATCTCTTCTTTGATACTCTGATATACCACTTCCGCAGTGGGATGGTCTTTACGCATACGGAGAAAACGCTGGATACTGTCTCTTTGTTTGCTCCGTTTTCTCACTGTACTCATACCATTCCTCCCGAGCGAACAACCATTTACAATATGAGGATACCATCCGGTAACCGGGTTAGTCAATGATAACAATAGGAATTATTACTGTTTTGCGCGACCCATTTGCCTCCATCCACACACTGTTGTATAATGTCCCCACACAAAACGATTCCTTGCGCAAAACGTACTCCACTACAGAAAGGATCTAAGCTATGACTTCCTGCTCAATGGATGAAAAATATATGAAAGAAGCCATCCGGCAGGCCAAAAAGGCCGCTGCGCTGGACGAAGTCCCGATCGGATGCGTGATCGTACATGATGATACGATCATCGGGCGCGGCTACAACCGCCGGAATACCGATGCGAACACGCTTGCCCATGCAGAGCTTTCCGCGATCAGGAAAGCCAGCAAAAAGCTTGGCGACTGGCGTTTGGAAGAATGCACGATGTACGTCACACTTGAGCCGTGTCAGATGTGCGCCGGCGCGCTTGTGCAGTCCCGCATTAAAACCGTTGTCATCGGGGCAAAGAATCCGAAGGCAGGCTGTGCCGGCTCCGTCATGAACCTGCTGCAGATCCCGGCATTTAATCACCAGGTCGAGATCCGCTATGGGGTATGTGAAGAAGAATGTTCTCAGATGCTCAGCACGTTTTTTGCCGACCTCAGAAAAAGAAAAAAAGATGCCGGTCTCCGAAAACGGAAACGCGGCATCGACTATAACGTATAAGCACTTCTACTTCATCCACTGCTCCAGTGCAGATGTTCCATACTTTGAAGCATTGTAACACATCATGACATCGGCATACGGCGCGGCCTTTTCGATATCCCGGATCGCACGGGATCCGCTTCCCCCGCCGGATGTATAGAACGGATAGATGGTCTTTCCGGTCATGTCATATTCCTCTAAGAAGCTTAAAATTGCCATCGGGCAGGTCGAAAACCAGACCGGGAAGCCGATCATGATCGTGTCATATGTATCTATGTCGGCAACTGTATTCAGAATCTCCGGGCGGCTGCCTGTCAGCTTTTCTTTTCCGCCAACTGCGATCTTTCCCGCATAGCTTTCCGGATAATCATTCACCGTTTTGATTTCAAACAGTGTTCCGCCGACTGCCTCTGCGATCTCTTTTGCAAGATCCTGCGTATGGTTGGTGCAGGAAAAATATGCAACTAATATTTTTCTGTCATCCATCTTGATTCCCCTTATCTCATATCTTTCGATGTTAAACTCTGTGTTTTATTTATCTTACCAGATTTTTAATTCATCGGCAATGACGAAATGGTAACTACCCGACCCGGCGGTAGCGTTTCTGGATCTGCTGCCAGAACGATGGTGCAAAGATCAAAAGCATCGGATAGAATTCCAGTCTTCCCGCCAGCATATCAAAACTAAGTACGATCTTTGAGAGTACCGAAAATCCCCCAAAAGTTCCAGTCGGTCCCACGACATCCAGTCCCGGCCCAACATTATTCATGCATGCGACCACTGCAGTGAAATTCGTCGTGAAGGAACATTGGTCCAAAGAAACGACAAGCAGGCTGCCGATACCCACCATACAAAAGATCGCCAGATAGGAATTGATGTTGCGGAGGATGCTTTCATCTACGGTTTTGCCATCCAGATGTACCTGTGAAACGAGGCGTGGATGAAGCTGTCGCCTGAGTTCCCGCCTTGCACTCTTAAACAAAAGCACGATACGTGAGATCTTCAGACCGCCGCCGGTACTTCCGGCGCAGGCACCGATAAACATCAAAAGCACCAGAAGCATTCTGGCATATTCCGGCCACTGGTTAAAATCCGCCGTCGCATAACCGGTCGTTGTCATGATCGAAGACACCTGGAAAAACGAATACCGCATTGCCTCTCCGAGCGAATCATACAATGGACGGAGATTGAAACCGATCGTGATCACCGCAAACGCAACGATCCCCAAATACCAGCGCAGTTCCTCATTTTTCAGAACAGATCTCCCTCGCTTCATCAGAATCAGAAAATATATGTTAAAATTCACGCCGAATGCCAGCATGAAAATACCGGTCACAATATCAATATAGACACTATGAAAATGGGCCACGCTCTCTGTATAGTTTGAAAAGCCACCTGTTCCGGCTGTTCCGAACATCTGGATCAGCGCATCATACAGGGACATGCCGCCGGCAACAAGCAGGATCAGCATGACGACGGAAAGCGCGATATACATCCCATACAGGATTCTGGCCGACGTCCGCATTTTGGGGACCAGCTTCGCTGCCGCAGGTCCGGTTGATTCCGCGCGCAGAAGGTGCAGGCTGTTACCGCCTGCCATCGGCAGGATCAGAAGCATGAATACCAGTACGCCCATACCGCCGATCCAGTGTGTAAAGCTTCTCCAGAATAACAGACCGTGTCCGAGCGGCTCAACTTCAGACAGGATCGTAGCGCCTGTTGTTGTAAACCCGGAAACCGTTTCAAAAAACGCGTCAACATACCCCGGTATCGCACCGCTGATCACAAACGGCAGCGCACCGAACGCACTTAACAGGATCCAGGATAATGCGACGATCGCAAACCCTTCCTTTACATAAAATATTCGTTTTTTCGGCTTTGCCAGATACAGTACGATCCCGGCTGCTGCCGTAATCCCGATTGTGATCAGAAACGCATTTCTAACGGTGTTCTCCCGGTAAATACAGCTGACCGCCATCGGCGCGCACATCAGGATCGCTTCCAGTACAAGAATGTTGCCGATCACATACATGATCATTCGTTTGTTCATATTACTTCAAAATGTCCTTTAACTGACGCATGCCCCGGATCGTCGTCACGATAACCACACGATCGCCAACCTGCATACGGTCTTTTCCGGAAGGTATGATGACCTGTCCTTCATGAATGATTGCGCAAACCAACAGATTGTCCTTCAGCGGAAGATCCATCAGTGCAACATCCGTCAGCCCGTCTTCTTCATTGTTGATCACAAATTCCAGCGCCTCCGCCGTATTCCCGGCGATCCAGTACAGCTCTTCCATGCTGCTGCCTGCCGCATTTTCCATCGCACGCGCATAACGGATCACACGGCTTGCCGTGATCCCGCGCGGGGAAACCACGCTCCCGATCTCTTTATCCCGTACAAGATCCAGCACCGCTTCCCTGCTGACCTTTGTAACGATCTTCGGTACTTTTAAGGATTCCGCGTACATAGACAGAAGAACGTTGACTTCGTCCGTTCCTGTCATGGAAACAAATGCATCCGCCTGTGCGATCCCCTCTTCAAACAAAACATCTCTGTCTGTGCCGTCCGCACAGATAATGAGCGCATTCGGAAAACGGTAACTCAAACGGCTGCAATTCGATTCACTGCTTTCGATCACGACCGCGCGCATCCCTGTTTTTTCCATCATACGCAGCAGATAGAATGTCACTTTACCGGCACCGATGATCATCACATCCCGCGGCATGCGCTCCGGGATCCCTGCAAGCTTAAGGAACCGCTCTGCCTCCATCGGCTCTGCCGCAAAACTGACAACATCACCCATTTCCAGCCGGAATTCGCCGTCCGGGATGATCGTTTCCCCATTTCTCTGCACAGCACAGATCAATGCTCTGACATTATGCGCGCCGGAAAGATCCTTTAAAGGAACCTGCGTCAGCGGGCCTTCTTTTGACAGGTTGATATCCGCCATCGTAAAGCGGCCATGTGAGAAATGTTCCACAGACAGCACACCCGGGAACCGCAGTACGGAAAAGATTTCCTGCGCAGCCATCAGTTCCGGATTCAATGTCACGGTCAATCCCGTTTCTTCCCGCAAAAGCTGCATCTGGTCCGCGATCTCAGGATCTCTGACTCTGGCAATGGTATGTGTTGTTCCAATCTTCTTTGCGATGATCGCACACAAAAGATTGATCTCGTCACCCGCTGTTACAGCGATCAGAAGATCTGCGTTCTGTGCACCTGCTTCCCGCAGAACCTCCTCGCGTACACCATTTCCATGCACACTTAGGATATCCAGTCTGACCTCCTGCTCGGCAAGACGCTTTTCTTTGATGTCGACAGCAGTCACTTCATGACCTTCCTGGACCAGTTTTTCAATGATCTGGCTGCCGACTTTTCCGCTTCCTACAACAATGACTTTCATATTGATTCTCTTTCTGTATCCGGCTTGTTTAAACACCGGTATTATTTTCGATTTTTCGTCAAGAGTAAACCTGCTTAGCGACTTTGTCAAGCAAATCATTTTGCTACTATTTTTACAGTATTAAGATGTGGTATTTGACGCCGTATTCCTGCGAATTTATAATTAAACAGAGCAGGTTATTCTGCCCTGCTCTTTCTGCTGTAGTATTTTTTCAAATGAGGGAAATCCTATGAAAAATGATAATTCTTTAGAAACCGCCGTTGTTACACGGCTGATCGAAAACAACTGGCACATCGCGTTTGCGGAGTCCTGTACCGGCGGACTCTGTGCGGGCCGTCTGGTCAACGTACCGGACGCGTCCCGTGTGCTGGATGTCTCATTTGTCACATATGCCAATGAAGCAAAGATTACGTATCTGGGGGTTCCGATCGATCTGATCGAAGCGCATGGCGTCGTCAGTGAAGAAGTTGCATGTGCCATGGCAGAGGGTGTCGCCAAGGCCGCCGGCTGTGAAGTCGGTGTGGCAACATCGGGCATCGCCGGCCCTTCGGGCGCTGTGCCCGGAAAGCCGGTCGGCACCGTTTGCTTCGGCTTTTACATTAATGGCAGTGTTCATACCGATACCTGCCACTTCGACGGCATGGAGCGAAACGAGGTGCGCGCCGCCGCTGTTAACTATGTCTTCGAAACACTGGCAAAGGGGTCAGGCACCTTCGTGCTTTAAAGTGTTAAGGGGTCAGGCACCTTCACACATTAACGTGCGAAGGTGCCTGACCCCTTAGGCTACGACAGTAAATTTGCAAGCGCCGCGAATTCCTCAAGGGATAAGGTTTCGCCGCGAATGGTCAGTGGTTTTCCAAGGGCCGTGATCGCTTCCTCGATCTCTTCTTTTGAGAAATGAAGATTTCCGGCATTCTTGAGTCCGTTTGCCAATGTTTTTCTGCGCTGATTGAAGGATGCGCGGATGATGCGGAACATGAGCTTCTCATCTTTTACATCGACTGGCGGCTGCTCGTGTCTGGTCAGACGGATGACTGCCGAACCGACTTTGGGCTGTGGCAGAAAGCTGGCCGGGGATACTTCGGTGATGATCTCCGGCTTCGCATAATACTGTACTGCCAGAGAAAGCGCACCGTAATCTTTGCTGCCGGGGCCTGTCTGCATGCGGTCCGCAACTTCCTTCTGCACCATGATCGTGATACTCTCGGCCGGGATCCCGCTTTCAAACAACGCCAGAATGATCGGCGTCGTGATATAATACGGCAGGTTTGCCACGACCTTGATCGGCTGCCCGCCGTTTTTTTCTTCTACCAGCTCCGCAATATCTGTCTTTAAAATGTCATTATGAATGATATCCACATTCGGATAACCCTGAAGGGTATCCTCCAAAATCGGAATCAGCATCCGGTCAATCTCTACAGCTGCCACGCCCCGCGCATGATAGGCAAGATACTGCGTCATCGTTCCGATTCCAGGACCGATCTCAAGCACATAATCGTCTTCCGAAATGCCTGCTGCATCCACAATATCTTCCAGCACCCGTTCATCGATCAGAAAGTTCTGACCGTATTTTTTCTGAATGGTAAACTGATATTTTTGTGTAACGGCTTTTACAGCCTGTGCGCTTGCCAGGTACGGCAGCGGCTTATATTCATTTGTCATATTATCTTACTCCAACCCAAAAAACCGCTTTGCGTTCGCCTCTGTGACTGCGATCACATCCTCTTTTGTCAGGCCTTTCAGCCGTGCGATCTCTGCTGCCACATAGTCAATGTATCCCGACTGGTTCCGCTTTCCGCGGTACGGGTCGGGTGCCAAATACGGACAGTCTGTTTCCAGCAGGATCCGATCCATCGGTACGACTTCCGCGGTTCGCTTTAACTTCTTTCCGTTCTTAAAGGTCACAACACCGCCGATGCCAAAATAGTATCCCAACTTGACATATTCTTCTGCCAGCTCCGGCGAATAAGAATAGCAATGCATGACCGCAGTGATCCGTCCGGCATATTCTTTCAGGATCCGCAGCGTATCTTCTGCTGCGTCCCGGCTGTGAACGCTGACCGGAAGGTTTAATTCCTCTGCCAGATCAAGCTGTCTGCGAAACCACTTCTCCTGGATGTCATGTGCCTCCACATTCCAGTGATAATCCAGTCCGATCTCGCCGATCGCCACCACTTTCGGCTCTATAACAGCCGTTTCTCTGATCCATTTGTAAATGGCATTCCCACTTTCGCTTTCTGCTGCCTCGAGCTCTCCGACATCGTCCGGATGCAGACCGACTGCCGCATAAACGAACGGGTATTTCTTTGCCAGTGCCACGCCATTTTTACAGTCCTCAAAAGAAGCACCGACGTTTACAATGGTCCCGACATTTTGTTCTGACATGGACGAAAGCAGTTCGTCGCGGTCTGCGTCGAACTGCTTATCGTTATAATGTGCATGGGTATCAAAAATCATGTTAACAAATCTCCGCGCCGGAAGGCATATCCTTTTCCGGTGTCATCAGGGACAGATTGCCGTCTGCGTCTTCTGCGCACAGGAGCATGCCCTCCGAAAGCACCCCGGCAAGCTTGGCGGGCTTTAAGTTCACCAGTACCATGACCTTTTTGCCTACCATCTCTTCTGCTGAATAATACTTTTTAATACCGGATACGATCTGTTTTGTCTGGCTGCCGATCTTCACCTGAGAACAGAGAAGCTTCTTGGACTTCGGCACTTCTTCGCACGCGATGATCTCGCCCACCTGGAACTGCATCTGTCCGAACTGATCAAATGTGATCTCCGGCTTTGCCTCGATATCGATGCCGTCGTCTGCTTCCTCAGGAGCATCTTCTGCCTCTTCTTCCGGGTTCAGCGCTTCTACCTGCTTCATCACATCCTCGAGCTTCAGGCGCGCAAAGAGGATCTCAGCGTCTTCTTCCTTTAATGTGATGCCGTCCGGATAAAGACCAAACTGATCCAGTACATCAAACTCACGTGTTTCCGCCTGCAACTGTTTTAAGATCTTTTCGGATGTCTCCGGCAGGAAGCTGACCAGGAGATTTGCGCCAATGCAGATCCCTTCGATCAGGTTATACATAACGGCCGCAAGACGGTCTTTTTTTGCCTCATCTCTTGCCAGAACCCACGGCTCTGTCTCGTCAATGTATTTGTTCAGACGGCGGAATACCGCAAACACTTCGCTGATCGCATCTGCAACGCGAAGGTCATTCATCTTCGCCTGCACTTTGTCACGGGCGGATGTTACGACTGCCTTCATATCCGCATCGACTGCTGCTTCGCTCGCACCTGCTGCCGCAGCACCTGAGACCGGATCCGTATCCGAAGCCACACCTGTGTTTCGTACCTCACCGTCAAAATACTTGCAGCTCATGGAGATCGTGCGTTTTACCAGGTTGCCCAGGGTATTTGCCAGATCAGAGTTCGTGCGCTCTACCATCAGATCCCATGAGATCACACCATCATTGTCAAACGGCATCTCGTGAAGCAGGAAATACCGTACCGCGTCCACGCCAAAAATCGATACCAGGTCGTCTGCATACAGCACATTTCCTTTGGATTTACTCATCTTGCCGTCGCTCATCAAAAGCCATGGATGGCCGAACACCTGCTTGGGCAGCGGCACATCGAGTGCCATCAGAAAGATCGGCCAATAGATCGTATGGAAACGGATGATGTCTTTTCCGATCAGATGCAGATCCGCCGGCCAGAACTTCTTAAACAGGTCAGAGGAATTCCCGTCTGCATCGTAACCGATCTTTGTAATATAGTTGCTGAGCGCATCCAGCCACACATAGACCACATGCTTCGGATCAAAATCAACAGGAATGCCCCAGGTAAAGGACGTTCTCGAAACACAGAGATCCTGCAGTCCCGGTTTCAGGAAGTTATTGACCATTTCGTTCTTGCGGGAAACCGGCTGAATGAACTCCGGGTGCGCCTCGATATGCGCCATCAGACGATCCGCATACTTGCTCATCTTGAAAAAGTAAGCTTCTTCCTTTGCGAGCTGTACGTCTCTTCCGCAGTCCGGACATTTGCCGTCTACAAGCTGTGTCTCTGTCCAGAAGGACTCACACGGCGTACAATACCAGCCTTCATAGGCACCTTTGTAAATGTCGCCCTGTTCATAAAGCTTTTTGAAAATCTTCTGAATCTGCAGCTTATGATCCTCGTCTGTCGTCCGAACAAAATTATCATAAGAAGTGTTCATCAGATCCCAGATCCGCTTGATCTCCGCAGAAACACGGTCTACATACTCCTGCGGTGAAACGCCTGCTTCCTGCGCCTTTAACTCATTTTTCTGGCCATGCTCATCGGTGCCGGTCTGATAATAAACATCATACCCTTCCTGCCGTTTATAACGTGCGATGGCATCCGCAAGTACGATCTCATAAGTATTCCCGATATGCGGCTTACCTGATGCATAGGCGATCGCCGATGTGATATAATACGTTCCTTTACACTTGTCACACATAAGATTATTACTATCCCTTCTGTATTATTAACCGGATCTGACCGGTTCTTCCCTTATAAAAGCGCTTTCAGTTTTGCATATTCTTCCTGCATCTTTGCAAGCAGCTCATCATACCCTTCTGTTTTTTTTGCTCTTGCCAGCTCTGTGATCTCTTCAACCGGTCCGAGCAGGTTCGTCAGGGATACATTCCCAAGCGTTCCTTTCAGCGCATGCGCATACTCAAATGCCTGATCGATCTCTCCGTTTGCGATCGCTACCGGCAGCTTCTCATACCGGTCATCCTCCAGGCACATCCGTACCATTTTCAGATAAAATTCTTCATTATTTATGCATCTCGCCAACCCGGTGGCTGTATCTGCGCCAACTGCATTCAATGCTTCCATCGTTAACATCTTATTTCACCCCTCTTGTTAATAATTCCTTTCCAACCAGCTCCAGAAATGCTTCCTCCGGAAGCGGTTTGGAAAAATAATATCCCTGAATGATCCCACAGCCGCATTTCTTTAAGAATTCCAGCTGATACGTATCTTCCACGCCCTCTGCGATCACCTCTACATTCAGATAGTCTGCTATATCGATGATCAGGCGGACCAGCCGCTCTCTTTTCTTGCTCGAGCTTAAGTTCTGCACAAACTTCATGTCCATCTTTAAAATGTCAACCGGGATATCCGCCAGCATATTCAATGAAGAATAACCGGTCCCGAAATCATCCATTTCGATCTTATATCCACGCCTGCGCAGCTCTTCCACCATCGCGACGATCTGCTCGCCTTTTTCGGCATAAGCTGATTCCGTAATCTCCAGAAACAGATCCTCTGTTGTCAGCGCATTCTCTGTCAGGATCTGTTCCAGATGATCGAGAATGGAACGTTCATACAGATCCACGCGTGAAACATTAACGGACACGGGAACGGTAATCCCCAGCTTATCACGGCAGCGTCTGATCTGTGCTCCGACTTTCCTTAAAATATAGTAATCCAGCTTCTGGATCAGTCCGTTTTTTTCAAACAAAGGAACGAAGATGGCCGGATTTACCATGCCAAACTCCGGATGCTGCCAGCGGATCAGTGCTTCCGCACTCGATAATACCGGCATATCCCCTGTTACATTATATTTGGGCTGATAATAGATCTGAAACTGCTCCTGCTCCAGCGCTTCATCAATATCTCTGATCAGACGTCCGGCATACAGTTCCCGTTCAAATCGCTTCGGATCATAATAGCCGACGACGCGTGAGTAATCCCGGCGGATCGAATTCGATGCGAGTACCGCGCGGTCAAACCGCCTCTCGATATCAATGCTTTTATCTGCCTTTGCATACAAACCGCCACGTACGCGGATATGGAACTCCTTATAATTGGAGAAATGCTCATTCATCTGTATCAGCATCTCTTCATATTCTCTGTCTGCGTGCGGAAGATAGAGCTGGAACTTGTCACCCTGCAGACGGCAGGCCATACCGCCGGTCTCCGTGATCACTCCTTTGATAAATGCCGACAGGTGCTGAAGCACTTCGTCTCCCGTCTCTTTCCCGTGCAGTTCGTTGATCATATGAAAATGGCAGATGTCCAACGCCAGTGCATCCATCTCCTGATCTGCATGGAAATGATCATACTGCTCCGCATACCGATAGAAAAAGTCCCGGTTAAACAATCCCGTCAAAGCATCCCGCTCGGTTGACTGAATGATATGCCGGTCTTCAAAAAGCTCTATGGTCCTCTGGATTCTGGCAAGAATGACCTCGGGCATACTAAACGGCTTGACGATAAAGTCTGATGCCCCCAGACGAAGGCACTCCACCTCAGCAGACTCTTCCGATGTCAATACGATGATCGGGATCCCCGAAAGCACCGTATCGCTTCTCATCTTACGGATCACTTCATATCCGTCCATCTCCGGCATCAGAAGATCCAGAAGAACAAGGGAAAGATATTCCTGCTTTTCCCGGATGATCTCCATCGCTTCGAGTCCGTTTGCCGCATACAATGGTTCAAAATCAGCCGCTGTGATCTGTCCCAGGATCTCACGATTGACCCGCTCATCATCTACGATCAGGATCAGTCGCTTCCCGGATACGGAGTTAAATTTTACATGACTTTTTAGCATACTATTCCCGCCTTTGCAAACAAGACTTTACTACATTTCTAAAAAGCTTTCAACTCCAACTACTTTTTCGTAAAGATCACACTGTTTACATCATACTGAACGCCTGTCCGCTGGCGGTCTGAAAGGAACCGGCCATTGATACGATTCTGAACGATGGAACAATTCTCATAGGTCGTGTTAAACAACAGAACCAGAAACTGTCCCTGTCCGTATTTCGTTACCGTATCACTGTGTCGGACCGATGTCACGATCGCGTCTGCCAGACGATTGGAAAGCTCATTTAACCGCTGGCCATCACGCATCGGATTCCCTTTGCTGTCAACGATCGTACAAAGCATCAGATAAATCTGCTCACCGGCACGCTCCATTACGCGCTCGATCGTCCGGTACATTTCCTGGAAAACCGTATACTGGCAGTAGAATCCATGCCCTCTTTCCTTATGATCATCCTTCAGCTTGTTCTGGATATCGTCGATCGACTCGTTCTCATAAACCAGCTGCGCGCCAAGTTTTCTTGTGATCTCCCGGACATATTCCGTGGAGCGGTTTCCAAATTCTTCAATATAGCGTTCCAGTGCTTCCTCATAAAACACACGCGCTTCCTCGTAACGCGTCAGAGAAACCAGCGCCTCGATCGTCAGTACTTCCCATTCGGCAAACGGGTCCACACCGGTTGCAAATCGGCTCAGATCCAACAGCATTTTAAACCGATGCTCGGAGCGCAAAAGCTCTGCCGTCTGCATGACGCAATCGTGGAACAGCTCCCGGTAACGCTTCGCTTCCTGAGAAATCCAGATCACAGACCCGCTCCCCTGCAAAAACGGCCCTGAGTACATATGACACGCACTGTGCAGAAGATGCATCCGTTTCTCCGGCTCCGGCTCTTCAAGCGCATCCCGAAAAGCCTTCTCAAACACTTCCGCGTCCTCTCTGACCGGGATCTCATCCGTCCAGTAATAGATGCCCTTTTCCTGCCGGATAAACGAAACCGGCGGCAAACCCGCCTCTTTCAGTTTTTTCTTCGTATTATATACAATACTGCGCAGCGCATGTGAAACGTCCTCAATGTCACGGTCCTCAAACAACACCGCCTTCAGGAGATTTCTGCTGACACCATTTATCCTGTTGTGGAGTAAAAGCTGCAACAAAAGCGCGACCTGCGTTCCCTGCTGCTTCCCGCCTGCAAATTCCACGCCTTTATAGGTCAGGGAAAAGCTTCCCATCATACGCACATACAAAACATCCACTGGTACTTGTTTTTCCATGTTGCGCCCCTCTTTCTAACGAATCCGTTTGGACATAAATTCATAATTGTTGCACGCCGCCAGTGCAGCTTCTTTTGTGATCAGCTGCTTGTTGTAAAGATCCAGAAGGCTGCCGTCCATTGTCGTCATCCCGTCTGCAGACGCTGCCTGCATCGCGGAGTCAAGCTGATGGAGTTTTCCCTCACGGATCATGTTCTGGATCGCCGGGTTGGTCTTTAAGACTTCAAATACCGGCATCAGATGGCCTTCTGTCGTCATGATCAGCTGCTGACAGACGACGCCTCTGATCAGCTGCGCCAGCTGTCCTCTGACCTGCAGCTGCTGGTTTGCAGGGAAGACATCCACGATCCGGTTGATCGTATTCGCTGCGCTGCTGGTATGCAGTGTACTAAACAACAATACACCTGTCTCCGCAGCGGTGATCGCGGATGAGATCGTATCATAATCACGCATCTCGCCAAGCAGGATCACATCCGGACTTTCCCGAAGTGCTGACCGCAGCGATTCCAGATAACCCGGTGTGTCAATGAAGACCTCTCTCTGGCTGACGATGCTCTTGTTATGCGCATGGAGATACTCGATCGGATCCTCCATCGTGATCACATGGCATTCTCGCCGTTGATTGATCCGGTCGATCATACATGCAAGCGTCGTTGATTTTCCGGAGCCGGCCGCGCCTGCCACCAGCACAAGACCTGTCTTGTGGTCCGCCAGCGAAAGGACATTCTCCGGGATCCCGAGCTGTGTCGGATCCGGAATACCGAACTTAATCACACGAATGACCGCTGATGCCGTACCCCTCTGGCGGAATACATTCACACGGAAACGTCCCAGGTCCGGAATGGAAAAGGAAAAGTCATCATCCAGGCCAGCTTCTAAGTTGGTCTTCTGTCTGCGTCCCGTATCATAGATCTCATTGATCAGAGGCAGGATATCCGCAGGCTTCATGATCCCGTTTTCGGAACGTTTCTGGGTTCCCTTTATTTTATAAGTGACCGGCAGGCCTGCGATCAGAAAAATATCCGATGCACCGTTTTGCGTCGCCTCTCTTAAAATCTCCTGTAATGTCATATGCGTCCCCTTTCATCCGCCCCAAAGCTCTCCCATGGCATCCTTTTCATCCCAGTCTTTGCCGATCTTCCAGCTGACGATCTCATACGTCCCCTGGTCCGGTCCCGGCGTCACTTCGACAGTCAGATGATAGGCGTCTCTTTGGGTCGTGTACTGATAATTGCCGTTTTCCAGAATCGTCACACCTTCCAGCGATGCCGCATCCTCCGGCGCTTCTTCAAGCGCTGCCAGGAAGCGGTTCCCGTCCGCCTCCAGTGCGTACCGGATCGATGTGGTCTGCGCAAACCGCTCAGCAAGAACCACATCTGCCCTGGAAGTAGAGACTGTCAGGATCGCAAGCGTTGCCAGCACAGCCGCTACAATTGTAAAAAATATGGCGATTGGGCCAAGCCTCATTTTATGGCTCATCTTTCACCCTCCGACTGATAGTTTCCTGTATCCAATGTATAGATCGGATCCTCTTCCTCTTCAAAAAATACCCGGATCTGGCTTGCCGTAAATGTCCCGCTTTGTGACGGCTCCTCCTCCCAGGTCAGAAGAACCCGATAATGATCCCGCTTTGTTTCTTCCGCATCAAAGTCCATCCACAGCTCGATCTGCTCTCCCTGTGCCTGAACATCACTTGCCTGCTCCAGGCCCTCAAGAAGACCTGCCGCCTGCTCCATATCCGTTGAAGCCATGGCGATCTCCGCAACCTCCTCCGCGATATAGACGGACTCTGTCAAATGTCTGGCATAGAGACTCTGATTTCTGGACGTCACAAATGTCTTTGTGATGACAATGATCACAAAGAGCAGAATGACAAACAATATGAATAACTCAACGATAAACGCGAAATTGCGTTTCTTTCCCATACAGGTCCCTCACTTACTGCCGGATATTGACATATGAATTGCCCAGATCCGTCCGGATCTCCAAAAGATTCTCTGTCAGATATCCGATCTCAAAGCTTTTTGCTTCACCGATCACAAGCGCATCCTCCGGCACAAGCGGCGCGCCCGCTCTTCCGTAGGATTCCAGCACTTTTCCATCCTGAAAATAGATCTGCTGCTCAAACCCGGTCTCCGCATCCGAAAGGATCAGCACCGGCGTACCGTCCCGCTCTGTTACCTCTACTGTTTCGGCCTCGTTTGCCTTTACAGCCGTAATTACATAAGACAGCACGGCTCTGGTATTGTTGTTGGCGTCATGGATGTCTACCGCCTTCTGGTAAGATACTGCACTGAAAACGACCAGAAGCAGGATCACCAGGAACAGGACGACCATCACGATCACCGTGAGCAGATCTCCGAATGTTTTCATTCTCTTTTCCATCACTGCTTCTCCCGTTTGATCACCCGCACCTCCGGCGGAAGGTTTTCTGCCACCGGTTTATAGACCACAAGATAATCCTCCTGGTTCAGTGTCAGGCCATAGTTATCCTCCAGGTAAGAAAGGCTCGACGGATAAGCCCCCTCGATCACATAACACTGCAGGGCACGTTCCTGCACCGTCTCTTCGATCGACCGGGCACTTTCCTGTGTCTCTTCTTTTATCGCGCTGGTCGCTGCAGGAATGATCAGTACGACAGCGATCACTGCCACGATCACCCAGACTGCCGCCAGCCGGCGTCTTGCCTTCTTTCCCATAAACTAACCTCTTATCCGATCGAATTCATGATTCCGATCAGTGGTACCATCAGACTGATCAGCATCAGACCGATAAAGATCATCAAAAGCCCTGTTAACAGCGGCTCCATCGTATTCGCGATCCTGCTGATATTTGCTTCGCTCGTTTCTTTCAGGTTCCGCAGGATCTTCTGCAGGATCGTATCAAGCATACCGCTTCGCTCCGCCGGGATCAGCATACGGTTGTTCACCGCATCGTAAAGCTTCTCCTCGTAAGCGGTCTGCGAAAAGCTCATGCCTGCATCCATCTTTTCAATACAGCGGCCGATCTTATCCCGCAGCGCTTCTGTTTCCACGACTGCAAGACTTTTCTTTAATGCCTCATCCTGCATCTCACCGCTTGCGATAAACATGTCAAAGCAGGATGTGAACCGATAGAGATCCAGATGCTCGATCAGCGCGCCGAATACCGGGAAGCGTGAAAGCAGCTTTGTAACAGCGTCCCGCTTCCCTGCTTTCCACATGCAGACGCCGATCACGAGGATCACCAGCAGGATGATCGTGATGACCAGAAGCACGCGGCATATGGTAAAGGACACATCGATGTAGCGATAGGAAGACGCCGTCAGGCTTCCTGTCAGATTGCTGTATACGCCGTAGAACGCCGGAAATACCAGCTTAAGCATAACTGCCAGAACCGCTATGACCATGACCAGCAGGATGATCGGGTACCGTATCGCCGATACCAGCACATTCTTCATAGACTCCTCTGTGCGGTAATATTCGGACAGGTGGAAGAGTGTATCCTCCTGACGTCCCGTATACTCCGCCACACCGATCATATCGATCGCATAATCCGGAAAGCTCTTCGTTTCCCGCATCGCCTCTTCGAGCGTAAAGCCTTCCGAGAGCCGGTCCGAGAGCGTATTCAATGCTGCCGAAAGCGCATTGTTCTCACTTGCCGTCTCTTCTTTCAAAAGACCTGCTGCCTCGTTCACGGTGATGCCTGCCTTGATCATCATCGCCATATTCTCGAAAAACGATCCCAGCTCCGCGTAGCTTAACAGTCCCTTTTTCTTTTCCGTTGCCATGTGGTTATCTCCCTTTTAATACTCATACGCCTCAGCGTAATTCGTTCCGTCTCCGATGAACTTCGAGTCCGCTCCGTTTGCGGAAAACGTCAGATCGATCCGGTTCCAGTCATTCGGATTGACGGTAAACTCAACTGTTGTCCAGCCGTCCTCTTCCGTGTAAAACTTATTCCATGCATGATAGATATCATCCGGTGCCACGTATCCGAAAATGATCTTTGTCGGCACACCCTGACTTCTTAGCATGCATGCAGTAAGGCACGCATAGTCAAAACAGATCCCCTTTTTTTCATCCAGCGTCAGATCCGGATCCGGCAGATAGCCGGGTGCGACATTTGCTGCCTTCACATCATCATACGTGACATTTTTGCAGACATAGTCGTAAACCTGTTTGACAAAATCCTGTGTGCTCGTGGCGTTCTCTGCAAATTCATGCGCCTTTACCACACAGGTCGATTCCTCTGTATAATCCGCATACTGATTCGGTCTTAAGAACGGATCAAACGGATCCTCGATCACGACCTCCTCTTCTGTTTTATAAAGCTCAGCGTATTTATTGTCGACGATATTCTCCATGACTTTGAATTCATAGTACCCGTCGCCGCTTTGCAGCGGGAAGATCTGATCCTCTCCGTTCACCACGGAATATGTATATGTGATATCATCTTTAATCACCTGGAATTTGATCTTCGAATCGGTATCGCAATGCAGGGCAACATATCCCTCGTCACACGAAGACGTATCCACCATCGCCTCATCATTTCCCGTGGCCTCTTCTTCGACAAATTCCGCATCCCTGAACTCGGGGATCTCATAAGAGCCCTGCGGCTCTTCCTGCGCTGTGGCAGCTGCAGGTTCTGCTTCCGTCTCCGTCTTTTTCTTGCCTGAAGACCCAAATCCTTTTTTTGGCGCAGCAGAAGCACTGTCTGTACATGCAGACAGTGATAAAAGGATTCCCGCGATCAAAATCGGGACCATTGCTTTCTTTAAAATTCTGTGTGTTTTAGCGCCTTTTTTCATACCATACATTATAGCGAAATCCTGTGTTTTTATCAATGCATCAATTTTCTGTATAGACCTATCGAAAACCATCTTGCTAAGCCCTGTTCACATCAACAATTGCTTATCGTAAAATGGGGACAAAGGAGGATTTGCTATGTTTGATTTAAAAGGACAGGTTGCCGTTGTTACCGGCGCATCTTCCGGTCTGGGTGTGATCTTTGCAAAAGCACTCGCAGGACAGGGGGCGGACATTGCCATTCTGGCTCGCCGCACAGAACTGATGGCAGAAACAGCAAAAGCGATCGAGGCACTTGGCGTCCAATGCCACTGCATCAAAACCGATGTCACAAATTCGGAATCCCTTGCTGCTGCGGCAAAGGAGATCAAAGAGATTTACGGCAGGGTTGACATCCTGGTCAACAATGCCGGTGTCGTAGAAGAAAACTCTGCGGAAGATTACACGGACGATCAGTGGAATCACCTGATCGATACCGATCTTTCCGGTGTCTTTAAAACCGCCCGTGAGATCGCAAACCAGTTCATGATCCCGCAGAAGTACGGCCGGATCATCAATATCGCATCTGTATACGGTTTTGTGGGCAACAATCACCGTACAGCAGGTGCTGTCGAGCCAAACTATGCCGGCATCATCGGTTATCAGGCTGCAAAAGGCGGCGTGGTCAACTTAACCCGCGGTCTTGCTGCGGAATGGGCACATTTCGGCATTACCGTAAATGCGATCGCACCGGGTTATATCGCAAGCGGATTCGGCAAGGATATCGAAGAAAAACTGCCCGCTTTTGCGGAGGTTATGCGTGTCCATTGCCCGACCGCAAGACAGGGCAGGGAAGAGGAACTCATGAGTACCGTGGTCTATCTTGCCGCCCCTGAAACATCTTACACAACCGGCGTTACCATTCCTGTTGACGGAGGTTGGACTGCTGTATAAATCAGCAGTTACAATAGATTCTCCCCCCTTCGGAAAAGGAACCGCCCGTTCATGAAAACATGATCGGCCGGTTCTTTTTCGTTTACCATTCTACTTCCGTATACAGATTGATCTGCGGCGGTTCTGCCGCAAGTGCTGCAGTCATGGGCAGGATCCGTGTGAAATGTTCGGACGCCTCATGGATCGCTGTTGCCTCTTTGTCTCTCCAGAGTTCGATAAAGCAAAACTCATTCGCCTTTTTGATATGACGGTTTAACGTATAAGAAATATTTCCCTCTTCCGCGGATGATTTTTCTACCAGTTCCTGTGTGATCTTCAGGAACTCGTCAACTTTATCCTCCTGTATCACCATTTTTGCTACGATCTTGATCATAATGGTCCCTCCTTATTTTCTGTTCAATTTATTCTATCACTTATTACGGTCCTTTCAAAGGAGAAAAGGGCCGGCAGAATGTTTCCTGCCGGCCCTTTGGAAGACGCCGTGTCTTCCGGGTGTTTGAGTAATCCTCTTGCCAGAGGTTAAGAATGGCCTGATTATTTTTTGATCGGAACGATCGGCAGACGGATGCAGCTCTGATGCTCCGCATCACGATAGATCTTATGCGTGATCGGTCCATCCGGGCATACATGCCACATTACGTCGTAGGTCTCCGGATCGGTCGGGATCTCGTTTGCGGAGATGTCGACACGGATTCTTGTGCCAGCCTTAAAGATGTGGCTGCACGGACGAAGCTGGATATCATAACGTACGATCTCGCCTTCCGGTACTGGAACTGCCTTGCTGTGATCATGACGAACTTCGTATACGGAGCTCTTTTCTTCATCAATTGCTCTGTGCTGTGCACGCAGCCAGCCCTGTCCAAGCGGAAGCGGCGGAGCACCGTCTGTTCCGACTTCACGAAGGTCGATACGCCATGTGGTCTCGTCTTTATCAATCTCACCGTAGATTACTGCCTGCGCACCGCCGGTGATCATGCAGTCTTCTGAAAGCGGATCGGTTACATAGGTCAGCATCGCACGGTCATTGGATGCGGTAAGCGGCTGGGTGATAAAGCTATCCGGCCAGTCATTGAACAGCTCCGGCTCATCCTCGAGCTTGCCAAGAGATGCCAGATACAGCTCTGTCCACTGGGTATCCTCCGGCGGATATGCTTCAGCTTCATGCCACAGGATCTTGCCGCCGGTCTGATAACGGACAGTCGGCTCATCCATGATACCGGTTTCCATGCCCTTGAGCCAGTAGTCATACCAGCGCAGCAGCTCATCATGGTCATCCTTCCACGGACGCATGCCCATGTCTTTGTACAGGCGCAGCTTCTTCGGAATATTATCCGGAAGACGATTCCATGTATTGATCTGGGACAGACCGAAGAATGAGAAGTTCGGACCGCCGACATAGATCGGAACATTGATCTTATCGATCTTCTCGATGAATGAACGATCACGCCAGTACTGGTTGTCATCCGGGTTCAGAGTCATATCGAACAGAAGCGGATTCTTCTCCGGATATTTCAGCAGATGATAGATGTACGGATACTGTGCCCATTTCGGGTCTTCGCACATTTCATCAACCATCTTCTTCAGCTCATCCGGATCTGTGTTTTCGATCATCCAGGACTTGATGTTCTTGATACCATAGCCCACACGTGCCGGATAAGTTCCGGTATACAGGCCATAGAAGAATAGACTCTGTACACCACCATCAAAGTTTGCATGTACATACGGATCGTCGCCGTAGATCTCCCACGGTGCCATACATACGAGTGAAGGCGGCTGTGTTACCGCGATCTGCATCTGTGTATTTGCAAAGTAGCAGATACCGCACAGACCGACTTTACCGGTACACCACTCCTGTTTTGCCATCCACTCTACGACATCATGACCGTCTTCGCCTTCATGATAATCCATAAAGCCATACATCGTGCCTTCGGAATCACCGGTACCACGATGGTCAGCGATTACAAATACATAACCACGGCTTGCAAAATAGAACGGATCTCCGGATTCGCAGGATGCCTCAAAGATACTGGATCCAAACGGCATCGGCGGGGTGATCGGATAAACCTGAGAAATTTTTCCGTACGGTGACATTGCCAGCAGTGCCGGGAATTTTCCTTCTGCTTTCGGGCGATAAACATCTACTGCGATATGAATGCCATCGCGTACCTCTACCATCACGTTCTCTTCGCGAATGACTTCATAAATCGGTTCAGATGCTTCATACTGTTTTCCCATAATTACATTCCTCCTTTTCGAAAGCCTTCCTGGCTTCCATTTCTTTACGATTATTCTTGGTAATACCATCTTACAATCTCACTATATTTTAAGTACAGATATGTATTCCGATGGTATTATCAAATTTTTGACATGCATCGGCAGATCTGTACTTTCACATCTGTCAACAGTTTTTCGATGCATCCATCGAATTTTTTCATGAAACTGCAGTTTTCAGATATTGTCCTATTCTGTATTACTCTGCTATCATCTTCTTATTAGGGTATTCCATTATTAATCTGCATCGATGGGCACAGATTTCTTACGTTAGTTTTCATTCATGGGGGGTTGCATGGATATTTATCGTTTGAAAATCTTTCTTTCAGCCGCCGAGACCCTGAGTTTTACTGCAAGTGCTGATAAAATGAGCCTGACACAGTCTGCTGTCAGTCATAATATTTCCAGTCTGGAAAACGAACTGTGTGTACAGCTGTTTCAGCGTTCACATAACCGTCTGATTCTGACACCAAACGGACAGGCTTTCTATAAAGATGCCAAAAAGATCGTAGAGACTGCCGATCAGGCTGTTGAACGGTCGCAGGCGATGCGGTCAGGAGAAAAAGGTACGCTCCGGATCGGTTTTCCGTTTACGCAATTGGTCGATCAGTTTCTGCCACAGTTTGATGCCTTCCGGCAAAGCTATCCGGATGTCAACACGATCTATTCTCAGATCGACTCTATTACCCTTTCCAGACAATTGGATTCCTGCGATGTGGATGTGGCCTTCGGACGCCGTAACGCGTTTCCGGAAAGCAGCGCCATCCAATGGCGGCATTTATACAAAGATGATTTCTACGCGATCATGAGCAAAGAACATCATCTGACTGAAAAAGACCAAGTAACCATGGAGGATCTTGAAAAAGAGACGATCCTGACCATGAGCCGGCAAAGCAATCCCGGCATGTACTCCCTGATCCGTTACATGATCATGCATAACGGCATCACACCGAATATCAATGACGCGTCCAATTCCCATGAATCTACCCTGCTGCAGGCAGCATACGGGAACGGTATCGTGATCCTGCCTTATGAATATATCCGCTACGGTATAATCGAGCGACTTACCGCAAGACGCATTAACGCCCCGAACGCAAACCATGTGATCGGGATGGCGTGGAATTCGAATAATAAGTGTCCGGCACTGCCGCGCTTTCTGGATGTTTTCTTTGAATCATTTGAAAAAACACACGCCATAACCGGAGAATGACGGAAGGGGGGGACTTATGGATACCAAACAATTGGAAATCTTTATCGCTGCTGCCAGATATCTGTCTTTTACCGAAACAGCCGCTTCCTTAAGCATCGCGCAGTCGACCGTCAGCTACAGTATCTCTTCTTTGGAAAATGAGCTCAACACAAAGCTGTTTATCCGGAACAAAGGACATCTGGCGTTAACACAGGCCGGACGGATCTTTTATGAAGACGCGTGCCGCATGACCTCAAT
>SVDH01000045.1 GCA_015057865.1 Lachnospiraceae bacterium
TGCCGACAGGAAAGAGATGCTTAGAATGGGAAAAAGAAAAGCCCAGGCTTTTACCTGGACTTTGTCTTCAGTCTGAGGTGCCAGGCACCGTCACACTTTAAAGTGTGACGGTGCCTGGCACCTTTCTGCTTTAAAGTGCGAAGGTGCCTGACCCCTTTGCCTTGACTTGTGGCAAAAAAGCGTCTATAATGAATCGGATTATGAGTTACTGTCTGGTTTTGGAGGTATTTTCGTGGTTAGAAGTATGACAGGCTACGGCCGCTTTGAAGAGTCCAATGACAAGAGAAGGGTCTCAGTAGAGATGAAATCGGTGAACCACCGGTATCTGGATCTGAATATTAAAATGCCGCGCAAGCTGAATGCATTCGAACCACGGATCCGCAGTCTTTTGAAGTCTCGCCTCAGCCGTGGGAAGGTGGATGTTTTTGTCAGCTTTGAGGACTACGAGAAACGTTCTTCATTTCTGAAGTACAATGCCGCTCTGGCGAAGACGTATATGGAATACCTGCACCAGATCAGTGAGGATTTTTCAATCGATATGGACATTCGGACCAGCACACTTTCCAGGTATCCGGAAGTCCTGACGATGGAAGAGGAAAATGATGACGATGAGAGCATCTGGGAGATCATCAGCAAAGCGGTGAATGCAGCCTGTGACGCGTTTGTGGCATCCAGGGAAAAGGAAGGCGATGCATTAAAGAATGATCTGATGGGCAAGCTTCGCGCAATGGAGCCCTTGATCGATCAGGTTGAGGAACGCGCGCCTGAGATCTTAAAAGAGCACAGAGAACGGCTGCTTGAAAAGGTAAGAGAGCTTCTCGGCGATACACATATCGAAGAATCCAGGATCGCATCGGAGATCGTGATCTATGCAGACAAGATCTGTACGGATGAAGAGACTGTTCGGTTAAGAAGCCATCTCAACAATATGCTGGATGTGCTTGAAACAGGGGATGAGATCGGGCGTAAGCTTGATTTCATTGCACAGGAGATGAACCGCGAGGCAAATACGATCCTCTCCAAGGCAAATGATAAGATCACCTCAGATATCGGGATCCGTCTGAAGACGGAGATCGAAAAAATCAGAGAGCAGATACAGAACATTGAATAGACATAAGGAGATAGCATGAAAAAAGGCTTGCTGATCATTTTATCCGGCTTTTCCGGTGCCGGCAAAGGTACGGCTGTCCGGATGCTGCTTGAGAAATACCCGGAGGACTATATCCTTTCGGTATCAGCTACGACGAGGGAACCAAGAGAAGGCGAGGTGCACGGTGTCCATTATTTCTTCTGTGAGGAAGAGGAATTCCGAGAGATGATCGTGACAGACTCCCTGCTCGAATATGCAGGCTATGTCGGTCATTATTACGGAACGCCGCGTGCGTTTGTAGAAACAGCGCTTGAAGAAGGCAAGGACGTGATCTTAGAGATCGAGATCCAGGGTGCTTTGAAAGTAAAGGAAAAATTTCCGGATGCGGTGCTGTTGTTCATGACGCCGCCTTCGGTTGAAGAGTTAAAGGCCAGACTCATCGGGCGTGGGACAGAGACAGAGGAAGTCATTGCCGGACGCCTTGCGCGTGCGATCGAAGAAGCAGACGGATGCGAGGCCTATGACTATCTGATCATCAATGATGATATCGACGAGTGCGTGGAGGAGCTTCATCAGCTGATCCGCGCGGAACATAAAAGTATGGCAAGAAATGCGGAAACGATCGAGCGGATCCGTAAGGAACTCAGTGAATACCAGAAGGGAGAAATGATATGATCCATCCATCCTATGTAGAATTAATGCAGGCAGTTAATAAAGAGAGTGAACCGGATGAACCGATCGTAAAAAGCCGTTATTCGATTGTTACGGCTGCTGCAAAACGCGCACGTCAGCTGATCGATCATGCGGATACAAAAGTACAAGAAACGGAAGACAGAAAGCCGCTTTCCATCGCTGTAGAAGAGCTGAATGAAGGTTCTGTCAAAATCTTAAGCGCGGCATCCGCACAGGCACTTCAGGAGGAAATGGAGCGCGCAGAGCAGCTTGCGGAAGAAATGCGTGCGGCAGCTGCCAATGAAGAGGCAGACACAGAAGAAGCAGAGGAAGCTTCCAAAGAAGTGACAGAAGAAAAGGATGCCGAAGAGGCTGAGACGACCGAAGAAGCATAATGAAGATATTTTTCCTTTCGCTCGGATGCGATAAAAACAGAGTCGATTCAGAATATATGCTGGGTCATCTGGCAAATGCGGCATTTGAGATCACGGATGATGAGACAGAAGCGGAAGCGATCGTGATCAATACCTGCGCGTTTATTGATGCGGCTAAGGAAGAGAGCATCAATGCGATCCTTGAGATGGCGCAGTATAAAGAGAACGGCAAATGCAAAGTGCTGATCGTCTGCGGATGTCTCGCACAGCGCTATCGGGAAGAGATCATCAAGGAGATCCCGGAGGTAGATGCATGCTTTGGCGTGATGGCTTTAGACCGGATCACCAGTGCGATCTCGGAAGCAATGAAGGGAAATGCCTTTATGGAATTCCCGTCAGTGGAAGAGAAGCTCGGAGCGCCCAAAGCACCGGCAAAAAGAATCCTTTCAACAGGCGGTTATTTTGCCTATTTAAAGATTGCCGAAGGGTGTGATAAGCACTGTACCTATTGTGTGATCCCGTCGATCCGCGGACCATACAGAAGCGTGCCGATGGAAACACTGCTTGATGAAGCAAAGGATCTTGCCGCACATGGCGTGCGGGAGCTGATCATCGTTGCACAGGAGACGACCCGGTACGGACTGGATCTGTACGGGGAAAAGCGTCTGCCGGATCTTTTGGATCAGCTGCAGATGATCGATGGTCTCCACTGGATCCGCCTCTTATACTGTTATCCGGAAGAGATCGATGAGGCGCTTCTTGATGCCATGCTTAGAAATGACAAGGTCTGCCATTATCTGGATATGCCGATCCAGCATGTCAATGACAGGATCTTAAAACGGATGGGGCGCAGGACAACCAACCAGGAGCTTCGTGAAAAGATCGCGCTGATCAGAGAAAAGATCCCTGATATCGCGCTTCGTACGACATTGATCTGCGGCTTCCCCGGCGAGACAGATGATGAGCATGAAGAGCAGATGGCGTTTTTAGACGAGATGGAGTTTGACCGGATGGGCGCGTTTGCCTATTCGCAGGAAGAGAACACACCGGCTGCCATGCTGCCCGATCAGATCGATGATGCTGTCAAAGAAGACCGCCGGAATGAAGCGATGGCGTTACAGCAGGAAGTGATCCTAGACGCAAATGAAGCCCGCATCGGTGAGCATCTGGAAGTGATGATCGAAGGAGAACTGCCGGGCGAGGGTGTCTACATCGGCCGCAGCTACAGAGACGCGCCGGATGTGGACGGATATGTATTTGTACAGAATGACAGACCGCTGGTTTCGGGTGATTTCATCCGGGTTCGCATCAGCGGTGCTTGGGAATATGATTTACTTGGGGTAATAGAAGATGAATCTGCCGAATAAACTGACTATGTTTCGTGTGATCCTGATCCCGTTTTTTGTATTTTTTGTCTTAAGCGGGCTGTTCGGGCGTGCAGGAGACATCATCGGACTTGTGATCTTCATCGTTGCAAGTCTGACGGACATGCTGGACGGAAAGATCGCGCGGAAATATAATCTGGTGACCAATTTTGGAAAATTCATGGATCCGCTTGCGGACAAGCTTCTTGTCTGCTCCGCGATGATCTGCCTGATCGCGATCGACAGACTTGCGGCATGGATCGTGATCATTATCATCGCGAGAGAGTTTATCATCAGCGGTTTCAGACTGATCGCTGTCGATAACGGCGTCGTGATCGCGGCAAGCATGTGGGGAAAGGTCAAGACTGTCGTGCAGATGGTGATGATCATCCTCTTGCTTTTGCACCTGCCTTTTACCGCTTTTCAGGTATTGGAGCAGATCGCGATCTGGCTGGCACTTGTGCTGACCGTTGTTTCGCTGGTTGATTATCTGATGAAAAACAAAGCTGTTTTAAAGGAGCAGAGATAAGATGCGTATTATAGCCGGTACGGCCCGCAGCATGCCGTTAAAGACACTGCCCGGGACAGAAACGAGACCGACGACAGACAGGATCAAGGAAACCCTGTTTAATATGATCCATTTTGATCTGCCGGGTGCCTGTTTTCTGGATCTGTTTGCCGGAAGCGGCGGGATCGGATTAGAGGCAGTCAGCCGCGGTGCGGTGAAGGCGGTTTTTGTAGACAACAGCAAGAAGGCAGCTGCCTGCATCGAAGAAAACATCCGCTTTACAAAGTTTACAGAGGAAACAGAAGTGCTCTGTATGGATGCGGTTGCGGCGGTCCGAAGCCTCGAGGGCAAATATCAGTTTGATCTGATCTTTATGGATCCGCCCTACGGAAAGGGCTTAGAGCACCTTGTGCTGTCGGCACTGAAGGAATCCGATATACTAACAGAAGATACGATCCTGATCGTGGAGACCTCTCTTGATACCGATCTTTCCGAACTTGAAATGGATGGTGCGTTTGCGATCAAAAAGGAAAAACGATATAAGACCAATCGGCACGTGTTTTTACAACGAGTTTCATAACAGCAGGAGAACAAAAATGAAAAGAGCGATTTATCCCGGAAGCTTCGATCCACTGACCCTTGGGCACCTTGATATCATTGAACGATCCTCACGTCTTGTTGACGAACTGATCGTTGCGGTTTTGATTAACAGCGCAAAAAATTCGTTGTTTTCTATTAATGAACGTGTTAGTATGATACAAGAGGCTATTTGTGATATTCCAAATGTTTCTGTAGAATCGTTTGACGGATTGACCGTTGATTTTGCCCGCGAAAGAGATGCGAATATGATCGTACGCGGACTTCGGGCGGTCACTGATTTTGAATATGAGCTTCAGATCGCGCAGACGAATCATATCATGAACACAGAAGTCGATACGATTTTTCTGACAACGAGTTTACAGTATTCGTATCTGAGTTCAACCATTGTAAAGGAAGTCGCTTCTTACGGAGGAGATATATCCAAATTTGTTCCGGCCTTTATTGCGGAACGGGTATATGATAAATACAAGTAACGTTATCGTTACGAGTGCAAATTGAATTTAAGGAGATTCTAAAATGAGCGGAATTGAAGAAATTATCACAGAGATTGAGGAGTATCTGGAAAATTGTAAATATCAGCCTCTTTCCAATTCAAAAGTTGTCGTAAATAAAGATGAACTGGAAGAGCTTTTGGATGAGCTTCGTCAGAACACACCGGAAGAGATCAAGCGTTATCAGAAGATCTTAAATAATAAAGACGCGATTCTTGCTGACGCACAGTCAAAGGCGGATGAAATGATCGCTGAGACACAGGCGCAGGTAAAAGAAATGGTTACAGAGCATGCTGTGACACAGCAGGCATATGCGCAGGCAAACGAGATCGTAACGATGGCTTCTGATCAGGCACAGGAGATTCTTGATAAGGCTGCTGAGGATGCGAACAACATCCGTACCGCAGCGATCGATTATACAGATAATCTGCTGGAGAATCTGCAGAATATCCTTTCCCGTTCCGTACATGTGACGAACGATTACTATGGAAGCCTGCTCGGTTCTCTTGAGGAGTGCCTGGATATCGTTAATTCCAACCGGAATGAACTGACACCGGAGATGGTAACAGCACCGGTTGTGGCAGGAACATCCGCACAGCAGTCCGGAGAAGGCATTTCGATCATCTCTTCTGACAAATAATAGAGATTTGCATGTATAATGAATGAAAAAGACACCCTCAGATCATCGTATCATGAGGGTGTTTCACTTGAATGGAGAGTTAGATGTTTCAGGATAAAAAGGCAGTGATCTTTGATCTGGACGGGACGCTGGCAGATTCCATGTGGGTCTGGACAGACATCGACAACCGGTTTTTTGCTTCCCGCGGCATCCCCGTGCCTGACACACTGCAGCAGGATATTGAGGGAATGAGCTTTACAGAGACTGCAGCGTATTTTGTCAGCGAGTTTCAGCTGCCGGAGACGATCGATGAATTGAAGGTCATCTGGAATAATATGGCTTACGAAAGTTATGAGACGCGCATCCGGTTAAAGCCCGGTGCCAGAGAGCTTTTATACAAGTTGCATGAAAACGGTGTGCTTTTGGGGATCGCCACAAGTAATTCCAGACTTCTGGCAGAGCATTTCCTGAAAGTCCAGGGAATCAGTGACCTGTTTTCTGTTTTGT
>SVDH01000006.1:0-3474 GCA_015057865.1 Lachnospiraceae bacterium
AAAAATCCTTCCGAGCTCGATGATCCGACGGTTAATTGCCATCAGGTCCTCATCGGAAGCAATATCAAACCGATCCGAACCGATCATAAACCGGTTGTTGCCCAGCGGCTGAATCTCCAGATAGTCATAAAACCGGGCCAGCCTTGTGATCTCCTGATCGGATCTGTGCGTGATCAACGCCTGGTAAAGCTCACCGGCCTCACAGGCAGAACCGATGATCACTCCTTCCCGCAGACGGGAAAGCTCGCTTTTGGGGATCAGCGGGCGCTTATTAAAAAAGCGCAGATGAGAATCCGAAACCATCCGATACAGATTCACACGTCCGATATCATTTCTTGCAAGCAGGATCACATGAAAAGACGGGAGTTTGCGGATAAAAGAATCATCCAGATCTGTATTCCGGACCGCATCCAGCTCTTCCATATTTGTAATGCCGCGTTGCTTCAGCATGTCAAGCAGCTTCACGAAAATCTCTGCCGTACATGCGGCATCATCCACTGCCCGGTGATGGTGCTCTAAGCTTACCTGCAGTGCTTTTGCGACCGTATCCAGCTTATAGCGGTTCAATGCCGGCAGCAGGAACCTGGAAAGTGTTACGGTATCCAGAACGGTCTTGTCGATCGGGATTCCCTGGTCGCGGCAGTTTTTCTCAATAAAGCCCATGTCAAAATCGGCATTGTGCGCGACCATGACACAGCCTTCGCAAAACGTCATAAACTCCGGCAGAACTGTTTCGATCACAGGAGCGTTCCGTACCATATCATCGCGGATCGATGTCAGCTCCTGGATATGATACGGGATCGGGCGCTTCGGATTGACAAAAGTCGAATAGCGGTCCGTGATCTCACCGTTTTCCACCTTCACGGCACCGATCTCGATGATCGCACAGCTTTCCGAGCTTAATCCGGTTGTCTCTAAGTCAAATACGACAAATGCGTCATCAAACGTTTCCCCGTGCGGGTTTTGCACCAGTCCCAGGGTATCATCTACAAGATACCCTTCCACACCGTAGATGACTTTAAAATCATCGCCGACATCCTTGGAAGCCTTGAGTGCATCCGGGAAGGCCTGCACATCGCCGTGATCTGTGATCGCAATGGCTTTCTGCCCCCAGGCCGCCGCCTGTTTGATCAGATCCTTCACATCTGTCACGCCGTCCATATCACTCATTTTCGTATGACAGTGGAGCTCTACGCGTTTGATCTCACTGTGATCTTCCCGCTTTTTGCGAAACTCCGGAATCTTCCGGATGCCTGTCACATACGAGATCGACAGGTCCTTATCAAACGTATCAAAGGATACCGATCCTCTCGCGCAGATGCAGACGCCGGGTTTTAATTCCGGCATGATCCGTTCTGCCACATCTGCCGTACAGAAAAACTTCATGCGGAATGTATCCGTATCATCCGTCACAGTCAGGATAAAGATATAACGTTCTCCCTTGATCTCCCGCGGTTCTGATTCGATGATCCGGCCCTGTACGATCACGATTCCCATTCCGTCCGTGATCTGGTTCATCGGGACCGGTGCACCCTCAAAATTCTTTCCGTAGATCAGATCCGGCGAATCCGGGATCCGTTTCCGTCTGGATCTTTTTGTATCAGCCGTCTTTTTTTGTGCATCAGAAGCAGAAGACGCATCCGCTTCTCCTGCTGCCTGTTTCTGTCTCTCCTCTGCTTCAAACCGGCGGTTGACGATCGCATGGATCTCTTTCGCAAGCTTTTCTTTCTGCGCTTCGTCGTTTGTTTCCTGCTTCTGATAGGAAATGGAAAGCCGCGGCGGGATCCCGCAGCGTTCGGCAAAGATTTTCTCTAAGATCCTTCTGATCTCATCCTCTTTTTCATGCACGACCAGATTGTCTGCAAAGGTCAGTGTCAGCGCGTCGTTTTCAACATGCGCGTCTGCCCCGTACAGGATCCTGTGAAGCACCGGTGAATATGCATGGATTTCCGAAAGAACACTTGGCCAGTAGGTTTCAAACAGTGTCTCCAGGGAGTAAACATCCGGCAGATCAAACTGCTCAATGACATAGACCCGCATTCTGCCCTCAAAGAGGTCTTTTTCCATTTTCTGTTCCAGACGGCGGATCTGCTCCTTTGAGATCAGATGGTCACTCGTTAAATAAACGCGCAAAAAATCACGGCTGCTGTTCGTCGATACTTTTGTAATCTGCGTATCTTCAAACAGCCGCCTGATCTTATCATCCATCTGCAGTTCGGAAAACACTTCAAAAAAAGGACGTCCCATGTATCCCCCAATCCTATTTCCAGTGATCCAGTTCTTCTTTCAGCGCCGCCAAAAGCTCCTGTTCCGGCACTTTCTTAATGATCTCACCATGGCGGATCAAAAGGCCCTCACCTTTGCCGCCGCACACACCGATGTCTGCTTCCTTTGCTTCCCCGGGTCCGTTTACAACACAGCCCATCACAGCCACTTTGATATCCATATCATAGCCGGCGAGCATCTCCTCAACACGGTTCGCCAGACCGATCAGATCGATCTGCGTACGGCCGCAGGTCGGACAGGAAACCATCTCAATGCCTCCTTTTCGAAGGCCCAGTGTCTTTAAGATCAGTTTCGCGGAACGGATCTCTTCCACCGGATCCCCTGTCAGGGAAACACGGATCGTATCACCGATCCCCTGATGCAGGATCAAAGAAAGACCGATCGCGGATTTGATATTTCCGCTCGTGACTGTTCCAGATTCTGTGATGCCTACATGCAGCGGATAGTCCGTCTGCTCTGCCAGCAGTTCATGTGCCTTCACACACATCAAAACATCTGATGATTTAATGCTGATCACCAGATTATGATAATCATATTCCTCGATCATGCGCACTTTATCGAGCGCGCTCTCAACCAGTCCTTCTGCCGTTACCCCGCCGTATTTTTCAACCAGTTCCTTTTCAAGGGAACCGCTGTTTACGCCGACACGGATCGGCACGCCGTGGCTTTTCGCGCAGTCAACGACCTTCCGGATGTTTTCCGCTCCGCCGATATTGCCCGGATTGATCCGGATCTTGTCAGCGCCGTTCTCGATCGCGGCAATGGCCAGACGATAATCAAAATGGATGTCTGCGACAAGCGGGATCGTAATCTCCTTTTTGATTCCGGCAAGTGCTTTTGCTGCTTCCATTGTCGGCACTGCGCAGCGGATGATCTCGCAGCCTGCCTGTGTCAGTTTTTTGATCTGCGCGACCGTTGCCTCTACATCTTCTGTTTTTGTATTTGTCATAGACTGGATCGCGATCGGATGATCTCCTCCGATCACAACCGTTCCGATCCTGATTTCGCGCGTTTTCATACCGCCGTCCCCCAATATGATTCTCAGATAAACAGATTTCTTACGTCATTAAACATGATAAAGATCATCAGTGCGAACAGGCACACGATCCCCACAAAATGCACCATGCCTTCCCGCTCCGGGATCACACGCTTTCCGCGGATCGCCTCTATGATCAGGAAAACCAGCCG
>SVDH01000006.1:3574-16391 GCA_015057865.1 Lachnospiraceae bacterium
ACAAAATGCACCATGCCTTCCCGCTCCGGGATCACACGCTTTCCGCGGATCGCCTCTATGATCAGGAAAACCAGCCGTCCTCCGTCAAGAGCCGGCAATGGCAGCAGATTGATCACGCCTAAGTTCGCGGAGATCAGGATGCCGAAATTAAGAAGCGTCAAAAATCCATAGAACAGCCCGGCTGCCCTGCTCTCGGCATAGGAATCCCCCATGTATTTAACGATCCCGACAGGTCCTGACATCTCGCTCATGGAGACCTGGTTGGTCAAAAGCATCTTAAGACTTCCATACGTATACTGGATCCAGAACTTGACATTCAGTGCGCTGTAGCCAACCGTCTTGATCGGTCCGACACGTGTCTGCTCTGCAGCTCCGATAAAGCCGTACAGATAGCGTCCCTCTTCTTCATTATAGATCGGCTTTAAAACCGCCGTTTTTGTCTCTCCGTCTCTTTTGTATGTGACTTCCGTCGTCTCTCCGGCATGGAAGATCGCGTACATACTCACTTCGTTATAGAAAAAGATATGCTTATTGCCAAGCTTGATGATCTCATCACCAGCCTGCAGACCCGCTTCTTCTGCGGCGTATCCTGGAGATACATCCGAGAGGACCGGTTTTACCACGCCGACACTGCCGATAATGATGACAGAGAAAATAAACGCAAGGATGAAGTTGAAGACCGGCCCTGCCGCAACAACGCTGATCCTTGCCCAAACCGACTTTTTCTGGAATGAGCGGTCGTCATTGCTTTCTCCGTCTTCTCCTTCCATCACACAGGCCCCGCCAAACGGAAGTGCTTTGATGGAGAATTTGGTCTCGCCACGTTGAAATCCGACGATCGTCGGCCCAAGTCCGAGTGAAAATTCATTGACGCGAATGCCGTTCTTTTTCGCAAGCCAGAAATGTCCGAGCTCATGAAAAATGATGATGATGCTCAATACGACAAACGCCAAAACATAACGTATGATCATACTTCTACCTTGTCAATTCTCTCATAAACCAAAGCTTCTGTTTCCAGGATCTGCGACAGATCCGGTGCCTCGATAAACGGAATGTTTTCCATACTTTCCTCTATGATCTCTGCAATCTCCAGAAACGGAATCCGATCCTGTAAGAACAGCGCGACTGCTCTCTCGTTCGCGGCATTTAATACCGTCGGCAGGTTTCCGCCTGTTTTCATGGCTTTTCTGGCAAGTGCAAGACCGCGAAATGTCTCTTCATCCGGTCTTTCGAATGTCAGTGAACCAAGTGCAAACAGATCCAGCTTCTCCTGCGGCAATGGTTTCCGCTCAGGATAGAAAAGCGCATACTGGATCGGCAGATGCATATCCGGAATCCCAAGCTGTGCGATCACGGCGCCGTCTGCATACTGAACCGCTGAATGGATAATGCTCTGCGGATGCACAACCACCTCGATCTGATCCGCTCCAACGGAAAACAGCCAGCCGGCCTCAATCATCTCAAGCCCCTTATTCACAAGTGTGGCAGAATCAACGGTGATCTTTTTCCCCATGCTCCAGTTCGGATGCTTTAAGGCATCGGCCGCCTTCATCTGTCGCAGCTCTTCTGTTTTTCTGCCGCGGAACGGGCCTCCGGAAGCTGTCAGCAGAATCTTATCGATCGGGTTCATGGATTCCCCCTGCAGACACTGGAAGATCGCGCTGTGTTCGCTGTCAACAGGCAGGATCGATACACCATACTCCTTTGCAAGGGGCATGATGATATGGCCGGCGGTCACAAGGGTTTCCTTGTTCGCCAACGCTATATTCTTCCCTGCTTTGATCGCCGCAACCGTCGGACGCAGTCCGATCATTCCGACGATCGCGGTAACAAGAAGCTCTGACGCCGGCTCTGTTGCTACAGCCAGAAGTCCGTCCATACCAGAGACCACTTTGGTATCCAGGTCAGCGATCCGCACACGCAGATCCTTCGCACTGTCTTCATCCTGTACGGAAACAAGTCCGGGATGAAATTCCCGGATCTGTTCTTCCAACAATTTTGTATTACGCCCGGCCGAAAGCGCAGTCACTTTCAGGCCGGGCTGTTTACGAATGATATCAAGCGTCTGTGTACCGATCGAGCCGGTAGATCCCAGGATCGCAATATTTCGCATAAAGTCTCCTTTCACAGGAAGAAAATCGAGAGATACAGGATCACGGGTGCTGTAAAGATAATGCTGTCAAACCGGTCCATGATACCACCATGTCCCGGGATCAGATGTCCGTAATCCTTTACTTTGTAGTTTCGTTTGATCGCAGATGCACACAGATCCCCGATCATCGCGATGACCGCACCAGCCGCACAGACGATGGCAAGGATCACGATCTCTCTGCTGCCGATGTTCATCGGGCCATGGAAGATCGCGCCATAGATCAGGCCGAGAATGGCCGCACCTACGATACCGCCGATCGCACCTTCAATGGTTTTCTTCGGGCTCAGCTTCGGCGTCATCTTATGCTTCCCAAACAGCATCCCCGCACAGTATGCACAGGTATCGCTCCCCCATGCGGAAAGGAAGATCAGCCAAACAAGATATACGCCTCCGTCCGGCAGCATTCTTGTCTGGTAGACACAGGATAACATAATGCTGACATAAAAGACCCCGAAAAAAGCTGCCATGATATGCTGGGACCGGTAACGCGGATACCGGATCACAAAAATGATCAGGATTGCAAGCAGGAATGCCATGATCAAAAGCAGGAACGGAATGTTGTTGTTCCCGAGCTTAATATAGTAAAAGATCGTAAACAGATATCCGCAGATCGCAACCGGTGTTTTCTCAATCCGGAAAACACGATACAGTTCAAACAATCCGATCACCGAAAGGATCGCCGAAACAACCAGCAGCAGATTGCCGCCAATAATAATAAACAATAGCGCGAGTGCCACTAAAATTACACCGCTGATCAAACGCGTCTTAAACATTTGGTTCCTCCCCGCTGCTGACTTTGCCATACCTTCTGTCGCGAAGTGTATAGGCTTTTACTGCTTCCAGCAGCTCTTCCTTATGAAAATCCGGCCAGGCCGTATCCGTAAAATAAAACTCACTGTATGCATGCTGCCACATCATCCAGTTGGAAAGCCGTTCCTCTCCGCTCGTCCGGATCATCAGATCCGGGTCCGGTATGTCGGACGTGTCAAGATAGGATGAAAACAGCTCTTCATCCAGATCCTCCCCGTTAAGACGTCCCTCTTTACAATCGGCCAGCATTTTTTTCATACCGCGCAGCATCTCATCACGACTGCCGTAGTTTAAGGCGATCGTAAAATTGATCCCCTCAAAATCCTTTGTGTCATGCTCCAGCACGCGGATCATCTCCTGAAGTTCGGAATCCAGCTTTGAAAAATCACCGATCAGGCGAATCCTGGAATGGTTCTTCATCGCTTTCTGATAGCAGATCTTCAGATATTTTCGAAACAGACGCATCAGGGTCTTTACTTCCATATCAGGCCGGTTCCAGTTCTCTGTCGAAAATGCATAAACGGTCAGATATTTGATTCCGATCTCGTCCGCATCCTCAACCAGCTGAACCAGGTTTTCAGCACCGACTTTATGTCCGTAAGTTCTCGGTTTCCCCAATGCCTTTGCCCAGCGTCCGTTTCCGTCCATGATAATGGAAACGTGCTTTGGTATTTTCAGTCCGGAATAATCTCCCATAAGCGTTCCTGCCTATACAGTCATAACCTCATCGATCTTCTTCGCAACCGCTTCATCCACTTCCTTGATGTGACGGTCTGTCAGCTTCTGAAGCTCATCCTGCAGATCTTTTACCGCATCTTCTGACATATCTTCTTCTTTTGTCAGTTTTTTGAAGCTCTTATCTGCGTCTCTTCGGATGTTACGCATTGCAACTTTTGCTTCTTCCCCTTTTTTTCTGACATCCTTTGAAAGATCTTTTCTGCGTTCCTCTGTCAGTTCCGGGAAAACAAGACGAATCGAATTGCCGTCGTTTACAGGGTTGATGCCAAGATCAGAAACCTGGATCGCTTTTTCGATCACCTTAAGCATGTTCTTCTCCCAAGGCTGGATCAGGATCGCTCTTGCCTCCGGTACGGAAACGTTTGCCACCTGCTGGATCGGTGTCGGTGTTCCATAATAATCTACACGGATCTGATCAAGAACACGCGGATTGGCTCTTCCGGCACGGATCGAGCCGAATTCTGCGATCAGGTTGCTGTATGTTTTTCCCATTTTTACATCATACTGCTCAAGTCTTTCATTCATGATGCTTTCCTCCTGTTACCTAAACTGTTACTTTGGTTCCCGCAAAGCTGCCGCTGGCAGCTTTTATAATACTGTCTTGATCCTGCAGCGCAAATACATACATCGGCATATGGTTTTCCATCGCCAGGATCGATGCTGTCAGATCCACAACCGCAAGCTTTTTCTCAATGACTTCGTCGATGCTTACAACATCATAGCGGACTGCATCCGGATTGACCTTCGGATCACTGTCATAGACACCGTCAACAGCCTTTGCCAAAAGGATCACGTCTGCCTCGATCTCGATCGCGCGCAGAAGGGTCGCTGTATCCGTTGAGAAATACGGATGTCCCGTACCGCCTGCAAAGAAGACGACCGCGCCCTTTTTCAATGCTGCCATTGCTTTATCTTTTGAAAAAAGTGTTGTGAAACTGCCGCATGCAAACGGTGTCATCACTTCTGTTTCCATTCCCGCATAGCGGAAAATATCAGAAACATAAATGCAGTTCATGACTGTTGCCAGCATGCCGATCTGATCTGCCTTCGTACGGTCGATCGTTTCGCTGGTACGTCCTCTCCAGAAATTGCCGCCGCCGATCACGATTCCGACCTCAATCCCTTTTTCCGTCAGTTCTTTCACCTGGCGGGCCACTTCCAGACAGGTCGCTTCATCAAACCCTGTCTTTTTCTCTCCTGCAAGCGCCTCGCCGCTTAACTTCAGCAAAACTCGTTTCATACGCATCCTCCTGTTGAATGTAAGCTTAATTCTGTGATGTCTCAGAGTCCTCTGTATTCTGCGCTGTTTCCTGTGTCTGCGCCTCTTCTTCCGTCGTTTGTTCCGGTTCCGGCTCCGGCGGTGCCGGCGGATAATAGATAAAGTTGTACTTTACGACATCACTCGGTTTTCCGTATTTATTGACCGCGATCACCTGAAGGACATGATTGCCTTCCCGTACGCGGATCGAGCCGTAATACTCTTCTCCGCCAACTTCCGGTTCCTCATCCCAGTCATAATAGATCGTCGCATCCTCTTCAGCGGTAACATGAATATACGTTTCCTCGCTGAACTCGCCGCCTGCCGGGGAAACGACCGGCGCGGAAGCATCCGGCAGCGTCACGTCATAGGTCTCTGTCATAACACGGCTCTGTCGGCCTTTCGCATCTACACAGATCGCAGAAAGAACGGTTTCTCCTTCCTCTTCGATCACGATCGGCTCTTCCTTATCAAACAGATCGCTGTCAGTCGTCGGTTCCGATCCGTCCAGCGTATAGTAGATGTCTCCGGCATCCGCACTCGACAAAGTGATCTCCGGCACATCATCATAAGAACCGCCCGCCATATTTGCGGAAGGCTTTTCTGTCATGAATTCATCAAACACCGCCAGGACTTTTTTATCGGTCACGTCCTTGCTCTTAGCGAGAATCTCAACATATCGATCCTGTGCCGTATAAACCTGCAGCAGGACCCGGTATCCGTCCGTACTGTTTGGTACCAGTTCCAGATAACGCAGAGCTGCTGACTCTGCCTGATCCAGATCCTTGATCGAATAATTGATCTTTGCAGACAAAAGCAGCGCATCCGTGCTGTCCGGATTCAGCGCAAGGATCTTGTCCAGATATTCGATGGCCTCATCATAATCATGCGCCGCATAGTATTTGTTCGCCTGCCTGAGCATATAGCTTTCCGAATGGTTTCTGGCAGTTGAAACAATGATCACGGCTGCAACGACCATGGCAGCAAGAATCACACAGACCGTCGTGATCCGTCTTCTCTTGCGTTTCCTGCTTTGCACTTTATGGTTAATCTCTTCCCTCGTGTACAATTATACCTCTTCTTCCGGGCATTATTCAATCTCTGACAGATATGCCTCAAATTCTTCTGCACTCATCAGTACCTGGCGTGGCTTTGTCCCCTCTTCCGGTCCGACCACACCTGCTTCTTCAAGCTGATCCATGATCCTTGCCGCTCTGTTAAAGCCGATCTTAAACATCCGCTGCAGCATACCAATGGATCCCTTTTCTTTTTCTATAACAAAACGTCCGGCCTTGTCAAAGTAAACATCGCGCTCCTTGCCCGGTGCCCCGGAACCGCCTGCATTGCCGCCGGCCGCTTTTTCCATCTGTTCCTGGATCGCCGTGCCGTATTCGGTGCTTCCGTTTTTCTCACAGATTTCCTTAACCACCTCATTGATCTCTTTTTCAGAAATGAATGCGCCCTGTACGCGCAGAGGCTTCTGGTAATCCTGCGGGTAGAAAAGCATATCACCCTTTCCAAGCAGCTTCTCGGCGCCGACCATGTCCAGAATGGTTCTCGAATCCACACCGGATGTCACCGCAAACGCGATCCTCGAAGGCATATTTGCCTTGATCAGGCCTGTAATAACATTAACAGACGGCCGCTGTGTCGCAATGACAAGATGAATCCCGGCTGCACGCGCCAGCTGTGCCAGACGGCAGATCGCGCCTTCGACATCTCCCGGCGCTACCATCATCAGATCCGCAAGCTCGTCGACGATGATCAGAATCTGCGGCATGCGCTCCGGCTTTTCTCCGGGGATATCCTTGATGGCATCCACCTTCTGGTTAAATGCTTTAATATCCTTCACCTGATATTCCGCAAACTTGCGATAGCGGTCTGTCATCTCGGCAACTGCCCAGTTCAATGCGCCGGCAGCCTTTTTCGGATCTGTCACGACCGGAAGGAGCAGATGCGGAATACCGTTATAGATTGACAGCTCGACCACCTTCGGATCGATCATGATCATCCGCACTTCTTCCGGTTTTGCCTTATACAAAACACTCATGATGATCGTGTTGATGCACACAGACTTACCGGATCCTGTTGCGCCTGCGATCAGCACATGCGGCATTTTCGCAATGTCGGCCAGGATGATCTTTCCGCCGATGTCTTTTCCTGCACAGAACGTCAGACGTGATTTCTGTGCGGCAAACTCTTCAGATTCTATTAACTCGCGGAATGAAACCGTGACATTTTTCTTATTCGGCACTTCGATACCGATGGCCGCTTTTCCGGGGATCGGTGCTTCGATCCGGATATCGGAAACAGCCAGATTCAGTTTGATATCATCCGCAAGATTTGTGATCTTGCTTACCTTTACGCCCATCTCAGGCTGAATCTCATACCGGGTAACTGACGGCCCGCAGGTAACATTGGTCACCCTTGCGTCTACGCCAAAATTGGTCAGGGTCATCTGCAGACGGGCTGACATCTCCTCCAGGTGCTTTCTGGAATCTCCGGCCGCGTTCTGATCCGGGCGCGCCAGATGACGTGTCGTCGGGAATATATATTTTTTGACCGGTGCACTTGCCGCAGCGATCTCCTGAGAAACCTTCTCGTTGTCCTCTGCTGAAGAAACCGGGTTCTTCACAGACCGTCTTCTGGCCTGCTTCTCCTCCTGTGCACCTTCGCCCTCTGCTTCCGGCGCGAGATCCGCATAGGAGGCATCCAGTGTCATATCCGTCTCCGGCACGGCAGCAGCTGCAGCCTTCTGCTTTTTGACAGGTTCGGCCTTTGGTCCGACTGTCGGCATCAGGATATCTGCAAATGTTGTCTCATCGGAAAACGGCTGATCCTCTGACGCCGGTACATCATCCGCGATATTGATCTTTGGCGGCGGATATACCTTTCTTTCCGGTTCATCCGGGACATTGGCCGAAGCTTTCTCCGGGTCAAATAAGAGCGTATCCAGCATTACCCCGCTTTGCTTATGCGATGTGCGTCGTTCTTTTTGCGGCGTATAATCACCACGCTCATATTTTTCTTCTTCTTTTTTCAATTCTCTTGCGCGGCGTTCTTCAAACGCTTTCTGCTCCGCCCTGCGTTCCGCACGGTTGCTTCGCATCTGTGTCAATGCAGGACCGGCTTTTTTGCTGATGTTGCCGAAAAACTCTTTTTCCGTCAAAAGCATGACAGACACCAGCAGAATGATCACCGTCAGGATAAACGAACCAGCCGTTCCGAATGCCTTTAAGAATGCCTTTCCGATAATGCCGCCGACAATGCCGCCGCCCGCATGATTCTGTCCGCAGGTTTTAAAGATCTCACCGATCTTCATCGGCTGGTCGAAGAAGCAGACCAGATGCGCAAATGTACATATAAAAATAAGGAGCAGAAGCGCCGCGATCAGCTTCATGTTCCTGCGTGCGCTCTCTTCTCCTGCCGAATTCTTATTTGAGATCAAAAATGCACAGGCAAAAAACAGCCAGATCGGAAATACCCATGAAAGGACACCGACCAGTCCAAACAGGATCGTCCTGAAAAAGGTGCCAACCACGCCACCCATTCCGAGATTCCCGATAAAGATCAGGATACAGATCGCAAGGACCGCAAACAGGATCAGTTCGCTTGTCCATGGAAAATCAATCTGCTGGCGTGTCTGCTTCTTTTTTGCCGTGCTGCGGGATGCGGATGTGCTTCGTGTCGACTTTTTTGCATGCGAAGCGGAAGTCTTCCGTGTAGAAGACTTCCGTTGTCCACTCGTTTTTTTGGTTGTCGGTTTGCGTTTTGTGGAAGCCATACACTCTCCCTACATCACTGCATACCCGATCAGAGAAATGACTCCTATGATCAGACAGTATATGGAAAAATATTTAAACTTCTTATTTCGTACGATCTTAAGCATCCATTTGATCGCGATATATCCTACAACGGCCGCAACGATCATGCCGACCACATAGCTGACGCCATCTGACCCTGTAACCGTATATTCACCAAGGTCTTTTAACTGAAGTACCAGTGCGCCGAGAATCGCCGGTATGGAAAGGATAAAAGAATACTTTACTGCAAACCTGCGGTCAAATCCCAGGAATACGGATGTTGCGATCGTTGAACCGGAACGTGAGATTCCGGGAAGCGTTGCAAGTCCCTGTACGATACCGATGATCACCGCATTCGGATAAGATGCGGTTTTGGGGCCCTTTCTTCCATCCGGAGCGAGATCGCTTAAGAACAGAACCGCTGCCGTGATGATCAGGCAGATTCCGGGCACCAGCAAAGATGTCTCGGAACGTTCCACAAAATCCTTGATCGCAAAACCGATGATACCGGTCGGGATCGTCGATACAACGATCATCGCGACAAATTTTCTGTAAGCAGTCGTAATGATCTTGCGCGGCTTTCTGTCCGGATGGCTGCGTTTCCCCACCATCACCATAATGTTATGGATCAGATCACGGATCATCAGGACAAATTCCTTGATCAGCTTAAATACATCCTTGTAATAAACGATGACAACCGCGATCAGTGTTGCAATGTGCAAAAGTACATCAAACAGGATCCCGTTGTCCGTATTAACATGGAACAGGATCTTAAACAATGCCAGGTGTCCTGAGCTGCTGACCGGAAGAAACTCCGTCAGTCCCTGGATCAGGCCCATGAATATTGCGTGTGCTAAAGACATATCTCTCTCCGTTTATGATTTAATCCGTCATGCCAAGCAGATAGCGGTACAGGCCTTCATAACGGTTTGCGGAAACCTTCCACGAGAAATCAATACTCATGGCTCGTTCTACGATACGGTTCCAATCACGTTTCTTCTCAAAATACACCTGCTTTGCGTAATTGATGATCGCAAGCATCTCATGTGCATTATAGTTTGTAAAGGAAAATCCATTTCCGGAATTCTCATATTCATTATACGGCTTAACCGTATCCCGTAATCCGCCTGTCTCTCTGACGATCGGCAGAGAACCGTAGCGGCAGGCCATCATCTGTGTCAGACCGCATGGTTCAAACTGGGACGGAACCAGGAATGCATCAGACGCGGCAAGCAGTCTGTGTACCAGCTCGTCATTGTAACAGATATTCGCAGAGATCCGCTCCGGATGCTTCCCGGCAAAATAACGGAATGCATCCTCATACCGGTTTTCACCTGTTCCGACAACTACAAACTGGGTAAACTCATCGGAAATTCCTTCGATCACGTGATTGACAAGATCCAGTCCCTTCTGATCTGTCAGACGGGATACCAGCGCGATCATAAATTTCTTCTTATCGACAGTCAGACCAAGCTCTTCCTGAAGACGCTCTTTGTTCAGCGGTTTCTGACGGCGGAAATTGTGCACGTCATAATGATAACGAACCTGCGGATCTGTCATCGGATCATAGATGCTGTAATCGATCCCGTTGACGATTCCCTGCATATCCAGACGGCGCGCATTCAAAAGACCATCCAGGCCTTCTCCATAGTACGGCATCTGAATCTCATTGGCATATGTCTCACTGACTGTCGTGATGTAATCCGCATAGACCAGTCCGCCCTTTAACATATTTGCGTCTTTTTTGTATTCCAGCTTATCCGGCGTAAACAGACTTTCCGGAAGGCCGCTGATCGACTGTACCGTTTCAATATCCCAAACACCCTGGAAGCGGAGGTTGTGGATCGTCATGATCGTCTTCATGCCCCAGAAGAACATGTCACCCTGGAATTCGTTCTTCAGATAAACCGGGATCAGACCTGTCTCCCAGTCATGGCAATGGATCAGGTCCGGCTGGAATCCAACCAGTGGCAGCATGGAAAGCACTGCCTTACTGAAATAGCAGAATTTCTCTACATCAAAGCGGATGTTCCCATACGGTGTCGGTGAATCAAAGTACTCCATATTATCGATGAAATAATAATGGATGCCTTCGTACTCATATTCCAGAATACCGACATACTTATCCGGCAGTGCCGGTCCCATATGCATATAGAAATGTGTCACATACTGAAACTCATTGCGGAAATGGTCCGGAATACAGGTGTAATTCGGAATCACAACCCTTACATCCCAGTCATCCTTGCGGAACCATTTCGGCAGAGCTCCGCATACATCAGCAAGACCGCCGGTCTTAATAAACGGTACACATTCAGAAGCTGCAAATAAAACTTTTTTACTCATCCCAGTTGTGGTAGACTTGCTGCACATCATCATCTTCCTCCAGTAAATCCAAAATCTTGTTCATGTGGTTGATGTCTTCCTCTGCTGTCAGTGTTACATACGTCTGCGGAATCATGGTCACCTCAGCATTTGCCATCGGGACTTCCGCCGCCTCGAGTTCCTCGCGTACGGCACTAAACGATGCCGGATCCGTAATGATCTCAAAGCTGTCTTCCTCTTCTACAAAATCTTCTGCGCCGGCATCGAGTGCCTGCATCATCAGTTCATCCGGGTCACCGTCATATTCTTCACGGTCGATCAGTATCTGGCCTTTCTCATCAAACATATAAGAAACACATCCCTGCGTTCCGATATTGCCATATCCTTTGGTAAACGCATTGCGCACATTTGCTGCAGTTCTGTTCTTGTTATCCGTCAGCGCTTTTACGATGATCGCGGTCCCGTTCGGTCCATAGCCTTCATAGGTTACCGTTTCATAATTGACCGATCCCGTATCTCCTGCCGCTTTTTTGATGCCGCGGTTGATCGTATCATTCGGCATATTGTTCGCCTTTGCTTTTGCAATGACGTCACGCAGCTTACTGTTGTTTTCCGGATCCGGTCCGCCTTCCTTTACAGCTACAGCGATCTCTCGACCGATGATCGTAAAGATCTTTCCCTTGGCCGCATCGTTCTTTTCTTTTTTATGTTTAATGTTTGAAAATTTTGAATGTCCTGACATAATCGAACAAACCTCCCGTTATAAATAATAATGACGATCTGCTGCCCGGTCGCATTCCGAACAGCTACCGAAATATTATCATATCATAAATTCCTGTCTCCTGACAAGATTTCCGTATCCTCACCACTCTTATCCGGCAGACGACGGACACGCACTGACCCGATCATTTTATCGAGAACCTGCATTACCTGGAAAGAATATCCGTATGCTGAGATCGCATAGTTTTCTCCTTCCGCGGGGATCTTATCGATTTTCGAGACCAGGAAGCCGTTTAACGTATCAAAGTCTTCGAGCTCTTCGTCGTGAATCTCAAGCGTCTTGCAGACCTCATCCATATCCGCCTCTCCGGTCATAATGAAGCTGCCGTCACGCTGCGGGATGATCTGCTCTTCCTCTTTATCATATTCATCCAGGATATCTCCGACAATCTCCTCTAAGATATCCTCGATCGTGATCAGACCCGCCGTCTGACCATACTCATCGATCACGACTGCCATATGCGTTTTCTTTGCCTGCATATTCCGAAACAGCGTGTCGATGTGTCGTGTTTCCGGAATAAACGGGATCTTTCTGACAACGCCCGGAATCGTAGAGACCGGCTGATCCATGTTGACATTACGGATCGTCAGACGCAAAAGATCCTTGATATGGATCACCCCTGTGATATTGTCAATGGTCTCCTGGAATACAGGGAATCTGGAATACTCCTTATCCTGTACAAACTCTAACACTTCTTCAAGCGAAAGCGCACCATCAACAGCGACGATGTTCTTCCGATGTGTCATGATGTCTCTGGCTTCTTTCTCGTCGAACGCAAAGATGTTATGGATCATCTGCGCTTCGCTTTCCTGAAGCTCTCCCTTTTCATGACCTTCTTCTACCATGGAGATGATCTCCTGTTCGGTAGACTGCTCTTCATTCGCGCTGCCGCGCATCCCTGCAAAAAATCTGAAATGTCTCTTTCTCCCCGAAGGCGGGTTACTGTCTTCCAT